>NZ_VCCF02000001.1:996813-1303969 GCF_005938045.2 Pseudomonas sp. KBS0710 | reverse complement strand
AGTGCCCGGCTCCGTTCTAAAATTGGCAATACGATCAAAATGTGGGAGCGGGCTTGCTCGCGAATGCGGTGGATCAGATACACATTCAGTGACTGACACACCGCATTCGCGAGCAAGCCCGCTCCCACATTTGTTATGTGCAGTTCTCGCCATCGAACGGTAAACTCCGCGCATTGCTGTCTGGAGCTATTTATGCGCGAAGCGTTGAATCAAGGCCTGATCGACTTCCTCAAGGCCTCCCCTACTCCTTTTCATGCCACTGCCGCCCTCGCCCAGCGCCTGGAAGCGGCCGGTTACCAGCGGCTCGACGAGCGCGAAACCTGGGCCACCGAGGCCAACGGGCGCTATTACGTCACCCGTAACGACTCCTCGATCATCGCCTTCAAGCTCGGTAAGCATTCGCCGCTGCAAGACGGCATCCGTATGGTCGGCGCCCACACCGACAGCCCGTGCCTGCGGGTCAAGCCCCAGCCGGAGCTGCAACGCCAGGGCTTCTGGCAGTTGGGCGTGGAAGTCTACGGCGGCGCGCTGCTGGCGCCATGGTTCGACCGCGACCTGTCGCTGGCCGGCCGCGTGACCTTCCGCCGCGACGGCAAGGTCGAGAGCCAACTGATCGATTTCAAGTTGCCGATTGCCATCATCCCCAACCTGGCGATTCACCTGAACCGTGAAGCCAACCAGGGCTGGGCGATCAATGCCCAGACCGAGCTGCCGCCGATCCTTGCGCAGTTCGCCGGTGACGAGAGGGTGGACTTCCGCGCCGTGCTTACTGAGCAACTCGCCCGCGAACACGGCCTGAACGCCGATGTGGTGCTCGACTACGAGTTGAGCTTCTACGACACGCAAAGTGCTGCGGTGATCGGCCTCAATGGCGATTTCATCGCTGGTGCGCGCCTGGACAATCTGCTGTCGTGCTACGCCGGCCTGCAAGCCTTGCTCACCAGCGAAAACGACGAAACCTGCGTGCTGGTGTGCAACGACCACGAAGAAGTCGGCTCCTGCTCGGCCTGCGGTGCGGATGGCCCGATGCTGGAGCAGACCCTGCGCCGTCTTTTGCCGGAAGGTGAAGAATTCGTACGCACCATTCAGAAATCTCTGTTGGTCTCGGCAGACAACGCCCACGGCGTACACCCCAACTACGCCGAGAAACACGACGCCAACCATGGCCCGAAACTCAACGCCGGCCCGGTGATCAAGGTCAACAGCAACCAGCGCTACGCCACCAACAGCGAAACCGCCGGGTTCTTCCGCCACCTGTGCATGGCCCAGGAAGTACCGGTGCAGAGCTTTGTGGTGCGCAGCGACATGGGCTGTGGCTCGACCATCGGCCCGATCACCGCCAGCCACCTGGGCGTGCGTACCGTGGACATCGGCTTGCCGACGTTTGCCATGCACTCGATTCGTGAGCTGTGTGGCAGCCATGATCTGGCGCACCTGGTGAAGGTGTTGGGTGCGTTTTATGCGAGTCGCGATCTGCCCTGACATCAGGGCCTGAATGCGGTCAGGTTTTGCATAAACCTGACCCATATCACTGCCACTTTGCATAATCCGGCCTAGACTTGTCAGTATTCCCACTCCGACAAGGCCGTCGCCCCATGATCTCCATGTCTTCATTCCACGCCATGCTCATTCCTATCATCATCGGCATGATCCTGCTCGCGACCGGCTTCAACTTTCGCGACAAGCCCGTGGGGGTGTTTGGCATGTGGATCGGCATGCTGTTGATTCTCGGCACTGTGGTTTACAAGATCCTCGCCAAACTCGCGGAATAACAAATGCACTCGCATTGGGCATAGCGGCCTCGTACACTCGGTCAATTCGTCGTTTTCAAGGTTGACCGCCTCGTGCTTTCCCGTCTGTTTGCCCTGCCCTGCTATTTTCTGATCGCCCTGCTCACGCTGCTGCCCCTTGCGCCAGCAAACGCCGTGAGCCTGCCCGGCCTGCTGGGCAGTACCAACAAGACCCAGCCCCAGGCCGATGTGCCGTTGGGCCAGTCGTTGGACGAGGTGATCAAGACCCTGGAAAACGACCAGCAGCGCACCCAGTTGCTGAGCGACCTGAAGAAGCTGCGCGAAGCCACACAAAAAGCCCAGCCCGCCACCGAACAAGGCGTGCTTGGCTTGATCGGCAGCACCCTGGCCGAACTTGAAGCCCAGTTTTCCGGGGCCGACAGCCCGCTGGGGCGCTGGTCCAACGAGGTCGACCTGGCCAAGGATGAACTCACGGCGCTGATGCTGCCGGCCACCGAATGGCTGCCGATCATTTTCGGTTTTGCCGTGATCCTGGCAGTGTGGAGCCTGCTGGCCGCCGCGCTGATCTGGCTCAGCCACCGCGTGCGCGAGCGTTTCGGCCTGCCCGAAGAACTGCCGCAACACCCGCGTACCTGGGACATGGTGCGCTTCGCCCTGCGTAAACTCGGGCCATGGCTGATTGCGTTGATCATCACGGTTTACCTCAGCTACGCGCTGCCGTCGTCCCTGGGCAAATCCCTGGCGATGGTGCTGGCCTATGCGCTGGTGGTCGGCACCTGTTTCTCGGCGATCTGCGTGATTGCCTTCTCGGTACTCGACGGCCCGCACCGTCACCGGGCGCTGTACATCCTGCGTCATCAGGCCTTCCGCCCGTTGTGGTGGATCGGCAGTTTTGCCGCCTTCGGTGAAGCCCTGAGCGACCCAAGGCTGGTCGCGGCGCTTGGCCAGCATCTGGCCCACACCGCCGCAACCGTCGCCAATGTGATGGCCGCGCTGTCCACCGGTGTGTTTATCCTGCGCTTCCGCCGACCGATTGCGCACCTGATCCGCAACCAGCCGCTGTCACGCCGCCTTACGCGTCGCGCCCTCACCGATACGCTCTCGATCATCGGCTCCTTCTGGTACATCCCGGCGCTGTTGCTGGTGGGCATCTCACTGTTCGCCACCTTCCTGTCGGCCGGCGACACCAGCACCGCGCTGCGCCAATCATTGTTGTGCACGGTGTTGCTGGTGCTGTGCATGGTGATCAACGGGCTGGTGCGCCGCCATGCGCTCAAGCCACAACGTGGGCACAAGCGCCACGCGCTGTACTCCGAGCGCCTGAAAAGTTTCGTCTATACCCTGGCCCATCTGGTGGTGTGGCTGGTATTCATCGAGCTGGGCCTGCGCGTGTGGGGCCTGTCGATGATTCGCTTTACCGAAGGTGACGGCCATGAAGTCAGCGTCAAGCTGTTCGGCCTGGGCGGCACGCTGCTGTTTGCCTGGCTGATCTGGATTCTCAGCGACACCGCGATCCACCATGCGCTCACCCGCTCGCGCAAAGGCCTGGCCAATGCGCGTGCGCAGACCATGATGCCGCTGATCCGCAACGTGCTGTTCGTGACCATCTTTATCATCGCCGCCATCGTCGCCCTGGCGAACATGGGCATGAACGTCACGCCGCTGCTGGCCGGTGCCGGTGTGATCGGTATCGCCATCGGTTTTGGTGCACAGTCGCTGGTAGCGGACTTGATCACCGGCCTGTTCATCATCATCGAAGATTCCCTGGCGATTGATGACTACGTGGATGTCGGCGGCCACCTCGGCACCGTCGAGGGCCTGACCATCCGTACCGTGCGCCTGCGCGATATCGACGGCATCGTACACACCATTCCGTTCAGCGAAATCAAAAGCATCAAAAACTACTCGCGGGAGTTCGGCTATGCGATCTTCCGGGTGGCGATCCCCTTCAACATGGAGATCGACGACGCCATCAAGCTGATGCGCGATGTTGGCCAGAAAATGCGCAACGACCCGCTGCAACGCCGCAATATCTGGTCGCCGCTGGAGATTCAGGGCGTTGAGAGCTTTGAGTCCGGCAGCGCGATCCTGCGGGCGCGCTTCAAGACCGCGCCGATCAAGCAGTGGGAAGTGTCGCGGGCGTTCAACCTGTCACTCAAGCGCCATCTGGATGAAGCCGGGCTGGACCTGGCAACACCGCGCTTGAGCGTGCAGGTGGTGACCGCCGGCACTGTGCAGGAGAAAGATCAACAACAATAAATAAGGAGAGGTCTGTATGCGTTTGAACGGTCTGACACACCAATGGGTTTTCGGCATGCTCTGCGGGCTCGCCAGCAGCGCGGTGATTGCCGCCAGCAGCGGCCAGGGCAGCGAACAAGAGAGTGCTCGGGAGGAAATCGCCGCCCAGGCCAAAATCCTCGAACCGGCGTTGCTGGAAACCCGCCGCGATATTCACGCCCACCCCGAGTTGGGCAATACCGAAACCCGCACCGCCGAACTGGTCGCCAAACAACTGCGCGACCTGGGCCTTGAAGTCAAAACCGGCGTGGCCCGCACCGGCGTGGTCGCCATCTTGAAAGGTGCACTGCCCGGCCCCACCGTGGCCCTGCGTGCCGACATGGATGCGCTGCCGGTCAAGGAAGTCGCCGACCTGCCCTTCGCCTCCAAAGCCAAAGGCACCTACCTGGGCAAGGAAGTCGACGTGATGCACGCCTGCGGCCACGACGCCCACACGGCAATCCTGCTGAGCACTGCGAAAATCCTCACCGGCATGCGCGAGCGCCTGCCCGGCACCGTGGTGTTTTACTTCCAGCCGGCCGAAGAAGGCCCGAGCGACTTTATCCCCGACGGCAAAAACACCTGGGGTGCAAAAATGATGGTGCAGGAAGGCGTGATGAAGTCGCCCAAGCCAGACGCGGTGTTCGGCCTGCATGTGTGGGCCGGTGTACCTGCCGGGCAAATTGCCTATCGCCCTGGCCCGACCCTGGCCAGCTCCGATGACCTGCGCATCAAGATCCTCGGCAAACAGACCCACGCCGGCCGCCCGTGGGACGGTATCGACCCGATCACCGTCGGCGCGCAAACCATTGTCGGCCTGCAAACTGTGGTGAGTCGCCGCACTGACATCTCGTCATTCCCATCGGTGGTGAGCATCGGCACCATCAACGGCGGCACCCGCTACAACATCATCCCCGAGTCGGTGGACATGAGCGGCACCATCCGTTCCTACGACTACGGCATTCGCCAGAAACTGCACGCGGACGTGCGCCAGACCGTAGAGAAAATCGCCGAAAGCGGCGGTGCCAAAGCCGAAGTCACGATCATCGAAAAATACGACCCGACCATCAACAACCCGGCCCTGACCGAGAAGATGCTGCCAAGCCTGCGCTGGGCGGCCAAGGATGATGTGGTGCAAGGCCCACTGGTGGGCGGCGCCGAGGACTTCTCGTTTTACGCCAAGGAAGCGCCAGGGCTGTTTGTGTTTCTGGGCGTGACGCCGAGGGATCAGGACATGAGCAAAGCGGCGCCGAACCATAACCCGGGGTTCTTTGTGGACGAGTCGGCGTTGGTGGTGGGGGTGCGGACGCTGGCGTCGCTGGCGACGGATTACCTGTATACCAACGCACCGCAGTAAGGCTTTACTGTGGGAGATTCTATGGTTGAGGGGCAACCTTCAGCCATAGAATCTCCCACAGTGTGTCAGCCAGCCAGCGCAGCGCCATCCATCTTCTGACGCAGGCTCAACGGGCGCATATCAGTCCAGGTTTCTTCGATGTAAGCCAGGCATTCTTTCTTCATGCCACTCTTGCCCACGGTACGCCAGCCTTCCGGCACAGCCTTATAGTCGGGCCAGATGGAATACTGTTCTTCGTGGTTGACCACTACCTGAAACAGGATGTCGTCGCGGTCAAATACTGAGGTCATTGCTGTTCTCCATCGCTGAAAAGCCGGCTGCGCACCACGCGCAGCACTGATATCTGTAGAAACGTACCAAGCCCACTAAAAATTAGAGGCTGGCGACCGCTGCCGTCAGCGCACGCCCGAAGATCTCGGCCACGCGGTCGACTTCGGCGGCGGTGATCACCAGCGGCGGCAGGAAGCGCACCACGCTGCCGTGCCGGCCGCCCAGCTCCAGGATCAGGCCACGCTTGAGGCATTCGCGCTGCACCAGCGGCGCCAGTTGGCGGTGCACCGGCGGGTGGCCCTGGATATCGGGCGTGCCGTTGGGGTCGACCAGCTCAACGCCCAGCATCAGCCCACGCCCACGAATATCGCCCAGGTGCGCAAAGTCGCGCTGCAGGATGCGCAGGTGCTCTGCCAGGCGCTCGCCCATGGCCGCCGCGTGGCCGGCCAGGTCGTGTTCCTTGAGGTAGCGCATTACCGCCGAGCCCGCCGCCATCGCCATCTGGTTACCCCGGAAGGTTCCGGCATGCGCGCCCGGCAACCAGGTGTCGAGCCAGTCGCGATACACCACCACCGCCAGCGGCAAGCTGCCGCCGATGGCCTTGGACATCACCACAACGTCGGGGATGATGCCGGCGTGTTCAAAGGCAAACATCTTGCCGGTGCGGCCGAAACCGCTCTGGATTTCATCCACGATCAACGCCACACCGGCCTGCTCGGTAATGCGCCGCAAGCCGCGCAACCAGTCAAGATCAGCCGGGATCACACCGCCCTCGCCCTGCACCACCTCGACAATCACCGCCGCCGGCAACAGCACGCCGGCTTCCGGGTCGTTGAGCAGGTTTTCCAGATAATGCAGGTTGACCCGCACGCCCTCGGCGCCGCCCAGGCCGAATGGGCAGCGATAGTCGTAAGGGAAAGGCAAAAACTGCACGCCATTACCGAGCAGAGCGCCCAAGGGTTTCTTCGGCCCCAGGCTGCCCATCAGGCTCAGCGCGCCCTGGCTCATGCCGTGATAGCCGCCCTGGAACGACAGCACCGTGCTGCGACCCGTGGCAGTGCGCACCAGCTTCAGCGCAGCTTCCACCGCATCCGTGCCGGTGGGGCCGCAAAACTGGATTTTCGCTTCCTGCGCAAGCGTTGCCGGCAGCAGGCCGAACAGGTCCTGGACGAACTGGTCCTTGACCGGCGTGGTCAGGTCGAGCGTGTGCAGGGGCAGTTCGTCGCTCAGCACCTGCTGAATGGCTGCGATCACCACCGGGTGGTTGTGGCCGAGTGCCAAGGTGCCGGCACCGGCGAGGCAGTCGATAAAGCTGCGGCCTTCGACGTCTTCCACGTAAATGCCCTTGGCGCGCTTAAGTGCCAGCGGGATACGCCGCGGGTAGCTGCGGGCGTTGGATTCCTGCTGACGCTGGCGGGCCAGCAATGGGGTTTCTTCAAAGTGGTAGAGCGTTTCCACCGGTGCTGCGCCTGCATGCACCGGTGCGTCTTCGACACGGCTGGTAGCGACTGACATCTCTCGATCCCTCAATACGCGGGTAGGGGTGACCAAACGGGCGATCCGCGTATGTGCGGATTTCATGTTCTGGAGACGCACCAGCGGTGAGGGGATTTAGGCTTGTTGTGGTTTTTGATAGAAGGTGGGACGCGCAGCGTCCCAGGCGACGCAGAGCGTGGGAACGATCAAATACCTCGATATCGCTCATTCAGCGCATACAAAATCGCGCACGTCTCGCCATCCAACGCGCCACAATAATCCCGCTGCCGAAAGCGCATCTGAAACGCCCGCGTGCGCAGTTCAAACTCACGACGATTCAAGGCCGGTTTATACCCGAACCGCTGAAACGCCCGTTCCAGCTCCACCTCCGGCGGCAACCCAAGGCAAAACCGCCGCTGATACATCGCCCGTGTTGCCTCATCAAACCAGGCGCCGATCCCGGCCTCGAACAAGCACTGCCAGGGCAACCGAGGCCCCGGGTCACTTTTGCGCCAATACGCCACATCTGAATGCCCGAGCACATCCAGAGGCCCCACTTGCGGGTAACGCCCAAGAATGTCGCCAACCAGCGCAATCAACATATCAACCTGCTCCCGGCCATAGGCAGGAAAGGTAAACACCCCGCCATCGTCCCGTGCCAGATTGATAATCTCGATACCAATCGCACGGCTGTTGAGGTTATCGCGCCCACCCCAATGGCTAACGCCTGCATGCCAGGCACGCTTCTCCTCGTCCACCAGGCGAAACACCCGCAGCTCGTCATAACCGGCAGCGTGGTAGCTGGGTTCATCAGGATCAGGGAGCAGATAGTGCGCACTGACGCCCCCTCGGGTCAGCGTGCGCAAAGACGTTGCAAAGGGCGCTGCGGTGTAATGCAGGATGATCTGCCGCACGGGTTCGCCGTTGCGCTGATTAAAATCCTGGGCGGGGAAACTGCTGTCGATCACTAACATAAGAACCATCCTTTTCAATACAGGCCGAGTCATTCAGCCCGTTCAAACGCAAAAAAATTACCGCCATCCTGAAGGGATGGATTTCAGGCTGGCGGTAACTATTTAGTGTTTGAAGAAAAGTGTTCAGCGCCGCAGCGGCATGCCCAAGTCGACCCGCAGGCCGTCCGGTTGGCTGTCGAATTTCAGCGAGCAGGAGCAGCGCTGCACGATGGCTTGCACGATCGCCAGGCCCAAGCCACAGCCCTCGCTGCTGCCATTACGCCAGAAACGTTGGGTGAGGTACTGCAGGTCTTCGGCAGAAATCTGCTTGCCATGGTCGCGCACACGAAACACCACCGTGTCGGCACTGGTGAACACGTTCAGCTCAACGCGAGTGTCGCCCGGCGTATGGCGCAGCGCGTTATCCAACAGATTACGCAAGGCCGCTACCGCCAGGGCTACCGGCATTTCCACAGGGGATTGTGTAAGGTCGTCCGCCAGGACCAAGTCGATACGGCGGTTATCGCCGGCATTGGCATCCTGAATCGCCAGCCGCGCCACTTGTTCGGCGCTTGATTGCAAGCCATCGTCAAACGACAAGCTGCCCTCGACCCGCGCCAGTAGCAGCAATTGCTCCAGGGTGCGATGCAAGCGGTCGGCGCCCTCTTCGGCGTGGGCCAGGGACTGGTCACGGGCCGCGCCGTCGGTCATGCGGGCCACTTGCAGGTGGGTCTTGATCGCCGTCAGCGGGCTGCGCAGTTCATGGGCGGCATCGCCGGTGAGGCGGCGCTCGCGTTCGATGGTCTTGGCGATGCGCTGAAGCAGCTGGTTCTGGGTGTCGAGCAGCGGTTTCAATTCGCTGGGCAACGGGTGAATCTGCAGCGGTTCGAGGGAATCGGCACTGCGGCGCATCAAGGCATCGCGCATGCGGTTAAGCGGCAACAGGCTTTGGCCGATGCCCAGCCATAGCAGGCACAAGCAACCCAACAGGGCTACGCCCACCGGCACCGAAGCCGCCAGCAGGATCGACAGGTTCAGCGCCTCGCGCTCCACCTGACGGTCGGCGGTGGTGATCAGCAGGTCACCACGGGACAAGGTGAAGCTGCGCCAGCCCACACCGTCGATCATCTGGTCGCGAAAGCCACTTTTGCGCGACTCCAGGCCTTCATCCGGGGTCATGTGGCTGCGCGCCAGGATTTCCCCGCGCAGGGAGCTGACCTGGCAAGCCATGCCGCCTGGCACGTTGAGTTGTTCAGTGCGCAAATGCGTAGGCGCGCCGCTCACACTGGCCAGGCCCGGCATCTGCTCGGTCAGCCCGGCCACCATGCGCGCCGATGCCACCAGGCGCTGGTCGAGGGAAAACATCATCTGGTTGCGCAGATCGTTGAGCATCCAGGCGGCAGCCAGGACCCAGATCAACACAAAAGCAGCGCCCAACTTGAACGTCAGGCGCAGGCGCAAACTCATCACGACGCGTCCTCTCCCCCATCCGCCGTGCCCAGGCGATACCCCAGGCCGCGCACGGTTTCGACGATGCCGTTGCCCAATTTGCGGCGCAGGTGATGGATGTGTACGTTGAGGGCGTTGCTTTCCAGTTCATCGTTGAAGCCGTAAACGCTGTCCTTGAGTTGTTCGCTGGACAATACGCGGCCCTTGTTATGCAACAGCGCCTGCAACAAGGCTTGCTCACGACGCGACAGGTCGACCGGCTGGCCGGCCAGGAAAGTTTCGCGGCTGCTGGGGTCGTAGGCCAGTTGGCCATGTTCGATCAGGTTGACCCGGCGCCCTGCCACCCGGCGCAGCAACGTTTGCAGGCGTGCGGCAAGCTCGCGCAGGTCGAAGGGTTTGAGCAGGTAGTCGTCGGCACCGGCTTGCAGGCCGTCGACACGGTTGGTGACTGAATCACGCGCGGTAAGGATCAGCACCGGGATTTCCAGGCCCTGGCTGCGCTGTTGTTGCAACAACTTGAGGCCGTCTTCATCGGGCAGGCCGAGGTCGAGCACCATGATGTCGAACGTGGCGGCCTTGAGCATCGCGCGTGCGGCGGCGGCCGAAGCCACGCGCTCGACGGTAAAACCCTGGGCGCCAAGCCCGGCCACAATGCCGCTGGCGATCAGTTCGTCGTCTTCACAGACCAGTACGTGCATGGTTAACCCTTCATGAAAGATGGGGGAATTAAAGGTCGGGCGGATTAAGCGCCGATTATGCCGTGAAAACCGACACGCTCAGTTTAGAATAGCGCCCGGTTAATCATCGGTTAATCAACACCACACATTGTGTGCCTAACTTGCATCGAACTAAGGCTTGACCATGCGGTATCTGTTTACCTTTCTGCTGGTGTTATTCGCAGGGTTCGCCCAGGCCGCGCCGGGCAATCCATTCGAGACCAAACCCGATTTTTTGCCGGTGGGCAAAGCGTTCACCTTTACCTCCGAGCGTCTTGAAAGCGGCGAAACCCAGCTGTATTGGCAGATTGCCGACGGATATTACCTTTATCAGCAGCGCATGAAGTTCGACGGCCTGGCTGAAAAACCCGTGCTGCCGCAAGGCGAAGCCCACAGCGATGAGTTCTTCGGCGAGCAGCAAGTGTACCGCCAGGGCCTGGAAGTGAAGATCCCGGCCGGCGCCACCGGCCAGCTCAAGCTCGGCTGGCAGGGCTGCGCCGATGCCGGCCTGTGCTACCCGCCGCAATCAATCACTGTAGACCTGGGCGGCAACCCGGCCGTTGCGGCGACCGCACAAGCTCAGGACCAAAGCCTGGCCAGCGGCCTGCAACAGCGCAGCCTGGGTTGGAGCCTGCTGGTGTTCTTCGGCCTGGGCCTGCTGCTGGCATTTGCCCCGTGCTCGCTGCCGATGCTGCCGATCCTCGCGGGCCTGGTGGTCGGCAGCGGCGCCAGCCCCCGTCGCGGCTTTGCCCTGGCCAGCAGCTATGTGGTGTGCATGGCGCTGGTGTATGCGGCGCTCGGCGTACTGGCCGCGCTGCTGGGCGGCAACCTTGCCGCCCTCCTGCAAACGCCGTGGATCCTCGGCAGCTTTGCCGCGCTGTTTGTGATCCTGGCCCTGCCGATGTTCGGCTTCTTTGAACTGCAACTGCCGGCCTTCCTGCGTGATCGCCTGGACAATGTCAGCCGTCAGCAAAGCGGTGGCAGCCTGGTCGGCGCCGGTATTCTCGGTGCGCTGTCCGGCCTGTTGGTCGGCCCATGCATGACCGCGCCGCTGGCGGGCGCCCTGCTGTATATCGCCCAGAGCGGCAACGCGCTGCACGGCGGTTTGATCCTGTTCGCCATGGGCATCGGCATCGGCATTCCACTGTTGCTGCTGGTGACCGTGGGCAACCGCTTCCTGCCCAAGCCGGGCACCTGGATGAACGTGCTCAAGGGCATCTTCGGCTTCCTGTTCCTCGGCACCGCCGTGCTGATGATCCGCCCGGTGGTCGGCGAAAGCCTGTGGCTCGGCCTGTGGGGCGCCTTGGCGCTGGTGATGGCCTACTGCGGCTGGACACTGGCCCGCGAATACGGGCTGGCGGCCAAGGTATTCGGCGCCGGCTCGCTGGTGCTGGGCCTGTGGGGCGCGCTGCTGGTGGTAGGAGCGGCCGGTGGCAGCGACGACCTGTGGCAACCGTTGAAGGTCTACAGCGGCTCGAAGGTCGCTGCTGCGCCGAGCGCCCACGACGCGTTCATGACCATCAACGACCCGGCCGTGCTGCAAAGCCAGCTCGACAGCGCCAAGGCCCAGGGCCAATGGGTGCTGGTGGACTACTACGCCGACTGGTGTGTGTCGTGCAAGATCATGGAAAAACAAGTCTTCGGCCAACCCCAGGTGATGGACGCGCTTAAAGACGTGCGCCTGTTGCGCCTGGACGTCACCGCCGACAACGCCGCCAGCCGCGAGCTGCTCGGGCGCTACAAGGTGCCGGGGCCACCGAGCTTCGTGTGGATCGGCCCGGACGGTGAAGAACGTCGCGCCCAACGCATCACCGGCGAAGTGGATGCCGCCGCCTTCCTGCAACGCTGGACGCAAACCCGGGACGCGCGCTGATGCTGACCCTGACCATCGGTACGTTCGCCATCGCCCTGAATCACATCCTGCTGATCAGCGCGCTGATCCTCGCCACACTGGCGGGCTGGCGCGTGGCCAAGCGCGGCGGTGAGAACCCCGAATCGGTGCTGTTCAGCCTATTTTTGCTGGGCATGCTGGTGGCGCGCTTAAGCTTTGTACTGATGTACTGGAGCGACTACAGCCACGACCCACTGCAAATGGTCGACCTGCGCGACGGCGGCTTCCTGCCCTGGCCCGGCGTGATCGCGCTGGTGCTGGGCGCCGTGTTCTACGGCTGGCGCCGCCCGGCCATGCGCACACCCCTGAGTGCCGGGGTGGTCACCGGGCTGGTGTTCTGGGGCCTGACCAGCGTGTCCCTGAGCCTTTACGACAAGGGCTCGCAACTGCCGGACATCACCTTGCGCAATGCCAATGGCGACGTGGTGCAACTGGCCGACTACAAAGGCGGCCCGCTGGTGATCAACCTCTGGGCCACCTGGTGCCCGCCGTGCCGCCGTGAAATGCCGGTGCTGGAGCGCGCACAGCACCAACGGCCGGACGTGACCTTCCTGTTCGTCAACCAGGCCGAAAGCATGCAAAGCGTCAGCACCTTTCTCGCCACCCAAGGCCTGACCCTCGACAACGTGCTGTTTGATGCCAGCGGCCGCCTCGGCCAGGCCGTGGGCTCCATGGCCCTGCCGACAACGTTGTTCTACCAAGCCGATGGGCGCCTGATCAACAGCCACCTGGGCGAACTGTCCCAGGCCAGCCTGGCCCGTGCCATGGAACCCTTCGACACTGCCCCTGCTGCCACAAGGAAACCGACATGCCAAGACTCCGCCACCTGCTGACCCTGCTGCCGCTGACACTCGCGGCCACACTGGCCCAGGCCGAAGACTGGCCGGCGCCGATCAAACAGATCGAAGCCAAGGGCGCCAAGATCCTCGGCAAGTTCGACGCGCCCAGCGGCCTCACTGGTTACGCTGCGCAATACCAGAACCGTGGCATGGCCCTGTACCTGACCGCCGACGGTAAAAGTGTGCTGGCCGGTAACCTGTACGACGCCCAAGGCAATGACCTGAGCAGCGCGCCGCTGGAAAAACTGGTGTACGCGCCGATGGCCAAGGAAGTCTGGGCCAAGATGGAACACAGCAACTGGATCCAGGACGGCGACAAAAACGCGCCGCGCATCGTCTACCTGTTCAGTGACCCCAACTGCCCGTACTGCAACATGTTCTGGGAACAGGCACGCCCGTGGGTCAAGGCCGGCAAGGTGCAATTGCGCCACATCATGGTCGGCATCATTCGCGAAGACAGCCCAGGCAAATCCGCCGCGCTGCTGGCCGCCAAAGACCCGCAAAAAGCCCTGGAAGCACACGAAGCCGCCGGCAAGGGCAGCAAATTGCAGGCGCTGGACAAGATCCCGGCAGATATCGAAGCCAAGCTCGATGCCAACATGAAGCTGATGGAAGAGCTGGAACTGTCGGCAACACCGGCGATTTTCTATCGGGATGACAAGGGCGGCTTGCAGCAACAGCAAGGCGCGCCGTCGCCAGACAAACTGGTGAAGATTCTCGGCCCGAAATAAGCAGCGCCAGGGCCGACGCGTTCGCGAGCAAGCCCGCTCCCACCTTTTGAATTGTGAATACATTCAAGTGTGGGAGCTGGCTTGCCTGCGATGAGGCCCGCACAGTCAGCGAAGATTACAAGCCCTCCAACTCCGCCATCAAATCACTCAGCCGATCCACCTTCTCCGCACTGATCTCATTGGCCGCCAGCCCGTCGATATACTCGGCCAACTCTGCCACCGTGCTGCACTCGAACATCGCCCGCAGCGGCACATCGCGTTGCAGGGTTTTCTGCACCCGCGAAGCAATCTGCGTGGCCAGCAGTGAATGCCCGCCCAGCTCGAAGAAGTTGTCCTGCACGCCCACCCGTTCAACCTTCAACACCTCAGCCCAAATCGCCGCCAAGGTGGCTTCCAGTTCGTTGCGCGGCGCCAGGTAATCCTGGCTGTGCAACTGGCCAATCTCCAGGGCCGGCAAAGCGTTGCGGTCCAGCTTGCCATTGGCGTTCAGCGGCAAGCGGTCGAGCCATAGCCAGTGCAGCGGCACCATGTATTCCGGCAACTCCGCGCGCAGGCGTTGCTTGATGCGGTCCAGGCGCTCGCCGGGATTCAGCGCTGCATCGGTCGCCACCAGGTAACCCACCAAGTGTTTGCCGTTGACGCCTTCCTGCACGCCGACTGCCGCATCCCGCACATCCGGCTGTTCATGCAGGCGCGCTTCGATTTCACCCAGTTCGATGCGGTAACCGCGAATCTTCACCTGATGGTCGATACGCCCGACATATTCCAGCACACCATCGCTGCGCCGACGCGCCAGGTCGCCGGTGCGGTACAGCCGCTCGCCCGGCGCACCGAACGGGTTCGGCACAAACACCTGGGCGGTGCGCAACGGGTCGCTGACATAACCACGCCCTACGCCCGTGCCTGCCACACACAACTCGCCCACAGCCCCTTGCGGTACCAGCTCCAGCGCACCATCGAGCAGATACAAGCGGTTGTTGTCGGTTGGCGTGCCAATTGGAAGGTACGTGCCACGGGTCGACGCCAGGTCAACGCGGAAGAACGCCACGTCATCCGAGCACTCCGCCGGGCCATAAGCGTTGACCAAGCCGATCTCGGGGTAACGCAGCAACCACTGATGCGCCAGCTCCGGCGGCATGGCTTCACCCGTCGGCAGCATCCAGCGCAAGCCGTCCAGGCTCATGCGTTCTTGAGCGAGCATGCCCTGGATCAGCGACGGCACACTCTCCAGCACGCTAATACCTTGGGCCTGCACATGCGCCAGCAAACCCTGCGGGTCATGGGCGATGGTGTTCGGCACAATATCCACCCGCGCGCCAAACAACGGCGCAGCGAGGAACTGCCACACAGAAATATCGAAGCTCTGCGAAGCGGTCTGGGCGATTACATCCGTGTCAGTCAGTTGCAGATACGGCACCTTACTCAACTGGTTATTGAGCATGCCGCGCTGCTCGACCATCACGCCTTTGGGCAAGCCCGTGGAGCCGGAGGTGTAGATCACATAGGCGAGGTTATCCGGCGCACTGTAGACGCCCGGGTTTTCGCCACGGCCGGGCACTTCTTCCCAGACCAGTAACTGGCAGTCGGTGCCGTCGAGCAACTCAATCGCCTGCTCGCGGCACGCCTCGGTGCACACCAGCAACGGCGTGCGGCTCAGGTCGATGATGCGGCTCAAACGCTGGCTTGGCAGACCTGGGTCCAGCGGCAGGTAACCGGCACCGGCCTTGAAACTGCCGATGATCATGCCGAGCAAATCCAGGTTACGCTCGGCCAGCAGCGCCACCGGCTGATCCCGCCCGACACCGGCCTCGATCAGCGCGTAGCCCAGGCCGTTGCTACGGCGGTTCAATTCATCATAGGTCCATTGCTGGTCCAGGCAACTGGCGGCGATGCGCTGCGGATGTTGCGTCACCTGCGCTTCGAACAACTCGATGTAACTGCGCTCCAGCGGGTAGTCATGCTCGCTCTGGTTGCAGCCGTCGACCAGGAACGCCCGCTCCTGCTCGCCGATCAGCGGCAAATCCGCCATGTCGCCATGGAAGCCCTGCACCAACGCCAGCAGCAGGCGCTTGAACTCGCCGAGCATGCCTTGCACGGTGGTTGCATCGAAATAACGCTGGTCGTAGGACAGGTGCAAGCCGAGGTCATCTCCCGGATAACACACGGCCGTCAACGGGAAGTTGGTGTGGGTGCGGCCGGAATCCGAGGTGGCGTTCAGGCTTTGCGCACGGTCCAACACCGAGACTTCCACCGGCGCGTTTTCAAACACAAACAGGCTGTCGAACAGCGGCTGGCCTTTGGGCAGTTCACTGTGTTCCTGGATAGTCACCAGCGGCAGGTATTCGTATTCGCGCAGTTGCATATTGCTGTCGAGCAGGCCGCTCAGCCACTGGCGCACGCTGCAAGGCTGGTCGTCTTCCGGCAGTTTCACCCGCAGCGCGATGCTGTTGATAAACAGGCCGACGGTGCGTTGCATCTCGGGCATCTCCACCGGTCGCCCGGCTACGGTAACGCCAAACAGCACGTCACGATCACCGCTCAAACGCCGCAGCACCAAGGCCCACGCCGCCTGGGCGAAGGTGTTGACGGTGAGTTGATGAGCCTGGGCCAATTCGCGCAGTTGCGCACCGTCGCGGGCATCCAGGCGGGTGTAGCAATCGCCCACCACCATGCCGCCACTGTGGCCTGCGTGTTCACGCAGGAATGGCCGGTCGCTCGGGATCGGCGTAGTGCGCTCAAACCCTTGCAGGTTCTGCTGCCACCACTGGCGCGCTTCATTCAGGTTCTGGCGTTGCAGCCAGGCGATGTAATCGCGGTAGCGCGGCGGCGTAGCCAACTGTGCTTCGCGACCCTCACCCAGGGCCATGTAGATGTCGAAGAAATCATTCATCAGCAACGAGCGGCACCAGGCATCGATCAGGATGTGGTGGTTGCTCATCATGAACCAGTAGCGCGCCTCGCCCACGCGGATCAGCCGCAGGTGGAACGGCGCCTGGTTGAGCAGATCAAACCCGGCTTCGCGCTCGGCCTTGAGCAAGGCTTGCAGACGCGGCTCCTGTTCGGCTTCGGGGTCATGGCTCCAGTCCAGGTACTCGATCGGCGTGCTGCCCGGCTTGTGGATCACTTGCAGCATGTCCTCGCCAACGTTCCAGCAGAACGACGCACGCAAGGCTTCATGCCGGGCGATCACCGCCTGCCAGGCCTGGGCGAAACGCTCGGGGTCCAGGGCGCTGTTGATGCGGTAGCGGTCCTGCATGTAATAGAGGCCGGTGCCCGGTTCCAGCAAAGTGTGCAGCAGCAGGCCCTCCTGCATCGGCGTCAGCGGGTAGACGTCTTCGATGACGTGGGCCGGCACCGGCAGGCTGTCGAGCTGCGATTGAGTCAGGTGCGCCAGCGGGAAGTCGGACGGCGTGAGGCCACCCGCCTCGTCGTTGAGGCAATGCTCAGTCAGGCTTTGCAGCTCCGCCACATAGGCATCGGCCAGCTCACGGATGGTCTGTTGGTTATGCCGCTCACGGCTGAAGGTCCAGCGCAGCACCAATTCGCCGCCATACACCTGGCTGTCGACACTCAGCTCATTGGGCAGCGGCGCATCCGGGTCGTGGGCCAGGCCCGCCGACTCATCCAGCGGATGGAACAGCGCATCGGCGCCGAAGCTCTGGTCGAACTGGCCGAGGTAGTTGAAGGTGATCTGCGCTGTCGGCAGCGCGGCCATGGCCTGCTTGCACTGATCGTCCGCCAGGTAACGCAGCACGCCATAACCCAGGCCTTTGTGCGGCACGCCGCGCAGTTGTTCCTTGATGGCCTTGATCGAGTCGCCCTGCCCGGCTTGCGGCGTCAGGCGCAACGGGTAAGCACTGGTGAACCAGCCGACGCTGCGGGTCAGGTCGATTTCATCGAACAGGGTTTCACGGCCATGGCCTTCCAGTTGGATCAAGGTCGAGGCGTGCCCCGTCCAGCGGCACAGCACGCGGGCCAACGCCGTCAGCAGCAGGTCGTTGACTTGGGTGCGATATGCGCTCGGCGCTTGTTGCAGCAACTGCCGGGTGTGTTCGGCGCCCAGGCGCACGCTGACGGTTTCAGCCTCACGGTTGCGCAGCGAACCCTGTGGGCGCTCCACCGGCAACGCCACTGCCGGACCGGCCAGTTGCTCTTGCCACAGGCTCAACTCTTCACGCAGGGACTCGCTGCCGGCATAAGCGCGCAGGCGCGCCGCCCAATCGCGCAATGCGCTGGTCTTGGCGGGCAGGCTGACGGACTGGCCGTCGCTCAACTGGCGGTAAACCGTTTGCACATCCTCCAGCAATACGCGCCACGACACGCCGTCCACCACCAGGTGATGAATCGCGATCAGCAGGCGTTGCTGGCCTTGCGGGCCGTCCACCAGCAAGGCGCGCAACAGCGGGCCATGCTCAAGGTCGAGGCTGCGTTGAGTGTCAGTGAACAGTGCGGTGCAATCCTGCATATCGCGCACTTGCGCCTGCATCAGCACGCCGCCTTGGGGCACGGCCAAGTGCTCGGCATGCCATTGTGCGTCGCGCTTGGAGAAGCTCAAGCGCAAGGCGTCATGGTGTTCCAGCACCGCCAGCAGCGCTTGCTCCAGGCGATGGGGCTCCAGCAATTGCAGCGGCTTGAGCAGCAATGCCTGGTTCCAGTGCTGACGGTTGGGGATCTCGGTATCAAAGAACCAGTGCTGGATCGGCGTCAGGCCCGAGCTGCCGGTGAGCAGGCCTTGCTCGGCAGTCACCTGTTCGGTACGCGTGGCCACGGCGGCCAGGGTTTGCACGGTCTGGTGCTGGAACAAATCCCGTGGGCTGAAATGAATCCCGGCCTGCCGCGCACGGCTGACCACCTGGATTGACAGGATCGAGTCACCACCCAGTTCAAAGAAGTTATCGTCCAGGCCGACTTGCTGCACGTTCAACACCGCGCACCAAATGGCCGCCAGGGTTTGCTCCAGCTCATTGCGTGGCGCCACGTAGGTTTGGCGATTGGCCTCAGGATCCAGTTGCGGCAAGGCGCGGCGGTCGAGCTTGCCATTGGCAGTCAGCGGCATGCTGTCGAGCACGATCAGGTGCGCGGGCACCATGTAGTCCGGCAGTTGCGCCTTGAGGTGCGTCTTCAGCGCTTCGCGCAAAGTGGCAGGCTCGGCGTCGCTGACCAGATAGGCCGCCAGCTGTTTACCACTGGGTGAATCCAGCGCCAGCACCACGGCTTCGCGCACGGCTTGGTGTTCCAGCAGGCGCGTTTCAATTTCGCCCAGCTCGATGCGGAAACCGCGAATCTTCACTTGATGGTCGATACGGCCCAGGTACTCCACCAGGCCGTCGGCGCGTTGGCGCACCAGGTCGCCGGTGCGGTACAAACGGCCCCCATCGGCAGCAAACGGATCGGCGACAAACCGCTCGGCCGTCATGCCCGCACGTTCGTGATAACCCTGGGCCAGACCCGCGCCGCCGACATACAACTCGCCGGTCGCACCTTGGGGCACCAGCGCCAGGTCTGCGTCGAGAATGTAGGCCACGCGAGCGCCGATGATGCTGCCGATCGGCACGCTGGCGGCGCCCTCTTCCAACACCTCCGGCGCCAGACTGGCCAGCGGCATCACCACGGTTTCGGTCGGGCCATAGGCGTTGAAAAATAGCTCGGGCTGGAACGCCGCACGGATACGCTGCAAGTGTTCGCCGGTCAGCGCCTCGCCGCCGGTGATGCACATGCGCACCGGCAAGGTCTGCTGCTGGGTTGCCAGCCATTGCGCCAACTGGCTGCCATAGCTTGGGGTAAAGCCGAGGATAGTGATGCCATGGGCACGGATCAGCGCGCAGATTTCTTCGGCATCCCATTGGCCTTGAGCGCGCAACACCACCTGCGCACCGCTGAGCAACGGCACCAGTAAACGCTCGGTGGCGGCGTCGAAGTTGATGGAGTAGAAGTGCAGCTCGCAATCATCCGCGCGCATGCCAAAGCGCTCGATCACGGCCTGGCAATGCATGGCGATTTCGCCGTGGGACACCACCACGCCTTTCGGCTTGCCGGTGGAGCCGGAGGTGTAGATCAGGTACGCCTGATGTTGCGGCAGGCTGATAAACGGCAGCTCGTCGGCAGGGTAATTGGCCAGCACCGGCAAGTCATCTTCCAGGCACCAGCACGCCACGGTGGCAGGCAGCTCGCCAAGGGCTTCGAACATCGCCGCATCACTGAGCAGCAGGCCGATGCCGCTGTCTTCAATCATGTAATGCAGGCGGTCGAGCGGGTATTCCGGGTCCAGCGGCACATAGGCGCCGCCGGCCTTGAGGATCGCCAGCAGGCCGATGACCATTTCCAGCGAACGCGGCAACGCCAGGCCGACCCGCACTTGCGGGCCGACACCGCGCTCACGCAGCATCCACGCCAGGCGGTTGGCGCGCTCGTTCAGTTCGCGATAGCTGAGCGTACCCCCGGCAAAGGTCAACGCCGCTGCATCCGGGCGAGCCACGGCTTGTTGGCTGAACAGTGGGTGAATGCACTGATCCAGACGGTGTTCACCCGCCTCGACACCCAGGCTACTGTGCAATGCGCGCTGCTCAGCGGCCGTCAGCAAGGGCAACTCGCTCAGTCGCTGTTGCGGGTTGGCGATCAACGCTTCCAACAGGTTTTGCCAATGTGCGGCCATCCGCGCAATACGCGGCTCGTCGAACAAATCGGTGCTGTAGGTCAGGCAGCAACCCAGGCGATGGTCGAGGTCGGTGACTTCCAGGTTGAGGTCGAACTTGGTCGCCCGCGCATCGTTGACCAGGTATTCGACGGTCATGCCCGCCAGTTGGCGGCTTTGCTGGAACTCCCAACGCTGCACGTTGCACATCACCTGGAACAGCGGGTTATAGGCCGCGCTGCGCGGCGGTTGCAGGGCTTCCACCAGGTGATCGAATGGCAAGTCCTGGTGCGACTGGCCGTCGATCACGGTATGGCGCACCTGCTCGAACAACTCCGCCACATTCATCTGCCCATTGAGCTGGCAACGCAGCACCTGGGTGTTGAGGAACGCGCCGATCAGCCCTTCGCTTTCCGGGCGAATGCGGTTGGCCACCGGCGCGCCGATGCGCAGGTCGGTCTGGCCGCTGTAGCGGTAGAGCAACACCGCCAGGGTGGCGGTCATGGTCATGAACAAGGTCAGGCCACGCTCGGCGTTGAAGGCGCGCACGCGAGCGGCCAAATCATCGCTCAGATCGAAGCGGTACAGCTCGCCTTGATGGCTTTGCACCGGCGGGCGTGGGCGGTCGGCGGGCAGTTCGAGCAAAGGATGCTCGTGGCCCAGCTGTGCGGTCCAGTAGTCCAGTTGGCGCTGACGCTCGCCGGACTCCAGCCACTGGCGCTGCCACACGCTGTAGTCGAGGTATTGCACCGCCAGCGGCGCCAGCGGCGAGTCGCGTTCGTCGATAAACGCCTCGTACAGCGCGCCCAGTTCACGGGCGAAAATGTCCATGGCCCAGCCTTCGGTGACGATATGGTGCAGGGTCAGCACGAAGTAGTGCTCCTGCTCGCCGGCCTTGACCACGCAAGCACGCAACAGCGGCCCGATTTCCAGGTTGAACGGCGTGTGGGCTTCTTGATCGGCGAAATCTTGCAGGCGCTGCTGACGCTCGGTTTCATTGAGCGCGGAGAAATCCTGCCAATCCATGCGCAAGCCGGTTTGCACCGCGACCTTCTGATATGCCACGCCATCGACGCTCGGGAAGGTGGTGCGCAGGGTTTCGTGGCGCATGATCAAGGCTTGCAACGCCGCCTCAAAACGCCCTACATCCAGTATGCCGCGCAGACGCGCCATGCCACCGACGTTGTAGGCCGGGCTGTCGGGCTCCATCTGCCAGAGGAACCACATGCGCTGCTGGGAATAAGACAGCGGCACCGGCGCGCTGCGGTCGACCCTGGCGATAGCGGTTTGCTGATTGCGTTGGCCCGACGCCTGGATCACAGCCACTTGCTCGGCAAACGCACCCAGCTCGCTGGCTTCGAACAAGGTGCGCAACGGCAACTCGACGTCGCAAGCCTGGCGGGTGCGCGAGATGATTTGCGTGGCCAGCAACGAGTGGCCGCCGAGGGCGAAAAAGTCGTCGCCCAGGCCGATACGTGGCAAGCCCAGCACTTCGCGCCAGATCGCGGCAATCTGCTGCTGCAACGGCGTTGCAGGCTCGATGTGCTCGCGGGTTTGCCACACTGGGTCCGGTAAGGCGCGGCGGTCGAGTTTGCCGCTGGGGCTCAGGGGCATGGCGGCCAGGCGCATCAGCAAGGCGGGCACCATGTACTCCGGCAGCTCAGCGGCCAGGGCGGCTTTTACGTCCTGCTCGGCAAGCTCCATCTGCGCGGTGTAGTAGCCAATCAGTTGTGCGTCACGCACCAGCACTACGGCTTGAGCGATGCCGTCCAGCGCCAGCATACGGGCTTCGATTTCTTCAGGCTCTACACGAAAGCCACGCAATTTAACCTGCTGATCAAGGCGGCCGAGGTATTCGAGCACGCCATCGGCGCTCCAACGCACGCGGTCGCCGGTGCGGTACAGGCGGGTGCCGGGTTCGCCCAGCGGATCGGCGACAAAACGCTCGGCGGTCAGCCCGGCGCGGCCCAGGTAACCGCGCGCCAGGCCGATGCCGCCGATGCACAGTTCGCCCGGCACACCGGCCGGCAACGGGTTAAGTTGCTCATCCAGCACGCGGCAGATCACATTGCCCAGCGGCCGGCCAATGGGCGAGCGCTCGCCATCCGCAACCTGGCAATGCCAGTGGGTCACATTGATCGCGGTTTCGGTCGGGCCATAACGGTTGTGCAATTGCACCGCCGGCAACTGCGCCAATACGCGGTTACGCAGCTCGGCAGGCAAGGCTTCACCGCCGGAGAACAGACGCCGCAGGCTGGTGCACTCGGCCACCAGTGGCTCATCGATAAACAGCTGCAACAGCGGCGGCACAAAGTGCAGCGTGGTCACGCCATGCTCCTGCACCAGCTGCGCAATGCGGTGCGGGTCGCGATGTTCACCCGGGCCGGCCAGCACCAGGCGGCAGCCGGTGATCAGCGGCCAGAAACACTCCCACACCGACACGTCAAAACTGATCGGTGCCTTTTGCATCAGCACATCGGTGTCGTTCAGTTGGTAAGTGGCCTGCATCCACTGCAAGCGCTCGGCCAGGGCCGCATGGGTATTGCCCACGCCTTTGGGCTGGCCGGTGGAGCCGGAGGTGTAGATCACGTAAGCGAGGTTGTCGCCATTCAGGTGCAGGCCCGGCGCCTGGGTCGGCCAGCTGTCCAGGTGCAGGCTGTCCATGGCGATCACGCACACGCCCTCGGTGGCCGGCAGCAGTTCAAGCAGTGCGGTTTGGGTCAGCAACAGGTGTACGCCGCTGTCCTTGAGCATGTAGGCCAGGCGGTCGGCGGGGTAATCCGGGTCGAGGGGCACATAGGCGCCGCCGGCCTTGATGATTGCCAACAGGCCGATCAGTAGCTGTGGCGAACGCTCGGCGGCGATGGCCACGCACACATCCGGGCCGACGCCTTTGTCGCGCAGGTAGTGGGCCAGGCGATTGGCCTGGGTGTGCAGTTGGGCGAAGGTAAGGCTGCCGCCTTGCCAGACCAGTGCGGTGTTGTCCGAGACTTGTTGGCTGAGCAATTCGGGTAGCCACTGCTGGGCCGGGGCACACGGAGCTTCGCTCCATGGCTGCTGCTCGTCTGTGTGCATCAGCTTGAGGTCGCCGATGGCGTGCTCCGGCTGCTCGCACACCGCTTGCAGCAGGCTGACAAAATGCTCGGCCAGGCGCTGGATGGTCGCGCTGTCGAACAGTTCATCGGCGTAGTCGAACGCCAGGCTCAGGCGCCCGTTACGTTCTTCTTCAGTGTGCAGTTGCAGGTCGAACTTGGCTTCGCGGCTGTGCCATGGCAGCTCATCGGCAAGCATGCCCGGCAAGCGGCGCAAGGCGCTCAAATCGCGTTGCTGGTGGTTGAACATGACCTGGAACAGGCCTTGTTCGCGGGCCTGGGGGAAGGCTTCCAGCAGTTGTTCGAAGGGCAGGTCCTGGTGGGCCTGGGCGCCCAGCGCAGCCTGGCGCGTGGCAGCCAACAGCTGATTGAACGGCAGGCGCCCGTCCAGCTCAACGCGCAACACCAAGGTGTTGATGAAGAAGCCAATCAGACCTTGGGTTTCCTGGCGCGGGCGATTGGCGTTGGGCACGCCGATGCGAATATCGCGCTGGCCGCTGTAGCGGTAAAGCAGGCTCTGGAACGCCGCCAGCAACAGCATGAACGGTGTGGACTCATGGGCTTGCGCGGTCTGGCGAATGGCTTCGCTGAGCGCTGCGCTCAAGCGCACGCTGTGGCGCGAGGCACTGTTGATGTGCTGCGCAGAGCGTGGATGGTCAGTGGCCAGGTTCAGGGTCGGGTGCTCCTCACCCAGTTGCGCCTGCCAATAGGCCAATTGCCGCTGGCCTTCCCCTTCGGCCAGCCATTGGCGCTGCCAACTGCCGTAATCGGCGTATTGCAGGGCCAGTGGCGGCAACTCCAGGGTTTGGCCTTGGGTCGCGGCGGCATACAGACGCGAGAATTCGTCGATCAGAATGTTGAGCGACCAACCGTCGGCGATGATGTGATGCAAGGTCACCAGCAGTTGGTGATCTTCATCGTCCAGGCGCACCAGCGTTACCCACAGCAACGGGCCTTTTTCCAGGTCGAACTGAGTGCGTGCTTCGTCCTCGCGGATCTGCTGCGCGCGAGCTTCGCGTTCGGCGGTGGGCAGGTCGCTGAGGTCGATCACTTGCAACTCGAAACCCGTGCTGGCCTCGACGCGCTGGAAGGCTTGGCCATCGCGCTCATAGAAGCGTGTGCGCAAGGCTTCGTGGCGCTGGATCAACTGCTGGAAGCTCGTGCGCACCGCATCCTCGTCCAGCTCGCCGCGCAACCGCAGGGCGCCGGGGATGGTGTAGGCGCTGCTGTGCGGGTCCAGTTGCCAGGTGATCCACAGGCGGTTCTGTGCCAGGGATTGCGGCAGGTCGTCCTGGCGTGACAAGGCCTGGATCGCGCCTTGGGCAATGCCTCCGTCTTGCTGTAGCTGCGCCACATTGGCGGCGAACGCCGAGAGCGTCGGCGCTTCGAACAGCAGGCGCAGGTTCAGCTCCAGGCCCAGGGTTTCACGCAGGCGCGCGACCACTTGGGTGGCGGTGATGGAGTTGCCGCCGAGCAAGAAGAAATGGTCGTCGGCCGCCACCGTTGCGACCTGCAACTGCTCGCACCAGATCGCTGCAATCTGCTTTTGCAGTTCGGATTCAAGCAGCGCATCGCTGGCATGGGCTTGCAGATTCGGGAACTGCGCGTAGCTGTCGAGGCTGCCATCGGCATGACGCAGCGCGCAGGCCGAGCGCTGCACCTTGCCGCTGGAGGTCTTGGGCAAGGCGCCGGGGTTGAGCAACACCACCACGCTCGGGGCTTCTTGATAAGCCTCGGCCACGGCTTGGCGAATCGCCTTGATCAAGGCTTCGGGTGGCAGGATTTTCTGCACGCTGCGGCTGATTTCTGCGGCGATGCCGATGCCTTCCAGGCCTTGGTGATTCACAGCGAACGCCGCGACCCGGCCTTTGCGCACCACTTCGACTTCGCGCTCGACGGTCTGCTCGATGTCTTGTGGATACAGGTTGTGGCCGCGCACGATCAACAGGTCTTTGAGGCGGCCGGTGATGTACACCTCGCCGTCACGGATAAAGCCCAGGTCGCCGGTGCGCAGCCAGGTGCGACCCGCGTGTTGTACAAAGGTCTTGGCGCTGGCCTCTGGGTTGCGCCAGTAGCCGTGGGCGATGCTGGGGCCGGCGGCCCAGAGTTCGCCGACACGGTTGTCGGACAATTCGGTGAGGGTGTGCGGATCTACGATCAGCACCGCATGCTCCGGCTGGCTTGTGCCGCAACTCATGATCGCGCTGCCCTGCCCCGGTTCAGCGCGGTTGGCGGCCAGCGCCTGCTCATCCACATGCAACGTGGGGATGCCTTGACCACGGGTGCCACCGGCGACAAACAAAGTCGCCTCGGCCAGCCCGTAGGAGGCGAAGAAATTGTTCGAGGTAAAACCACAGACGGCAAACTTCTCGGCGAAGCGTTCCAGGGTGTCGAGACGGATCGGCTCGGAGCCCGAATAGGCCACGCGCCATTTGCTCAAGTCCAAGCGTTCCAGCGCGGTTTCACTGACCCGCTCACTGCACAGCCGATAGGCGAAATCCGGCCCGCCGCTGATGGTGCCGCCGTATTCGCTGATCGCTTGCAGCCAGCGCAATGGCCGGCCAAGGAAGTACGCCGGCGACATCAGCACACAGGGCACGCCACTGAAGATCGGTTGCAGCAAGCCGCCGATCAGGCCCATGTCGTGGTACAGCGGCAGCCAGCTGACGATCACGTCATCCGGGTTCAGATCAATGCCGAAGCCGCGACGGATCAGCACTTCGTTGGCCACCAAGTTGCCGTGGCTGACTTGCACGCCTTTAGGCAGTGCGGTGGAGCCGGAGGTGTATTGCAGGAAGGCGATGTCGTCCGCTTGCAGCTCGGGTTCGACCCAATGGTTGGAAGGCAGCAGGGTATCGACGCTCAACACCGGTGGCGCGTTTTCGATCTGCGCCAGGCCGTCTGCCAGGCTGGCGATGGTCAGCAGCAGGCGCGGCTCGGCATCGCTGATGATCGACAGCAGGCGCTCCTGATGATGGCGTTTGGTGGATTCCGGCGGATAGGCCGGCACCGCGATAACCCCGGCGTACAGGCAACCAAAGAAAGCCGCGACGTAATCCGGGCCGCTGGGGAACAGCAGCACCGCGCGGTCACCCAGCGCCGCATTGGCCTGCAAGGCGGCGGCAATGGTGCGGGCGCGCTGGTCGAGGTCGCGGTAACTGAGCACAACGCTGTCGGCGGCGGATTCGGCAAGGAAGCGCAGGGCCACCTGCTCCGGCGTCTGCGCGGCGCGGCGTTGGAGGGACTGGACCAGGGTGCGGGGAAGTTCGAAGGCGTCCATCATGGGGTTCCTGCCTGAAATCGGCTTACGGGGAAATCGGGAATTAGGGCCGTGCTAAACGGCTGCCAGTTGGCGCGCCACATCATTACGCCAGCGGGCCAGGTGCTCGTCGGCATAGCGGCGCAAGCAGCGCAGCACGGCGCTCTCGTGCTGCACGAGGAAGAAGTGGTGACCGTCGAACATGTCGAGGGAAAAGCCGCTGGCGGCATCCAGCTGCCAGTCGAGCAACTGGTCGGCGCGCACACTGTCCTGCTTGCCGCCAAACACATGGATCGGCATGCCCAGCGGCGCGCGCTCGCCATAGGTGAAGCTGCCGCACAGCAGGAAGTCGGCGCGCAAAATCGGCAGCATCAACTGCATCAATTCCGGGTTGCCCAGCGCCTCTTCGGCGGTGCCCTGCAGCTCGCGCAGGCGGGCGAGCAATTGCTCGTCGGTCTTTTCGATGGCGTATTCGCTCACATCGCGGCGCGCCGGGCCGGCGGTACCGGAGGCAAATAGCGCCAGCGGCGCAGGCAGATTGCGTGCCTTCAGGGCATGCGCCAGTTCAAATGCCAGCAGGCCGCCGAGGCTGTGGCCGAACAGTGCATAGGGACCGCTCAGGTCGCGACTGATTTCCTCCGCCAGTTGCGCCGCGAGGGTTTTGATATCGCGCTGCAACGGCTCATCCATGCGCATGCCGCGCCCCGGCAACTCCAGCGGGCACACCTGCAACCAGTCAGGCAGCGCCCGGCGCCAGCGTGCATAAACCATCGCGCTGGCACCCGAATAGGGCAGGCAGAACAGGCGCAATCGCGTGGAAACGCTCATTGATCGCGGTCTCCAAACTGAAACACGCTGCCTGCACGATAAAAACCCATTTCGCCCTCCTGCGGGTGCTGATCCTTGGCCGTTTGCTAACGGACCTGTCACCCAGAAGAACGGACGGCCCCGGCAAATAATTAGTCGCTGGGGGTAAGCGAGACGTGGTTCACACCGAACAAGAAAGCATAAGATTAGTTCGTCTTCTCATTTGACAATCATTATCATTCAGCATAATTTGTTGCCCGATGTGTAGGAGGCCTCAGCAAGGACGCCCTCCCCTAACTCTTTCGCGACAAGGTGATTTCCATGACGGAACAAGTATCCACAGGCAGGTGTGATTCACCCCTTTTGCAGGCATTCGTCGACAATCGATTGATTCTGGTGAAGATCGCCGCGCGTATTACCGGCTGCCGCTCACGCGCCGAAGACGTGGTGCAGGACGCCTACTTCCGGCTGCAATCGGCGCCGACCATCACCTCGTCGTTCAAGGCGCAATTGAGTTATCTGTTCCAGATCGTGCGCAACCTGGCGATCGATCACTACCGTAAGCAGGCCCTGGAGCTCAAGTATTCGGGGACGGAAGAGGAAGGCTTGAATGTGGTCATTCACGGCGCTTCACCGGAAACCTCGCATATCAACTTCAACACCCTGGAAAACATCGCCGACGCCCTGACGGAGCTGCCCCAGCGCACCCGCTACGCGTTCGAGATGTACCGCCTGCACGGCGTGCCGCAAAAAGACATCGCCAAGGAGTTGGGCGTGTCCCCAACCCTGGTCAACTTCATGATTCGCGATGCGCTGGTGCATTGCCGCAAGGTGTCGGGCAGCCATAGCGATACGTTTGCGCGCAGGGTGTGAAGCTCGCGGGGGCATATCCGTTGCTGCGGTAACGGCCGCTTAGGGTTCCGCCCTGACGGCGGCTCACTTTTTGAAGGACCGGAATGCCGGCCCAGCAAAAAGTAAGCAAAAAGTCCTCGCCCCACCACTCGGTGCCTCGCTGTGGCTCGGCATGCCCGCAATCCGACAGTGATTTGGGGGGCCGCCGACTTCGTCAGCGAAAAGGATGTAAGGGCCAGAGCAACAGCAACAGCAACAGCCAACCTCACCATCAAGGTTGGATGCGGTCACCTGTGGGAGCGGGCTTGCTCGCGAATGCGGTGGGTTAGTCAATTCATCTGTCACTGACACACCGCATTCGCGAGCAAGCCCGCTCCCACATTTAGACCCCGTGCATCAGGTAGACAGGCTTTTGCTTTGCACTTGATCTGGCTCTTGCTTCAACCACTCAGGTCGGCTTTCAGGCCGCCGTGCTGTAGATCTTGATCTAGATTTTGATCTGAGTCGCCCCGTTAACCACGCTGGCCGCACGCAGGCTTGAATCCGTGGGTAACCCGGCAGGACGCCGGGTTAGCCGCGCTGGGCCAAGGATGGCCCATCGCGGCGGCCCACGGATTCAAGCCGGAGTGAGGGCACACCGAGCCATAGCGAGGTGCCGAGTGGTGGGGCGAGGACTTTTTGGTTACCTTTTTGGTCCTTCAAAAAGTGACCCGCCGTCAGGGCGGAACCCTAAGCAGCCGTTACCGCAGCAACGGATATGCACACTGACAAACCGCTACCGCAGGCAAGCCAGCGCCCACATTTGGATCTGTGCAGGACGCTAGGGCACCGGCATCACATCTATGCGATACGGCTCGAAGATCTTCAACATCTCCCCGCTGTCACGCAGGTGTTTGAGCAGCTCAGCGAACGCAGGCCCTGTGATCGGCGCTTTGGGCCGCACCAGCGCATAGTGGTGATACACCTGGTCAATCCGCTCCGAGACCAGGAATTGCCCGGCCATGTCCGCATTACGCACCATGAAATCGCTCAGGAACGAACGCGTGACCAGCGCAATATCGGCACGCCCGCGCGCCACCATCAGCAGGTTGCTGTCATGGGAATAGGTCAACGTGGCGTTGAAGTGTTCGGCCATGTTCTTGGGGTCGGGGTTGAAGCCGGCAAAGGCGTAGTGATAACCGCTGAACACCGCCAGGCGCTTACCGGCGAGGTCGGTGAAATAGCTTTGGTCACGGCCGGGCTTACGCTGGGCGACGAATATTTCTGCATCTTCCAGGCCCATGTCGACACTGGTGTGGGGAATATTCTGCCAACCCCAGTCGGGGTTTTCGAAGATCGCCATGTCGACGCGGCCTTGCTCAAAATCGCGAAAACGCCGCGGAATCGAGGTAGGCACCAGCACAAACACGTAGTCGCCTTGTGAAGCATTCAGGGCTTCCACCAGTTGCGGCAGCAAACCGGTGTCGGCGCCCTGCTCTGGGCGAACGGTGTAGGGCGGGAAGTGCGCGGCGCCGATCCTGACCAATTGCGCGGCCGACGCCGGCAGCCACCACGCGGTGCCCAGTGCCCATATAGTCAGTCCTGCAGCCAGCCGCCATGGCGAAAACATTGAGGCACACACCGTTTAACACTCTGATGGCAATAAGCTAGGCGTTTTTGTCAGGTGAGACAACTTTCCATCGGCAAATTAATAGCTTGCGCCTCAATCGGCTTTAAGCACCATCAGCAGCGCTTCTTCGGCGAGCTGCTCGAGTGTCAGGCTGCCTTCGGCGCGAAACCAGGTGGTGGTCCAGGACAAAGCGCCGGTCAGGAAGCGCCGGGTGATAAACACATCACCCCGGATGTAACCCGCCGCCTTGGCCTCGCCCAACACCTGCAGCCAGATGTCCTCATACACATCGCGCAGCGCCAGCACCTGGGCCTGGCCCTCGGCCGACAGTGAACGCCATTCGTAAACCAGCACCGCCATGGCCTCGCCGCTGCCCCCCATGATCGACTGCAACTCGCAGCGGATCAGCGCCAGCACGCGTTCGCGCACGTTGCTGGCCTCTTCAAGTGAAGCGCGCATCATCGCGGTGTTGTAGTGGATGGTTTCCTCCATCACGGCTCGCAGGATCTCGTCCTTGCTCTTGAAGTGATGAAAGATACTGCCGGACTGAATGCCCACGGCACTGGCCAGGTCACGCACGGTGGTGCGCTCGAAACCCTTGTTGCGAAACAGGTGAGCCGCGGTTTGCAGCAACTTGCCACGGGCACTGTCGGGGTCGGTCAACTGGCCGCCGTCGACCATGGTGCGCATCACCCGCAGGGCTTTGTGCTCATCCATGCTGCTCTCCTTCATCTGTACTGACGTCTTGGGCGGCAATTTAGGCCGTGGCCGCCAGCCAAGCAAGCGCTTGGGCAAAACTTGTGTCAGCAGTTTACAAACCAAGCGCTTGCTTGGTAGTCTCGGCGCCAGCCATTCGAGGAAGGATTTCTCATGAGCAAGACGGTTCGTATCGGCTGCGCCAGCGCCTTCTGGGGCGACACCTGCACGGCTGCCGCCCAACTGGTGCACGGCGGTGCTCTGGATTACCTGGTGTTCGACTACTTGGCGGAAGTCACGATGTCGATTCTTGCGGGTGCGCGGATGAAAGATCCCCAGGCCGGTTACGCCACGGATTTTGTCGAGGTGCTCACGCCGTTGCTGGGCGATATCCAGCGCCAGGGCATCCGCGTGATCAGCAACGCCGGCGGCATCCACCCCCACGCCTGCGCCGCCGCCCTGCAAGCGGCCTGCGAAAAGGCCAATGTGCCGCTGAAAATCGCCGTGCTGCTGGGCGATGACCTGCAACCTCAACTCAAGCAACTGCACAACATTACCGATATGTTCAACGGCGCGCCCCTGCCGCCGGTGTGCGTCTCGGCCAACGCCTACTTCGGCGCCCCCGGCATTGCCCAGGCACTGGCGCTGGGCGCCGATATTGTGATTACCGGACGCGTGGTCGACAGCGCCGTGGTCAGCGCCGCCTTGGTGCATGAATTCAACTGGTCGTGGCAGGACTACGACCGCCTCGCTCAAGCCGCGCTCGCCGGGCATATCATCGAATGCGGCGCGCAGTGCAGCGGCGGTAACTTCACCGATTGGCGCGATGTGCCGGACTACGAGCACATCGGCTTTCCCATCGTCGAGGTCAGCGCCGACGGCCAATTCAGCGTGAATAAAGTCGCCGGCACGGGCGGGCTGATCAGCGAACTCAGCGTGGCAGAACAGTTGCTGTATGAAATCGGCGACCCGCGCGCGTATTTACTGCCCGATGTGATCTGCGATTTCAGCCAGGTCAAACTGCAGCAGCAAGGCCCGAACTGCGTGCGCCTGCACGGCGCCAAGGGTCTGCCGCCTACTGACCAGTACAAGGTCAGCGCCACTTACCCCGACGGTTTCCGCTGCACCGCCAGTTGCCTGATCGCCGGTATCGACGCGGTGGCCAAGGCCGGGCGAGTCAGCCAGGCGATTATCAACAAGACCTCGGAGTTGTTCAGCCAGCGCGGTTGGGCGCCTTACACCGAGGTCAATGTCGAACTGCTCGGCAGCGAAGCCACCTACGGCGCCCACGCCCAGCGCCAGGATTGCCGCGAGGTGGTGGTGAAGTTGGCGGTACGCCACCCGAGCAAACAGGCCTTGGTGCTGTTCGCCCGCGAGATCGCCCAGGCGGCGACCGGCATGGCACCTGGCTTGACCGGCATTGTCGGCGGGCGACCGACGGTGTACCCGCTGATCCGGCTGTTTTCATTCCTGATCAACAAATCATCCTGTACACCGCTGGTCGACTTCCAAGGCGCGCGTCACGCTGTTGCGTTGCCATCATCAGCCGCGATGCGCACACCCGCCGCGCCGATTGATCCACCCAAACCCGAAGGCCGTGCCGACGCCAGTGTGCCCCTGGTGAAACTGGCCGTGGCGCGCTCTGGCGACAAGGGCAACCACAGCAATATCGGCGTGATTGCCCGCCGGCCCGAGTACCTGCCATGGATCGCCGAAGCACTCACGCCGGAGGTGATCGTCGACTGGATGAGCCATGTGCTCGACCCACTTCACGGCCGTGTCGAGCGCTGGTACTTGCCCGGCAGCCACAGCTTGAATTTCCTGCTGGAAAACGCATTGGGCGGCGGCGGCATCGCCAGCCTGCGCATCGACCCCCAAGGCAAGGCTTTCGCCCAGCAGTTGCTGGAAATCCCTATCGCCGTGCCGCAACACCTAGCCGATCAACTTGCCTAAAGGACCGTCGCCATGGCCTTCGACTCGATTTTCAAAGCCGACCTGTTCCAGGGGCAAACCGTGATAGTCACCGGCGGCGGCAGTGGCATTGGCCGCTGCACCGCCCACGAACTGGCGGCCCTTGGCGCCAACGTGATACTGGTGGGGCGCAAGCCGCAAAAGCTGCAAAATGTGGCGGCCGAAATCGCCGAAGACGGAGGCACCGCGCACTGGCTGGCCTGTGATATTCGCGATGAAGAAGCGGTGAAGGCGCTGGTCACGCAGATCATCCGCGAGCACGGGCCGATCCATGGGTTGGTCAACAACGCCGGCGGCCAATACCCGTCGCCACTGGCGTCGATCAATCAAAAAGGCTTTGAAACCGTACTGCGTACCAACCTGGTGGGCGGTTTCCTGATGGCTCGTGAAGTGTTCAACCAGTCGATGAGCAAACACGGCGGCGCCATCGTCAATATGCTCGCCGACATGTGGGGCGGCATGCCCGGCATGGGCCACTCGGGCGCTGCACGCTCAGGGATGGACAACTTCACCAAGACCGCCGCCTTCGAATGGGGTTACGCCGGTGTACGCGTCAACGCCGTTGCGCCGGGCTGGATCGCCTCCAGCGGCATGGACACCTACGAAGGCGCGTTCAAGGCGGTAATCCCCACATTGCGTGAACACGTACCGCTCAAACGTATCGGCACCGAATCGGAAGTCAGCGCGGCCATCGTGTTTTTGCTCAGCCCCGCCGCCGCGTTTATCAGTGGCAGCACCTTGCGCATCGACGGCGCCGCCAGCCTGGGCAGCCGCGCCTGGCCGTTGCCCAAGGCGCAGCCGCCGAGCGAGCCATTCAATGGTTTCCACCGCGCGTATTTGCCCGATGTACTGAAGACGGAGCAATAAAACCATGCCGGTGATTGAAAGCCTGATCGACGCCCACAGCCCACAGTTCGCGCAGAACCGCGCGGCGATGCTGGCGGCCATCGAGCAATTGCAGCAGTTGGAGCAGGCCCTGCTGAACAAGGCGCAGCAAGCCAAACCCAAGTTCGACAAACGCGGCCAACTGTTGCCCCGCGAGCGCCTCAACCTGCTGCTGGACCCCGGCGCGCCGTTTCTGGAATTGGCCAGCCTGGCCGGCTACAAACTCCACGATGACAAAGACGGCAGCGCGGCCGGTGGCGGCTTGATCGCCGGTATCGGCTACGTCAGCGGCGTGCGCATGCTGGTGGTGGCCAACAACAGCGCGATCAAGGGCGGCACCATTTCGCCGTCCGGCCTGAAAAAATCCCTGCGCCTGCAACAGATCGCCATGGAAAACAAACTGCCGGTGGTGACCCTGGCCGAAAGCGGCGGTGCCAACCTCAATTACGCAGCGGAGATTTTCGTCGAAGGTGCGCGCAGCTTCGCCAACCAGGCGCGCATGTCGGCCATGGGCTTGCCGCAGATCACCGTGGTACACGGCTCGGCCACCGCTGGCGGCGCGTATCAACCGGGGCTGTCGGATTACGTGGTGGTGGTGCGCGGCAAGGCCAAGCTGTTTTTGGCCGGGCCGCCGCTGCTCAAGGCCGCCACCGGCGAAGTGGCTACCGACGAAGAATTGGGCGGCGCCGAGATGCACGCGCAAACCGCCGGCACCGCCGAATACCTGGCGGAAAACGATGCCGACGGCGTGCGCATCGTGCGCGAAATCGTCAGCCTGCTGCCTTGGGATGATCGCCTGCCACCCACTCCACAACGGGCTTACAAGGAGCCGCTGTATCCCATCGAAGAGCTGCTGGGACTGATCCCCGATGACCCGAAAAAACCCTACGACGTGCGTGAAATCCTCGCACGCCTGGCCGACGGCTCGCATTTCCTCGAATTCAAAGGTGAGTTCGAGCCCCACACCGTCTGCGGCCACTTGCACATCCAGGGCCGCGCCGTCGGGGTGATCGGCAACAACGGCCCCATCACCCCCAAGGGCGCGAGCAAGGCGGCGCAATTTATCCAACTGTGCGACCAGAGCCGCACGCCGCTGCTGTTCCTGCACAACACCACCGGCTTTATGGTCGGCACCGAGTCGGAGCAGCAAGGCGTGATCAAGCACGGCGCGAAGATGATCCAGGCGGTGGCCAACGCGCGGGTGCCTAAACTCACGGTAGTGGTCGGCGGCTCGTATGGCGCGGGTAATTACGCGATGTGCGGCCGTGGCCTGGACCCGCGTTTTATCTTCGCCTGGCCCAACAGCCGCACGGCGGTGATGGGCGGCGCGCAGGCGGGCAAGGTGCTGCGCATCGTGACTGAGGCCAAGCAGTTGAAAGACGGCTTGGTGCCCGACCCCAAGATGCTCGACATGCTCGAACAGGTCACCGCGCAGAAACTCGACAGCCAGTCCACCGCGCTGTATGGCAGCGCCAATCTATGGGACGACGGGCTGATTGATCCACGTGATACCCGCACGCTATTGGGGTTCTTGCTGGATATCTGCCACGAGGCCGAGGTACGGCAGTTGCAGACGAACAGCTTTGGTGTAGCGCGCTGATCGTTCCCACGCTCCGCGTGGTAACGCAGCCAAGGACGCTCCGCGTCCCAACAAGGAGAACAACAACAATGATCTTCACCCAGGAACACCAGGAACTGCGCCGCACCGTGCGTGCCTTCGTCGACCGCGAGATCAACCCGCACGTGGACGAATGGGAAAAAGCCGGGCGCTTCCCCATTCACGAGATCTTCCGCAAAGCCGGCGACCTCGGCCTGCTGGGCATTTCCAAGCCGGAACAATTCGGCGGCATGGGCCTGGACTACAGCTACTCGATTGTCGCCGCCGAAGAATTCGGCACCATCCGTTGCGGCGGCATCCCCATGTCCATCGGCGTGCAAACCGACATGTGTACGCCCGCCCTCGCCCGTTTCGGCTCCGACGAGCTGCGCGACGAATTCCTGCGCCCGGCCATCAGCGGCGAGCAAGTCGGTTGCATCGGCGTCTCGGAAACCGGCGCCGGTTCCGACGTGGCCGGGCTTAAAACCCACGCGCGCAAGGACGGCGACGACTACGTGATCAACGGCAGCAAAATGTGGATCACCAACTCGCCCAGCGCCGACTTTATCTGCCTGCTGGCCAACACCTCCGACGACAAGCCGCATATCAACAAATCGCTGATCATGGTGCCGATGAACACCCCAGGCATCAGCGTCAGCCCGCCCCTGGAAAAGCTCGGCATGCACAGTTCCGAGACCGCCCAAGTGTTTTTCGACGCTGTGCGCGTGCCGCAACGCAACCGCATCGGCCACGAAGGCGCGGGGTTCATGATGCAAATGCTGCAGTTCCAGGAAGAACGCCTGTTCGGCGCGGCCAATATGATCAAGGGGCTGGAGTACTGCATCGACAGCACCATCGATTACTGCAAAGAGCGCCAGACCTTCGGCAAGGCGCTGATCGACAACCAGGTCATCCACTTTCGCCTGGCCGAACTGGCCACCGAAATCGAATGCCTGCGCGCGCTGGTCTACCAGGCCACCGAGCAATACATCAAAGGCCAGGATGTGACCCGGCTGGCCTCCATGGCCAAACTCAAGGCCGGGCGCCTGGGCCGTGAGGTCAGCGACAGCTGCCTGCAATACTGGGGCGGCATGGGCTTTATGTGGGACAACCCGGTGGCCCGCGCCTACCGTGATGTGCGGCTGGTGTCGATCGGCGGTGGCGCCGACGAAATCATGCTGGGCATCATCTGCAAATTGATGGGCACGCTGCCCGGGAAAAAATCATGAACACCCTGCTGCTCGAACCGCATAACGGCGTGCTGCACATCACCCTTAACCGCCCGGCCAGCCGCAATGCGATGAGCCTGGAGATGGTCAACGAACTGCAGGCGGTATTGGCACAACTGGACAGCCAGGTGCGTGCCGTGGTGATCAGCGGCGCCGGTGGGCACTTTTGTGCCGGCGCGGATGTGAAAGACATGGTCATGGCGGGCGGGCAGTTGCAGGCGCTGAACCGCGCCTTCGGCACCTTGCTGCAAGCCGTTGAAGCCGTGCCGCAAGTGGTGATCGTGGTGCTGCAAGGCGCCGTGCTGGGCGGTGGCTTTGGGCTGGCGTGCGTGAGTGATATCGCGATTGCCGACCACCAGGCGCAGTTCGGCCTGCCGGAGACCAGCCTGGGCTTGTTGCCGGCGCAGATTGCGCCGTTTGTGGTCAAGCGTATTGGGTTGACTCAGGCGCGGCGACTGGCGCTGACGGCGGCGCGGTTTGATGGGGTTGAGGCGCAGCGATTGGGCGTGGTGCATTACGTCGAGCACGATGCGCAGGCGCTGGCAGAGCGCCTGGATGAGGTGCTGGGGCAAGTGTTGCGCTGTGCGCCGGGGGCGAATGCGCGGACTAAAGCGCTATTGCTCGCCAGTGTGGAACAGCCGATCGGCCCGCTGTTGGATCAGGCCGCGCAGTGGTTTGCTGAGGCGGTGAGCAGTGAGGAAGGGATTGAGGGGACGCAGGCTTTTGTGCAGAAGCGTAAGCCTGGGTGGTGCAAATGACGCTATCGCAGGCAAGCCAGCTCCCACATTTTGATGTGTGAACCCCTTCAAATGTGGAAGGGGGCTTGCTCCCGAAGAGGCCAGCACAAACACCCCATCACCCAAGGGATAAACCCATGCCTGCATTCACCAAAATCCTGATCGCCAACCGCGGCGAAATCGCCTGTCGCATACAGCGCACCGCCCAGGCCCTGGGCTACCGCACCGTCACCGTCTACAGCGACGCCGACGCCCAGGCCCTGCACGTGCACATGGCCGACGAAGCCGTGCACATCGGTCCAGCGCCAGTGCAGCAGTCTTACCTCGACATCACGGCCATCCTCGACGCCGCCAGACGCACAGGCGCCGACGCCATCCATCCCGGCTACGGTTTTCTCTCCGAAAACGCCGCCTTCGCCCAAGCCTGCCTGGACGCCGGCCTCACGTTTATCGGCCCCAGCGTTGCCGCCATTGAGCTGATGGGCAGCAAACGCCAGTCCAAACTCGCCATGCTCGACGCGGGTGTGCCGTGCATCGCCGGTTACCAAGGCAATGCCCAGGATGACACGACCTTGCAGCAAGAGGCTGAGCGCATCGGCTACCCACTGATGATCAAAGCCAGTGCCGGCGGTGGCGGGCGTGGCATGCGCCTGGTCCACGACAGCAGCCAGCTGCTCGACCAGCTGCGCACCGCACGCTCCGAAGCCCTCAACGCGTTTGGCAGTGACGAACTGATTCTCGAGCAAGCCCTGATGAACCCGCGCCACGTTGAAATCCAACTGTTCGGCGACAGCCACGGCCAACTTATCTACCTGGGTGAGCGCGACTGCTCGATCCAGCGCCGCCATCAAAAAGTCATCGAAGAAGCGCCCTGCCCGGTGATGACACCCGCGCTGCGCCAAGCCATGGGCGAAGCGGCGCTCAAGGCCGGGCGTGCGGTCAATTACGTCGGCGCCGGCACGGTGGAGTTCCTGCTCGACCGCAACGGCCCCTTCTACTTCCTGGAAATGAACACCCGCCTGCAAGTGGAGCACCCGGTCACCGAACTGGTCACGGGGTTGGACCTGGTTGAGTTGCAACTGAACATCGCCGCTGGCGAACCGCTGCCCTTGCAACAGGCCGACGTGACCCTGACCGGCCACGCCATGGAAGTGCGCCTGTACGCCGAAGACCCGGCCCACGGCTTTTTACCGCAAACCGGCGACGTGCTGCGCTGGGAACCGGCTGGCGGTGTACGCATCGACCATGGCGTGCTGGAAGGCCAACGCATCAGCCCGTTCTATGACGCCATGCTCGGCAAAATCATCGCCCACGGCGCCACCCGCGAAGAGGCCCGGCGCAAACTGCTGCGCGCAGTGCAAGACACGGTGTTACTGGGCGTCACCACCAACCAGGGCTTGCTGGTCGACCTGCTCAGGCACGCGGACTTTATCGCGGGTGAGTTCAGCACCGGGTTTATCGCCGAGCATTTCCATGACATCCCGCGCCAAACCGCGACCGATGAGCAGCTTGCCCTGGCCGCCGCGCTGTTTTACCAACACAGCGCCAGCGCCCACCGCCAAGGTTTGTCGGGGTGGCGCAACAATGCGCCTTGGCGCTATCGCCTGGCGGTGAACGACGAGGTACGGGACCTCGACGTCAGCGTACCGGACGGCAACCACCTGCACGCCAACGGCATCGAAATCCGCGACCTGAGCACCGATGGCCGCTGGGCCACGCTGGTGATCAACGGCGTTCGCCGGCGCCTGCCCTACCATCTGGACGACACTCAACTCTGGCTGCCGGGCGTGAAGATCGTCAACCGCACCCAACAGGTCGCCAGCCGCCAGGCCGACGCCAGCACCGGCATCGTCAAGGCGCCGATGGATGGCGCGATTGTCGATATCCGCGTGAGCGCCGGTGAGCGCGTCAGCAAGGGCCAACTGCTGCTGGTGCTCGAAGCCATGAAAATGGAGCATCCGCTGACGGCCGGCATCGACGGTGTGATCAAGGGTGTGCAGGTCGTCGCAGGTGATCAAGTGCGCAATCGCCAGGTTTTGCTGGAGATCGAATAACCCCCTAGGCGGAACTACACGGCCCGGCTACGCTCTATCCCCATCAGGAAAGGACGAGTACGGGAACCTGCACGATGCCCCATTGGCTGATTATTGACCTTGAAGCCACAACGGATGAAGGCGGCTGGCCCGTGACGGAGATGGAAGTCATCGAGATCGGCGCCAGCCTGGTGAACCGCCAGGGCCGCGAGCTGGATCACTTCCAGCGCTTCGTGCGGCCGCTGCGCCGCCCCTTGCTGACACCGTTCTGTCGCCAACTCACGCATATCACCCAGGCCAATATCGACGCAGCGGCGCCGATCACCGAGGTGTGGCCGTTGTTCGAGCGTTGGCTGGGCCAGCATCAAGCGCGCCTGGAAGGCTGGGCCAGCTGGGGCGACTACGACCGCGCGCAGCTTGAACTTGAGTGGCAACGCCATGGCCTGACCAGCGCGCTCGCCCAGACCGCGCATGTGAACCTCAAGCAGCGTTTCGCCAAGGCCCGGCGCCTGGACAAACCGTTGGGGCTCAACGGCGCGCTGCAATTGGCGGGGATGCAGTTCCATGGCCAGCAACATCGGGCACTGGAAGACGCGCGCAACACCGCACGCCTGCTACCGTTGATTTTGCCGGTCTAGGCAGCTCCCCTGGCCTTGGGCATACTGGCCGACCTTTACAGACCCTTTTCCGAGGATTCACCCATGTTCAAAGTCAACGAGTACTTCGACGGCACCGTCAAGTCGATCGCTTTCGGCACCGCAGAGGGCCCTGCGACCATCGGCGTGATGGCCCCGGGTGAATACGAATTCGGCACCGCCCAGCGTGAAATCATGCACGTGGTGTCCGGCGCCCTCTCCGTCAAGCTGCCAGACGCCAACACCTGGGAAACCTTCGCCGCCGGCAGCCAGTTCAACGTGCCGGCCAACAGCAAGTTCCAGCTGAAGGTCGCCGTAGACACCGCTTACCTGTGCGAATACCGCGGCTAAGGGTTACAGCGCAAAAAAAATGCCCGTCTCGCAGGAGACGGGCATTTTTTTATTCCAGGATCGTCACGGGCATGCCGACGGCTAATTCGCCGATGCCGTCATTGACCAGGTTCTGGCCAAACATCACATCACCGTCCCGCTCACGATAGGTCTTGAGCGTTGCCAGCGGTTCACGGTCGGCGCTGCGCTCGCCGCTGGCCGGGTCGATGGTGGTGAGGATGCAGCGCGAGCAGGACTTGACCACGCGAAACTCCACAGCGCCGATCCGCAGGCGTTTCCAGCCATCTTCGGCGAAGGCCTCGCTGCCTTCAATCACCAGATTGGGACGGAAACGCAGCATTTCCATGGGGCGGCCGATGCGCTGGGATAAATCATCCAGGGAAGCCTGGCCGATCAGCAGCAAGGGGAAACCATCGGCAAAACCGACCTGGTCGTCGTCCTTGCCATAACCGGCTTCAGTGGTACGTGCACGGGTCAGTGGCACCTGCACCAGCCGTGTGGGCTTGCCGATAAAGTCACTGACCCAGGCCGCCGCGGCATCGCCGGCATCCGGCACGCGCAGGGTGTCGCGCCATATTGTCACGCCGCGCAACTCGGCATCGCTGCCCGGCAGCGCCACATCAAGGGTGGCAAAGCCGGGTGAGTTCAGGGTCAGGCCACCGGCGCTGTTCCACAACGCCGAGAGTTGGCTCATCTTCGCCACCGCCCGCTGGGTCAGGAATCGGCCACTGGCTTCGTCCACCAGCATCCAGCGTCGATCCCCGTCCAGCCCGAGTTTATCCAGGCCAATGTGCTGCAAGGCTTCGGCCTTGCCGGACTTCAAGGGGTAACGGTACAACGCGCTGAGACGAAGCATGGGCCTGCCTTCCTGGGAAACAAAGTGTCATCCTAAAGTCAGGCGGGCACTTCGTCCAACATCAAGCGCTGGCGCACCACATCCACCAGCTTGTCGGGCTGGAATTTGGACAGGAAGTTGTCGCAGCCGACCTTCTTGACCATCGAGTCGTTGAAGCTGCCCGACAGCGAGGTGTGCAGCACCACGTAAAGGCCACGCAGGCGCGGGTCGCTGCGGATTTCGGTGGTCAGGCGGTAGCCGTCCATCTCGGGCATTTCGGCGTCGGTGAAGATCATCAGCAACTTGTCGGTCATGACCTGGCCGCTGTCGGCCCAGGCCTTGAGCATGTTCAGCGCCTTGAGGCCGTCACTGGCAATGTGCATCTTCACGCCGAGTTGCCCCAGGGTGTCGCGCAGTTGCGAGAGGGCCACGTTGGAGTCGTCCACCAGCAACACTTCGCGGCCACGGGCACGTTCCAGCACCGGGTCTTCGAGTTTTTCACGCGAGACTTTGGCGTTGTACGGCACGATTTCGGCTAGGACTTTTTCCACATCGATGATTTCCACCAACTGGTCATCGACCTTGCTGATGGCCGTGAGGTAATGCTGGCGCCCGGCGCTGGCCGGTGGCGGCAGGATGGCTTCCCAGTTCATGTTGACGATGCGGTCCACACCGCCCACCAGAAAGGCCTGCACCGAACGGTTGTACTCGGTGACGATAATCGTGCTGTTCGGCCCCGGCACCAGCGGGCGCATGCCGATGGCCTGGGACAGGTCGATCACCGGCAGGGTCTGGCCGCGCAGGTTGACCACGCCGCACACAAACGGGTGACGCTGGGGCATCAGGGTCAACTTGGGCAGTTGCAGGACCTCCTGAACCTTGAACACGTTGATCGCAAACAGTTGCCGCCCGGCCAGGCGAAACATGAGGATCTCCAGGCGATTCTCACCCACCAGTTGCGTGCGTTGATCTACCGTGTCGAGAATGCCGGCCATTAAAAGCTCCTGATGTGGGATTGTGCAGCTCACTTAAGGCTGGTTATCGGCGGCAAGCGCCAGACCTTGACCCCGGTAAAATGCCATGTAAATCCATTGATGTCACACTGACATCATGGTTTACTGCAACCCGCCCTCCAAGCGGCAGTACAGCGACCTTGCGCGACACTCAAATCGACGCAGGGTTCCGCTGCGTAAGGGATTCCCCTATGCACAATCAGGCCCGACCTGATATTCGCGATATCTAATAGCCATTAATGTGACGCCATTCTCATTGCATGAATGGAGTCAGGCTTTTGTTTGCCATCCCAAGCCCTCGGCCCACGGGTCTTTCAGACTTATACGTGGCGGCAACCAAAGTTGTGCAAATGACCCGAATGACCAGGGTCTTCCACGGCTTCTCTGATCATTCAAGTAACGGTCCTACTAGAATTTCAGAAGCAGGCTACAGATCTCAGTCATATTTCAGCGGTAGTTTTACGCCATTCACCCGGTGCGGCATCTCATCACCCGACCTTATGTTGCGGAGACTTGTATGATGAATAGCGCAAACGAATGGCAAACTGCACTTCCGGAGTTTCTGCTGGAAGCCGAAAAGCTCTTGGCCAAATCAGAAGAGTGCTTGCACCACTTACATCTGATTCGCAACGACAGCGATGCCATCGACTGCATGAAAACCAGCCTGGCCAAGCTGGCGGAAAAAGCCGAAAGCCTGGCCCTGCAGGCGATCAGCGAGTTTTCCCGGCATATCCAATACCTGATCGCCAACGCCGCCAGCCCCATGGAGCTGCACGACCAGGCACTGAATGCCCTGCATGACTGCCTGACGCTGCTGGCCTGGCAATTGGAGCTGATCGACATCCGCACCGGCGAACTGACGCTGGACGACAGCGAACAAACCACACTGATCGCGACCGTCACCTTGCAGATCCCGCAGAAAGACTTCACGCATAAACCACAACAGCGCGTACATCACGCGTCCTGAGTGCTGGCAGGTCGTATTTGATCGTCGAGTTATCTAAAAACGACCGTGCATTAAACGGTCGATAATGATGCGCGGGCGATATATATCAATTAGCCATCAACGCAATATCGATACAAACACATCCAATTAATATAACTACCTCGAGTAAACGGCTGACTCTTTGAACTACAGAGTCAGGTTCCTCGGCGTTTTGCCCAGATTAAACCGGACAGGCTAAGGCGCCAGGCGACCAACGGTAATAGTGGTGGTACTATGCCCCGCTCGAAGTGACTCAACTTCATCATGTATAAAAAAACGTTCCGGCACCGCATTCCACACAGAGCCCTGTCAGCCGCCATGACCGGTCTTCCCGCAGCGAACCTTGATTGGCTCCATCCGCTATGTACGCCAGCCTGAAGTCACTCATCGCAAGGTCCGTGTCCCGCAGCAATGCCCGCCGCCTGGTCCTCGCCCTGTGCTTTTGCTCGCTGCTGGTCAGCCTGTGGGCCTACACCCGCGCCGCGCCGCTGCCCTTGCTGATACTGCTGCTCAACCTGGCCACCCTGGTGGTGGTGGGGCTGCAGCAGTGGCGCTCGCGCAAATCGATCAAGTTCCAGCCGCAGGAACTGGCCGACCGCCTGCTGCAGGTCCAGGAAAACGAGCGCCACCGCTTAAGCCGCGAATTGCATGACGACATCGGCCAACTGCTGACCGCCGCCAAACTGCAAAGCGAATGGCTCAAGCGCCGCCTGCCCGACGACCTGCAAAGCCAATGCACGGTGTTATGCAATACCTTGAACGAAACCCTGGCCAAAGTGCGCGACGTGTCCGCCATCCTCAACCCGCGCCAATTGGCGAGCCTGGGCCTGGAAGCGAGCCTGCGCGCGCACCTGCTCAAGACCCTGGAAAACACCTCGGTACACTGGAGCCTGGAATGCCAGCAGCGCCTGACCGGCATCCCGGAAGAAATGGCCGTGGCAGCCTTTCGCATCACCCAGGAAGCGGTGACCAATATGCTGCGCCACGCCCAGGCGCAGAATTTGCTGGTACGCCTGCAACGCCTGCCCGAAGGCCTGTCGCTGATGATCTGCGATGACGGCCTGGGCTTTTCACCGGCGCTCAACCCCAGCCTGGAAGGCCAACGGGGCATGGCCGGCATGAGCGAGCGTATCGACCAACTGGGTGGTGCGTTGTCTGTCAGCAGCCAGCCAGGCAAAGGCACGCGCATCGAAGCGCTATTCCCCTGGGCGCCCCGCGCCCTCGAACGGGCCAATTCCCCTAAGGTTCTCGAGTGACTTGCAACTTACTCCTGGTGGATGACCACGCACTGATCCGGGCCGGCGTACGCGCGCTGATCCAGGACATCCCAGGCTACAGCGTAATCGGCGAGGCCAGCGATGGCGCGCAATTGCTGGAGACATTCAGCGCCCTGCAGCCGGATATCGTACTGCTCGACCTGTCGATGAAATACACCGGCGGCCTCGACGCGCTGCAGCAACTCAAGGCCGCCTACCCCAAAAGCAAGGTGCTGATCCTGTCGATGCACACCGACCCGGAGCTGATCATGCGCGCGCTGGAGTGCGGCGCCCATGGCTACCTGCTCAAAGACACCACCGCCAACGAGCTGGAACACGCCTTGCTGGCCTTGCGTAACAACGAGCGCTACCTGAGCCCGGCGATTGCCCACACGGTGATCAACCAGGCGCTGATCCGCAGCCAGGGGCCGATCTCCCCCGCCGCTGACAGCCACAACCTCACGGCGCGCCAGTTGGAGATCCTGCGCCTGATCGTGCGCGGCAAATCCACCCGGGAAATCGCCCAGGGCCTGGGCTTGAGTATCAAAACGGTAGAGGCGCATCGCTCGCAGATCATGAAGCGCCTGCAGATCTTCGACGTGGCGGGCCTGGTGTTATTCGCCGTTCGCGAGCAAATCATCAGCCTGGACGACTAACGGCGAGCCCAGCGGCAAGTGCACGCGCAGGGCCTTGGGCAACGCGGAAAAACGCAGGTCATCGCCCTTCAACGGCTCGCCATCAAGGTTGATATAAAGCCCTTCGGCCACTTTGATTTCGACCCATGGCAGGCGCGCGCGGACAAACATATTGTCCAGGCCCCAGCCGTCACTCATCAGGGTCATCAGCGTGCCCACCACTTCCTGGGGCGCCGGCAGAATACTGATATCGAGCAAGCCATCATCGGCCAGCGCGCCGGGGCACAGCACATGCCCACCACCGGCCTGGCGGCCGTTACCGATGCCCAGCGCAAGCAAGTCGCCCTTCCAGTGAAAGCCCGGCCCTTCCAGCTCGCCATACGCCGCCTTCAACTCGCTGAAACGCGACAGCCCGGTGAACAGATACGCGGCGCCGCCCAACACCTTTTTCAGGTCTTCCGAGGTATTGGCGGTGACCTGGCTGCCAAAGCCGCCGGTGGCCATATTGAGGAACATCTGCCCACCGGCCTGGCCGAGGTCGATGGCCCTGGGCGGCACATCCAGCAGCGCCAGTGCGCTTGCAGGTTCCAGCGGTACACCGGCGGCGCGGGCAAAGTCATTGGCGGTGCCCAGCGGCATCAGCACCAGGCTGGCGTCGGTCTTGGCCAGGGCCATGGCCTCGGCCACATCGCGCAAGGTGCCGTCGCCGCCACCGGCGATCAAGTGGGTATAGCCGTCGGCCAGGGCTTCATTGACCAGGCGCTGGGCATCGCCGCCCTCCCACGTCACCCGCACCGCCAGCTCCCAACCCTGCTTGCGCCGTGCCTGCACAGCAGCGCGCACGTCCTCATTGAGGGCTTGCTTGCCGTGCAGAATCAACAGTGCTTTGGGGGTGGTCATGGGGGCATTCTCCTGGGTTCAAGGGTTCCTGAAGGATGTGGACCTTTGCGGAGGAGAAAAAAGTCATTCGCTTGAAAATTAATTTACCGCCGTTACGTCAATTTCTACGCCTGTGATTAAAACCCGACTACATTAAAACCCATGGTGCAGCGTGAACCGCTGGTGAGTCGCCACAATTTTTGCTCAGGAGAGCCGGAATGAAGGACGACTCAACAGACGATAAACCTGCAATCGCCATGCCCTTGGCCCGCCGCGACTTCCTCGGCAAAACCGGCCTGCTGGTGGGCAGCGCGGCAATCGGTGCGGCGTTTGGCCCGCTGGCACGCGCGGCACAATCCACTGCCCTAGCAGATGAACAACTCGAAGTGCCGGCCTGGACAAAAACCTTGGGCGGCCCCACCGGTGTCCCCTACGGTAAACCGTCCAGCTTTGAGACAGAGGCGGTGCGCACTCTCTATCCTGGGCTTACCGAACGCATGTCGGCCTACAGCACTTCGCCCTTGCAGGAACTGGACGGCATCATCACGCCCAACGGGTTGTTTTTTGAACGCCATCACGCCGGCGTGCCAGCGATTGACCCAGCAAAACATTTCCTGGTGATTCATGGGCTGACTGACACCGCCCTGCTGTTCACCCTGGATGAGCTACGCCAGTTCCCTGCCGTCTCGCGCATCCACTTCATCGAATGCTCGGGCAACCCTTCATTTTTGCCGCCGTGGGGCAAAACCGCCGCTGAAGTCGCCGGCCTGGTCAGCTGCGCCGAATGGACCGGTGTGCCGTTGAAAGCCCTGCTGCATGCGGCTGGCCTCAAGCCTGAGGCAAAATGGATTGTGGCAGAGGGTGCCGATGGCGCCGCCATGAACCGCAGCCTGCCGCTCGAAAAATGCCTGGATGACGTGCTGGTGGCCTACAGCCAAAACGGCGAAAGGCTGCGCCCCGAACAAGGCTACCCCCTGCGCCTTATCGTGCCGGGTTACGAAGGCAATACCCACATCAAGTGGCTACGCCGCCTGCATGTCACCGATGCCCCGGCCTACAGCCGTGAAGAAACGGCCAAATACACCGACTTGATGCCGGACGGGCGGGCCAGGAAGTTCTCCTTCGTGATGGAGTGCAAGTCAATCATCACTGCCCCGTCCGGCAGCCAGGCACTCACCCGCAAAGGCGAACATGAACTACGCGGAATCGCCTGGAGCGGCAACGGCAAAATCACCCGCGTGGACGTGTCCGTCGATGGCGGCAATAACTGGTATGCGGCCACGCTTCAGGCGCCGGTGCTGAACAAATGCCTGACGGTGTTTCGCGCGCCCTTCGAATGGCGGGGCAAAGAAATGCTCATCATGAGCCGCGCCATGGACGAAACCGGCTACGTGCAACCCAGCCTGGAACAACTGAAAGCCGTGCGCGGGGACTTTTCGTTCTACCACAACAATGCAATCCAGCCCTGGCGCATCAACGCCAACGGGGAGGTGACCAATGGCCGTGCATAACCTTACCGCCTTGGCATTGGGGCTACTGAGCATGGGCGTGGTTTCGTGCGCATCGACGGCTGCGCAATCCAGCTTGGGGCAGCCGGTGACAGAGCACTACATCGCCCGCTGGACCATCGACGTCGCTCCCGATGGCAAGAACCTGCCGGCCGGGCAAGGCACGGTCCTGGAAGGCGAAAAGGTCTATCAAACCGCCTGCCTTGGCTGCCACGGCGCTCACCTCGAAGGCGGCACAGGCCCGGCATTAGTCGGCGGTGCCGGCTCACTGCCCACGCCCAAACCGATAAAAACCGTCGGCAGTTATTGGCCCTACGCAACCACCCTGTTCGACTATGTAAGGCGCACCATGCCCTTTCAGCAACCACAGTCGTTGAGCAATGATCAGGTGTACGCCGTGGTGGGTTATATCCTCAACAAAAACCAGATAGTGGAAGCGAACGCCACGGTGGATGCTGCCACCCTCACCCACCTGAAGATGCCCAATCGCGATGGATTCTACGTCGACGACAGGCCGGATGTGCGTGTGGAGCCTTGCTATAAGGATTGTCTCGGTAGCCCGAAAGCACGTTGATGTGCTTTCGGGCTTGGTACTTTGCAGGTTGAGTCGTGTTTATATCCGTTATTTGGGGGGCGATGTCAGATCAAGATCAAGATCAAAAGCGCAGATCAAAAGACCGCCGTCTTCGTCAGCGAAAAGGATGTAAGGGCCGAAGCAACAGCAACAGCCAACCTCACCATCAAGGTTGGATGCGGTCACCTGTGGGAGCGGGCTTGCTCGCGAATGCGGTGGGTCAGTCAATTCATCTGTCACTGACACACCGCATTCGCGAGCAAGCCAGCTCCCACATTCGGACTGAGGTGTCTCAATGGATCGGGCTAATCAGTTCTTGTGCAACTTGCTCATCAACTGCGCCTCAGCCTGGGTCAACCCACACGACTGCGTCAGCTCATCCACCGTCGCGCCCATGCCGACCAATTTAGCCGCCTGGGCAAACGACAGACTCGAAGGATCACGCTGCTCGATCTGCGCCAACTTATCCGGCAACGGCCCAAGAATCGCGCGCAGTTCATGCACCTCATCCCCAACCTTCACCGCACTCTGCTGGAAGTGATCCACACGCTTGACCAAATCCAGAATCCGCCGGTCACGCACCGCATCGCGCTCGGCCTGTTGCACGGCCAACTCCCGTTGCTGGCGCATATAGCGCAGCAGGAATGCCAAGGTCCCGGCCCACAACAGGGCCAGGACAATCACCGCCGCTTCAAGAAACAATCAGATGTTCTCCAGATCCGACCATTCTTCTTCGCTCATCATCTTGTCCAGCTCAACCAGAATCAGCAGTTCGCCGTTCTTGTTGCACACGCCCTGGATAAACTTGGCCGATTCTTCATTGCCCACGTTCGGCGCGGTTTCCACTTCCGACTGACGCAGGTAAACCACTTCAGCCACGCTGTCGACCATAATCCCGACCACTTGCTTGTCGGCTTCGATGATCACGATACGCGTGTTGTCGTTGACCTCGGTCGGCACCAGGCCAAAACGCTGGCGGGTGTCGATCACCGTTACCACGTTGCCGCGCAAGTTGATAATGCCCAGCACGTAGCTCGGCGCACCCGGCACCGGAGCGATCTCGGTGTAGCGCAGCACTTCCTGCACGCGCATCACGTTAATGCCGTAGGTTTCATTGTCCAGTTTGAAGGTAACCCATTGCAGGATCGGATCATCCAAACCTTGTGCGGACGCTGACTTGTTCATACCCCTGACCCCTTCAGTGTGTGCTTCTTCGACCGCGCAATCGCACGGCCCTTATTGTTCAATCAACTGCGTTTGTTCTGTGGCATCGTCTTGACCGCACCGCTGGCGATCAACTCGGCCAGTTCGGCGACGTCGAGCAACGCGCACATATGTTCAATCACGGTGCCCGCCAGCCATGGCCGCTGGCCACGGTGGCTGCGCCATTTGATTTCATTCGGGTCCAGGCGCAACGAGCGGCTGACTTGATGCACCGCCAGCCCCCACTCGTAGCCCTGCACCGAGATCACGTATTGCAAGCCCTGGCGAAAGTCATCGCGGTAGCGGTCGGGCATCACCCAGCGCGCCGTGTCCAGCACCTTGAGGTTGCCGGCCTGGCTGGGCAGGATGCCGAGGAACCACTCCGGTTGCCCGAACAGCGGCGTCAACTCCTGGCCTTCCAGCGAATAAATCGACCCCAGGCATACCAGCGGCACCGCCAGAGTCAGCCCGGCGACGTCGAACAGCAGGCACTCGAACGGCTCGGCCGCCCACGCCGGGCGACCATCGCCCGTGGCCGGCGGCGGCGTGATGCTCGGCGGCAGGTGCACTTCGACCACCGGCTCAACCACTGCCGACGTGACCACCACGGGCACAGGCACAATCGGCACCACCACGTGGGCATCACGCGCCTGCTCTTCGAGCACCGCCAGTTGAAATTCATCCAGCGTGCTTTCGGGTTCAATGACCGCCGGTTCAAGGACCAGAATCGGCTCGGGCAACTCTTCTGCCGTCGCATCCTGCAGCAAGGCGTCCAGGTAGGACTCCAGTGCCAGTTGCGGCCGGGTCTTAAGCTCAACGGGACGGTTCATCACGCCACCTGCGCCACAAGTTGCTGGGACAGCAAATGCTTGAGTAATGCGCGGTAGGCCAGCACGCCACGGCTCTTGCCGTCGAACTGCGACGGCGTGAGCCCGGCGCGGCTGGCGTCACGCAGGCGCGTGTCCACCGGAATGTAGCCGTTCCAGATCGTTTCTGGGTAAGCATCACGCAACACCCGCAAGGTGCCCAGCGACGCCTGGGTACGGCGGTCAAACAGGGTGGGCACGATGCTGTACGGCAGTGCCTGTTTGCGCGAACGGTTGATCATCGCCAGGGTGCTGACCATGCGCTCCAGGCCTTTGACGGCCAAATGCTCGGTCTGTACCGGGATCACCAACTGCTGGCTGGCCGCCAAGGCGTTGACCATCAGCACACCCAGCAACGGCGGGCTGTCGATAATTGCGTAGTCGAAGTCCTGCCACAGTTGCGCCAGGGTCTTGGCGATCACCAGGCCCAGGCCGCTCTGCCCTGGCGACTGGCGCTCTAGGGTCGCCAGCGCAGTGCTCGACGGCAACAGCGAGATGCTCTCGTTGCTGGTGGGCAGCAGCAATTGCCCGGGCAAATCTGCCGGTACGCTGCCCTTGTGCAGGAACAGGTCATAGCAGCTGTGCTCCAGCGCATCCGGGTCATAGCCGAAATAGCTGGTCATCGAGCCGTGCGGGTCCAGGTCGACCACGACCACACGCTTGCCCGCCTCGGCCAGCAAGCCGGCCAAGGCGATGGACGTGGTGGTCTTGCCGACTCCACCCTTTTGATTGGCAACTGCCCAGACTCTCATTCAGTTGGTTCCTCCCGGTAGGCTAAGGCGCGACCGAGACATTACATAACATTATTGAGCCGGCGACGGAGAATTGACGGCGCTCTGACGAACCGGCGGCTTAACGGTTGGCGGTGCAGTTTGTGTGCCAGCCCGCTTCAAGGCCGCATCCGGTGTTGCATTGGCGGTGCCGGTGCCGGTCAGGCTGCGGCGCACATCCAGGTTACGCGACACCACCAGCACCACACGGCGGTTGCGCGCGCGGCCTTCGGCGGTGGCGTTATTGGCCACCGGCTGGAACTCACCGTAACCCACCGACGCCAGGCGCCCTGGGTTCACGCCCTGCATCGCGAGCATACGCACGATGCTCGAGGCCCGCGCCGAGGACAGCTCCCAGTTGGTCGGGTACTGCGCGGTGCTGATCGGGAAATTATCGGTAAAGCCCTCGACGTGGATCGGGTTCTCAAACGGTTTGAGAATCGCCGCCACCTTATCGATGATGGTGAACGCCTGATCACTCGGCAACGCATCGGCGCTGGCGAACAGCAGGCTGGAATTAAGCTCGATCTCCACCCACAACTCATTGCCGCGCACGGTCATCTGGTTGGATTTGATCAGGTCGCCAAACGCTGCGCTGATGTCATCGGCGATGCTTTTGAGCGGGTCGCTGGTACCGCCGATGCCGGCGGCGGTTTCATCGCTGTCGTTAACCAGCGGTTTGGCCGGGGTCACCGTCTTGGGGCGCTCGTCGCCAATCGGGATCGGCTTGATCGAGCGGTCGGTGTCATTGAATACGCCGATCAGCGCCTGGGAAATGACCTTGTACTTGCCTTCGTTGATCGACGAGATGGAGTACATCACCACAAAAAACGCGAACAGCAAGGTGATGAAGTCGGCGTAAGACACCAGCCAGCGTTCATGGTTGACGTGCTCTTCAGGCTCGCGGCGGCGACGGCTCACAATCGACTCCTCCCATCAATCCATGAAGCCCTGGAGCTTCAATTCGATGGAGCGCGGGTTCTCACCCTCGGCAATCGACAAAATACCTTCCAGCAGCATTTCGCGGTAACGCGACTGGCGCATGGCGATCGACTTGAGCTTGCTGGCCACCGGCAACAACACCAGGTTGGCACTCGCCACGCCGTAAATGGTGGCGACAAACGCCACGGCAATGCCGCTGCCTAACTGCGACGGGTCGGCCAGGTTGCCCATCACGTGGATAAGGCCCATCACCGCACCGATGATGCCGATGGTCGGCGCGTAGCCGCCCATGCTTTCAAAGACTTTGGCGGCGTTGATATCGCGGCTTTCCTGGGTGTAGAAATCCACCTCAAGGATGCTGCGAATCGCCTCCGGCTCGGCGCCGTCGACCAGCAGCTGCAGGCCTTTGCGCGCGTAGCTGTCGGGCTCGGCGTCGGCCACGCCTTCCAGGCCCAACAGGCCTTCCTTGCGTGCGGTGAGGCTCCAGTTGACCACGCGGTCGATGCCACCCGGCAGGTCCACGCGCGGCGGGAAGATGATCCACACCAGAATCTGCATGGCACGCTTGAACGAGCTCAGCGGCGACTGCAACAACGCCGCGCCTACGGTGCCGCCAATCACAATCAACGCCGCCGGGCCGTTGGCCAAGGCGCCGAGGTGGCCGCCTTCGAGGTAGTTGCCGCCGATAATCGCGACAAACGCCATGGTGATGCCAATCAGGCTCAAGACATCCATCAGAGGCAGGCCTCCACCAGATGTTTACCGATGTCGTCCAGGCTATAAACAGCGTCGGCCAGGTCCGCCTTGACGATGGCCATGGGCATGCCATAGATCACACAGCTGGCTTCGTCCTGGGCCCAGATCGCGCTGCCGCCCTGCTTGAGCAGGCGTGCGCCTTCACGGCCGTCGGCGCCCATGCCGGTGAGGACCACCGCCAGAACTTTGTCGCCGTAGGACTTGGCCGCCGAACCGAAGGTGATATCCACACACGGCTTGTAGTTCAGACGCTCATCGCCCGGCAGGATTTTGATCGCGCCACGGCCGTCGACCATCATCTGTTTGCCGCCCGGTGCCAGCAGCGCCAGGCCAGGGCGCAGGATGTCACCATCCTCGGCTTCCTTGACGCTGATGCGGCACAGCTTGTCCAGGCGCTCGGCGAAGGCCTTGGTAAAGGCGGCGGGCATGTGCTGGATCAACACGATTGGCGCCGGGAAGTTGGCCGGCAGTTGGGTCAACACCCGTTGTAAGGCCACCGGGCCGCCAGTGGACGTGCCAATGGCCACCAGCTTGTAGGCTTTGCGCTTGGGCGCAGGCGAATGCGCGCTCGGGGCCGGGGCACGCACCGGTGCCACCGCAGGCCGGGCTATGGGTGCCGGTGCCGGGCGCGCAAACGTCGAGGTGCTCGGCGTCGGCGCGGCAGCCGGCGCGGGCGCCGGTGCACTGAACAGGCTGCGACGGTTACTGCGCGAAATGCTGTGCACCTTCTCGCACAGCATCTGCTTGACCTTGTCGGGGTTGCGCGAGATGTCTTCGAAATTCTTCGGCAGGAAGTCCACCGCACCGGCGTCCAGCGCATCCAGGGTCACCCGGGCGCCTTCGTGGGTCAGCGAGGAGAACATCAACACCGGGGTCGGGCAGCGCTGCATGATGTGCCGGACTGCGGTGATGCCATCCATCATCGGCATCTCGTAGTCCATGGTGATCACGTCCGGCTTCAACGCAATGGCTTGATCAATCGCCTCTTTACCGTTGGTGGCCGTGCCGACCACCTGGATGGTTGGATCGGCGGAAAGAATTTCCGAGACGCGACGGCGGAAGAAACCCGAATCGTCCACCACCAGGACCTTGACTGCCATAAACACTCCGTTAGGCGGGGCGGGCAATACCTTTGATGCCCCACCAGAATCAAATACGCCGAGCGGCGTAACGCTTGAGCATGCTCGGAACATCAAGAATCAGCGCGATCCGACCGTCACCGGTGATGGTCGCACCCGACATGCCTGGGGTTCCCTGCAGCATTTTGCCCAAAGGCTTGATGACCACTTCTTCCTGGCCCACCAGTTGATCGACCACAAAGCCGATGCGCTGGGTGCCCACGGACAGAATCACCACATGGCCTTCGCGCTGCTCTTCATGCTTGGCCGAGGCCACCAGCCAGCGCTTGAGGTAGAACAGTGGCAACGCCTTGTCGCGCACGATCACCACTTCCTGGCCGTCCACCACGTTGGTGCGTGACAGGTCGAGGTGGAAGATCTCGTTGACGTTGACCAGCGGGAAGGCGAACGCCTGGTTGCCCAGCATCACCATCAGGGTCGGCATGATCGCCAAGGTCAACGGCACCTTGATCACGATCTTGGAACCCTGGCCCTTGGTCGAGTAGATGTTGATCGAGCCGTTGAGCTGGCTGATCTTGGTTTTCACCACGTCCATGCCCACGCCACGGCCGGACACGTCGGAAATCTCGGTCTTGGTCGAGAAGCCCGGGGCGAAGATCAGGTTGTAGCATTCGGTGTCGGTCAGGCGGTCGGCGGCGTCCTTGTCCATCACGCCACGCTTGACCGCGATATTGCGCAGAATCGCCGGGTCCATGCCTTTGCCGTCATCGCTGATCGACAGCAGGATATGGTCGCCTTCCTGCTCGGCCGCCAGAATCACCTTGCCGTTGCGCGACTTGCCGGAGGCTTCGCGCTCTTCCGGGGTTTCGACGCCGTGGTCGACGGCGTTGCGCACCAAGTGGACCAGCGGGTCGGCCAGGGCCTCGACAAGGTTTTTGTCGAGGTCGGTTTCTTCACCCACCAGTTCCAGGTTGATTTCTTTCTTGAGCTGGCGCGCCAGGTCGCGAACCAGGCGCGGGAAGCGGCCGAAGACTTTCTTGATCGGCTGCATGCGCGTTTTCATCACGGCGGTCTGCAAGTCTGCGGTGACCACGTCAAGGTTCGACACGGCCTTTTGCATGGCTTCGTCGCCGCTGTTCAAGCCCAGGCGCACCAGGCGGTTACGCACCAGCACCAGTTCGCCGACCATGTTCATGATGTCGTCCAGGCGCGCGGTATCAACCCGCACGGTGGTTTCGGCTTCACTGGCAGGTTTTTCCGCTACCGGCGCCGCTGCGGCACGCGCAGGTGCGGCAGCCGGTGCCGGTGCGGGCTTGGCAGCCACAGGCGCGGCAGCTTTGGCCGGCGCAGGCTTGGCGGCCACCGGTGCGGCAGTCGCTGCGGCGGCCGGGGCCACTTCGGAGAACTTGCCTTTGCCGTGCAACTCGTCCAGCAGCGCTTCGAATTCGTGATCGGAGATCAGGCCGTCAGCGCCAGGCTCAACGCTGGCAGGCGCGGCGCTGGCAGCCGGTGCGGCCGCGATGGCGGCGACTTCCGGCAAGGCTTCGGCGGCAAACGTGCCCTTGCCATGCAGTTGGTCGAGCAGTGCTTCGAATTCGTCGTCGGTAATGTCGGTGCTTGCAGGCGCAGCAGGCGCTGCCGACTCGGCGGCAGCTGCCACGGCGTCCGGCGCAAACTGGCCTTTACCGTGCAACTGGTCGAGCAGGGATTCAAACTCTGCGTCGGTAATGTCTTCGCTGGTCGGCACGGCAGGCGCCGCTTGCGGTGCTTCAGCTTCGGCCTTCACCGCGCTCAGGGAATTGAGCAGCTGTTCGAACTCGCTGTCGGTCACATCCGGCTCGGCTTCAACCACCGGCTCAGGCGCAGCTACCGGCGCAACTGCGGTATCAGCAGGTTCGGCCAGGCGTGCCAGCGCAGCCAACAGCTCCGGCGTGGCAGCCGTGATCGGCGCACGTTCGCGCACCTCACTGAACATGCCGTTGACCGCATCCAATGCTTCGAGAATCACGTCCATCAGTTCCGAGTCGACGTGCCGCTCACCCTTGCGCAGGATGTCGAACACGTTCTCGGCGATGTGACAGCACTCCACCAGCTCATGGAGCTGGAGGAAGCCGGCGCCCCCTTTTACAGTGTGAAAACCGCGAAAAATTGCATTGAGCAGGTTCGCATCATCCGGTCGGCTTTCCAGCTCGACCAGTTGTTCGGACAGTTGCTCTAAAATTTCGCCGGCCTCTACAAGGAAATCCTGAAGGATTTCTTCATCGGCGCCGAAGCTCATGTGGGTGCTCCTTAGAAGCCTAAACTGGACAGCAAATCGTCTACGTCATCTTGACCGGATACGACGTCTTCACGTTTATCGGCATGAATCTGCGGACCTTCACCCTTGGCGAGATGTTTTTGTGGATCTTTTTCCGAGAGGATCGCTGCGCGGTCATGTTCGATGCCGGCAAAACGGTCGACCTGGCCGGCCATGAGCACCAATTTGAGCAAGTTGCTTTCCACTTCGGTGACCAGTTGGGTCACGCGCTTGATCACTTGACCGGTGAGGTCCTGGTAATCCTGGGCCAGCAGAATGTCATTGAGGTTGCTGGCCACCGTGCGGTTTTCCTGTTCGCTGCGCGACAGAAAGCCGTCGACCCGACGCGCCAACTCACGAAACTCCTCAGCCCCCACTTCCCGGCGCATGAAGCGGCCCCAGTCAACGCTCAGGGCCTGTGCTTCGGTGGCCATGCCATTGACCAGCGGCGTGGCGTTTTCCACCAGGTCCATGGTGCGGTTGGCCGCCGCCTCAGTCAGCCTGACCACATAGGACAGGCGTTCGGTGGCATCGGTGATCTGCGAAATTTCTTCGGCCTGGGGCATGTGCGGGTCAATCTGGAAATTGACGATTGCACTGTGCAGCTCGCGTGTGAGCTTTCCCACTTCCTGATACAGGCCGCGGTCACGGGTCTGGTTAAGCTCATGGATCAACTGCACCGCGTCGCCGAACTGGCCTTTTTCAAGGCTTTCGACCAACTGGTGAGCATGCTTTTTCAGGGTCGACTCAAAGTCTCCCTGTGACGTTTCTTTATGCTCCATAGCTCCCCCGTGGTGACATCAGCCGTGGATGCGTTCGAAGATTTTTTCGATCTTCTCTTTCAAGGCCAACGCCGTGAATGGCTTGACCACGTAACCGTTAACCCCGGCTTGGGCGGCTTCGATGATCTGTTCACGCTTGGCTTCGGCGGTCACCATCAACACCGGCAAGCTGCGCAGTTTTTCATCGGCGCGCACGTGACGCAGCAAGTCGATACCGGTCATGCCCGGCATGTTCCAGTCGGTTACCAGAAAGTCGATGCTCCCGCTGTTGAGGATCGGAATCGCCGTCAGGCCGTCATCCGCCTCGACCGTGTTGGTGAACCCAAGGTCACGCAACAGGTTTTTTATGATCCGCCGCATCGTTGAGAAGTCATCAACGATGAGGATTTTCATGTTCTTGTCCAATTCGACCTCCAAGCAGTCTTAAACGCGCCCAGCACCTGGACGCGCCATTTCAATCAACAGGCGTTACACAAAAAGGACTGCCCAGGGCACCACGGCACGAACCCGCAAAAGCATCAAGCCTTTGCGGTAGCGTCTGCAGTGTCCCCACACTGCCTGTCAGCGCGCGCGCCACTCTCCCAATCGCCCCCGCAAGCGGGCTGCGCACTGGCTATGCAGCTGGCTGACACGCGATTCGCTGACCCCCAGGACCTCACCGATTTCCTTGAGGTTCAGCTCTTCGTCGTAGTACAGCGCCAATACCAGTCGCTCACGCTCCGGCAAATTGGCAATCGCCTCCGCCAACGCGCTCTGGAAACGTTCGTCTTCCAGGTCGCGCGACGGTTCGAGATGTGCACTCGCGCCGTCCTCGTGCAGCCCTTCGTGTTCGCCGTCCTGCAACAGGTCGTCGAAACTGAACAGGCGGCTGCCCAAGGTATCGTTCAAAATCCCGTAGTAATCGTCGAGACTCAATTGGAGTTCGGCCGCAACTTCATGATCTTTAGCGTCACGACCGGTTTTTGCTTCAATTGCGCGAATTGCGTCACTGACCATGCGCGTATTGCGGTGTACCGAACGCGGCGCCCAATCCCCTTTACGCACTTCATCGAGCATCGCACCCCGGATGCGGATACCCGCATACGTCTCGAAACTCGCGCCCTTGCTCGCGTCGTATTTGGTCGACACTTCGAGCAGGCCGATCATGCCGGCCTGGATCAAGTCCTCAACCTGCACACTGGCAGGCAGGCGTGCCAGCAAGTGATAGGCAATGCGCTTGACCAAGGGCGCATAGCGCTCGATCAGTTCGCCCTGGCTGTCACGTGCCGACTTTTTGTAAAGGTTGTAGCCGCTGGATGTCATAGCACCGGTCCTGCGCTCGTCTGATGCACCAATCGCTCGACGAAAAACTCCAGATGCCCCCGCGGGTTGGCAGGCAACGGCCAAGTATCGACCTTCTGGGCAATAGCCTTGAACGCCAGTGCGCACTTCGAACGAGGGAACGCTTCATAGACTGCACGCTGCTTTTGCACAGCCTTGCGCACACACTCGTCATAGGGAACTGCGCCGACGTATTGTAAGGCTACATCGAGGAAGCGATCCGTGACCTTGGTCAACTTGGCGAACAGATTCCGCCCTTCCTGCGGGCTTTGGGCCATGTTGGCCAGCACGCGGAAGCGGTTCATGCCGTAGTCACGGTTAAGCAATTTGATCAGGGCGTAGGCGTCGGTGATCGAGGTGGGTTCGTCGCACACCACCAGCAGCACTTCTTGCGCGGCGCGCACGAAGCTGACCACCGACTCGCCGATCCCGGCGGCGGTGTCGATCACCAGCACGTCGAGGTTGTCGCCGATGTCGCTGAACGCCTGGATCAGGCCGGCATGCTGCGCCGGGCTCAGGTGCACCATGCTCTGGGTGCCTGAGGCGGCCGGCACGATGCGAATGCCACCGGGGCCTTGCAGCAGCACATCGCGCAGCTCACAACGGCCTTCGATCACATCGGCAAGGGTGTGTTTGGGTGTCAGCCCCAGCAGAACGTCCACGTTCGCCAAGCCCAGGTCAGCATCCAGCAGCATGACGCGACGGCCAAGCTCTGCCAGGGCCAGGGACAAATTCACTGACACGTTAGTTTTCCCGACGCCACCTTTGCCGCCGGTCACCGCGATCACCTGTACGGGATGCATGCTGCCCATTTTATTTCTTTACCTTGTCTTGCTTAGACGCAGGCTACATGGCTTGGCCGCGTGAATCGCTTGCAGACCATCGATGTAGATACATTTCACGGTGTTCATCCTGCCTCACCCCACCCGCTTAGCCGGGTTGTGGTAAAGGTCGGCGAACATGTCGGCCATCGCTTCCTCGCTAGGCTCTTCTTGCATTTGCACGCTGACAGCGCGGCTGACCAACTGATGACGGCGCGGCAGATGTAAATCATCCGGGATCCGCGGCCCGTCGGTCAGGTAGGCAACCGGTAACTCATGACTGATAGCCAGGCTCAACACCTCGCCCAGGCTCGCGGTTTCGTCGAGCTTGGTGAGGATGCAACCGGCCAGACCGCAGCGTTTGTAACTATGGTACGCAGCGGTAAGAACCTGTTTCTGGCTGGTGGTTGCAAGCACCAGGTAATTTTTCGATTTAATGCCACGCCCGGCCAGGCTTTCAAGCTGCATGCGCAGTGCCGGGTCGCTGGCCTGCAGGCCGGCCGTGTCGATCAACACCACGCGCTTGCGCAGCAGTGGGTCGAGCGCATTGGCCAGGGACTGGCCCGGGTCGACGTGGGTCACCGTCACATTGAGGATGCGGCCCAGGGTCTTGAGCTGCTCCTGGGCGCCGATGCGGTAGCTGTCCATGCTCACCAGCGCGATGTTCTGCGCGCCGTACTTGAGCACATAACGTGCGGCCAGCTTGGCCAGGGTGGTGGTCTTGCCCATGCCGGCGGGGCCGACCATGGCAATCACACCGCCCTCTTCCAGCGGTTCGATTTCCGGCGTGGCGATCATGCGCGCCAGGTGCGCCAGCAACATGCGCCAGGCCTGGCGTGGTTCTTCGACTTCGGCAGTGAGTGCAAGCAAATCGCGCGACAACGGGCCGGACAGGCCAATGCGTTGCAGGCGACGCCACAGGTTGGCCTGCTGCGGTTTGCTGCCTTGCAGCTGTGTCCACGCCAGCGAGCCCAGCTGCACTTCGAGCAGCTCACGCAGGCCATTGAGTTCAAAACGCATCGAGTCGAGCGCGCGCTGGTCGACGGCGGCGGCCGGGGCTGGCGCTGCAGGACGTGGCGGTTCTTTGAAGGTCGGTTCTACCAACGGCTCGGCGGCAGTCAGCGGCAGGCCGGCGAACAGCTGGCGATTGGTGCTGGCATCGCTGTCGCCACGCATGCTCAATTCAGCCTGGGCCGAGACAATGCGCGAAGCGGTCTTGCGCAGCTCGTCTTCGAGTTCCATGTTCGGCACACGCGGCGCCAGCGCCGAGGGGGTGTAATCCAGGGCAGCCGTCAGCTCGACACCGCCGGCAATGCGACGGTTTCCAATAATCGCGGCATCGGCGCCCAGCTCATCACGTACCAGTTTCATGGCCTGACGCATATCGGCGGCGAAAAAACGCTTAACTTGCATAACCCACTACCTCAGCCGTTGGGCCCTACTGTCGCGACGATAGTCACTTGCTTGTTGTCAGGAATTTCCTGATAAGCCAAAACGTGCAAATTCGGTACTGCCAGCCGTCCAAACCGCGACAACATCGCTCGAACCGGGCCTGCCACCAGCAGAATCACCGGGTGGCCCGCCATTTCCTGACGCTGTGCGGCTTCGATCAACGAACGCTGCAGTTTCTCAGCCATGCTTGGCTCCAGCAGAACGCCCTCTTCCTGGCCAAGCCCGGCCTTCTGAATACTATTGAGCAATATTTGTTCCAACCTTGGTTCCAAGGTGATCACAGGCAGCTCAGACTCAATGCCTACAATGCTTTGCAGGATGGCGCGGGACAAGCCGACACGCACCGCAGCCACCAAAGCGGCAGTATCTTGACTCTTGGCGGCATTGTTGGCGATGGCCTCGGCAATGCTGCGAATGTCGCGCACCGGCACCTGTTCGGCGAGCAAGGCTTGCAGCACCTTGAGCAACTGCGACAGCGACAGCACGCCCGGCACCAGTTCTTCGGCCAGTTTTGGCGAGGCTTTGGCCAGCAAACCCATCAATTGCTGGACTTCCTCGTGGCCGATCAGCTCGTGGGAGTGCTTATAGAGGATCTGGTTGAGGTGGGTGGCCACCACCGTGCTGGCGTCCACCACGGTGTAACCCAGCGATTGTGCCTGGCTGCGCTGGCTGACTTCGATCCACACCGCCTCCAGGCCAAAAGCCGGATCTTTGGCGGTAATGCCGTTGAGCGTGCCGAACACTTGGCCGGGGTTGATCGCCAGTTCGCGGTCCGGGTAAATCTCGGCTTCGGCCAGGATCACGCCCATCAGGGTCAGGCGGTAGGCGCTGGGGGCCAGGTCGAGGTTGTCGCGAATGTGTACGGTGGGCATCAAGAAGCCCAAGTCCTGCGACAGCTTCTTGCGCACACCCTTGATCCGCGCCAGCAATTGGCCGCCCTGGTTGCGGTCCACCAGCGGAATCAGGCGGTAGCCGACTTCCAGGCCGATCATGTCGATCGGGGTGACGTCATCCCAGCCCAACTCCTTGGTTTCCTGGGCGCGGGCCGGGGATGGCAGCAAGTCTTGCTGGCGGGCGATTTCCTGCTGGGCCTGGACCTTGACGGCATTTTGCTTGCGCCAGAACAGGTAGGCACCACCGGCGGCCATGGCCGCCATGCTCAGGAACGACACGTGCGGCATGCCCGGCACGATGCCCATGATCGCCATGATACCGGCGGCCACGGCCAGCGCCTTGGGCGAGGCGAACATCTGGCGGCTGATCTGCTTGCCCATGTCTTCGGAGCCCGAAGCACGGGTAACCATGATGGCTGCAGCTGTGGATAACAACAGTGATGGCAATTGCGCCACTAAACCGTCACCGATGGTCAGCAAGGCGTAGACCTTGCCCGCATCGCCGAAGGTCATGCCGTGCTGGAAGATCCCGACCGCCATGCCGCCGATCAGGTTGATAAACAGGATCAACAGGCCGGCGATGGCGTCACCGCGCACGAACTTACTCGCGCCGTCCATGGAGCCATAGAACTCGGCTTCCTGGGCGACTTCCAGGCGACGGGATTTGGCTTGGTTCTGGTCAATCAGGCCGGCGTTGAGGTCGGCGTCGATGGCCATTTGCTTGCCGGGCATGGCGTCGAGGGTAAACCGAGCGCTCACCTCGGAAATCCGCCCGGCGCCCTTGGTCACCACCACGAAGTTGATGATCATCAGGATCGCGAACACCACGATACCGACCACATAGTTGCCGCCGATCACCACCTCACCGAAGGCCTGGATCACCTTACCGGCGGCGGCGTGGCCGTCCTGGCCGTGGAGCATCACCACCCGCGTAGACGCCACGTTGAGCGCCAGGCGCAGCAGGGTCGCAATCAGCAAAATGGTTGGGAATACCGCGAAATCCAGCGGCCGCAGGGCGTACACGCAAACCAGCAGCACCACCACCGACAGCGCAATGTTGAAGGTGAAAAACACGTCGAGCAGGAACGGCGGCATCGGCAACATCATCATTGCCAGCATCACCAGCAACAACAACGGCACACCCAGGTTGCCCCGCGACAAATCAGTCAGGGTGCCACGGGCCGTGTTGAGCATTTGAGAGCGATCTACCACCGGTATTCCTCGTGTTCCTTGAAGCAAAGTTTTGACGCTGGAGAGCGTCCTGGAGGCGGTATTGCAAGAAGCCTTCCAACTTTTGCTTTGAGGCTTCGATGGCCTCACAAACAACCGGGTGTGCCGAGTGTAAAGCGATTCAACTGTGGGAGCGGGCTTGCTCGCGAAGGCGGTGGTTCAGTTAGAAGAGTTTTGGCTGACACACCGCTTTCGCGAGCAAGCCCGCTCCCACAGTTGGATGGGGGTGTACCTGCTGGTACTGAGGAAATTTCCGACAAGGTTTTCGGGTTGCCCCTAGGAACCGGGCTCCCTAGTCTCCGTACACCGCTGCAAATGCAGTGGTCGGGCGTCGCGGCCCGGTTTACTACGGAGTAAAAGCACCATCTCCCTTTCAGTCGACGCTTTTTTATCGTCTACTGTGCGGCGCTATGGCGGCTGTGCGCGGGATACCTTCGGGTATGCCGGGTTGCTCCTAGACCGGTCCGCGAACCTGCGTACAGCTGCCACCTTCAATCGCGTCGCGGCGATCAGTGGCGGCTCCACTTTCGCAAGGAGCTTCACAATGATCAAACCCACCCCAAATCCCCCACCCAGCGTAATCCTCACCCTTATCGACGGCATCAGCACCGAAGACCTGCTGGTCAACCTCACCGAAAACCTGGCCTCCGCCCACGCCCTGACCTGCGACTTCGCCTTTGACCTGGAGGGAACACAGCGAGAAGGTGCGCTGGGTATTGCGCAGTTGCTTGAGATCGGCCGATTGCTGGCTGAGCGGCTGCTGGATGACAGAGCGCCGTCACCAGCGACGATCGTCGAGCGGTGACCTGTTCAACTGTGGGAGCTGGCTTGCCTGCGATTGCGGTGGGTCAGGCACTGAAGGGCCAGTTGTAAGTCAGTGATGATCGTTCCTACGCTCCCGCGTGGGAACGATCAATGAGCCGTCAAGCGGACCGCACATCCGTTGCCTGAGGTCCTTTTGCTCCCTGCCCTATCTCGAACTCCACCTTTTGGTTTTCTTCAAGCGTCTTGAACCCGTCACCTTTAATTGCAGAAAAATGAACAAAAAGATCAGGTCCGCCACCATCCTGGGTAATAAACCCAAAACCCTTCTCCGCGTTAAACCACTTCACTTTGCCCGTCGCCATTACCGTTCTCCTGACATCCCATTCAAAAATCCGCACCCGAGTCGCTAGATACGCCTGATGCAAAACGCAAACACACCCTTTGGCCGGTGAATCCTGGCGAACTGTACCCGCTGGCCTTCTCTCCACCGGGTACACGCTGAACTCAAGCGGTCCAAACACACCGGCTCATCATCGCCGTCCAACGCAATCAGCCCTTCACCGGTCTTGCGGTTATAAACCTTGATCGTCCCCGTCACCGCTTCCATCACCTTTCCCCTGCATCTCGTTACTACTTGCGTACAGTGCCTGGCACCATAAAACCGCAGGAATGCAGAACTGACTACTGTCAGAGTTGACAGGTAGACGGGGTTTAACGACCAGTGGTAGTGATTGTTTGCTGAGCAGGCGGAAGTTATTTTTTTCGCTTGCGGGATTTGCGCGCCTTGGGCGGCGCATCGATTTCGCTGCAGGGATTGCCCGTTGCCTGAACGGGTACCGCATTGCCTTCGCGGTCGCGGGCGACAAAACCAATGCCCTTGACGGCGTCAAACCACCTGACCGTAGCCCTGTCCATGACCGCTCTCCCGAGCCGCGCATAGAGGCGCACCTCGCCGCTCTATCTAACAGTGAAGGCGGTGCAATGGATACTGTCAAAGTTGACAGGTAAGAGGGGAGAAATGAGCGCGTGGGAGGGCTGGGTGGTGACTGGGTATTGCCAAAACACTCTTTAAGTCAACTGTCAACTCTGACAGTAGTCAATGCTATGAAAGGGGTGAAACATGCAGCTTTACTCTTACTGGAGATATAAATCATGGCCTTTACTGACAGCTCTTTCACAAACATCGCTGTAGGCACCAAGCTTATAGTTGTTGAACAACGAGATCGCGCTCATCGCAATGGCACCTTTATTTCCGCAAAAAATGGCACATTGACCATTTACTGGACGACCTACGGCAAAAACATGCCGTTTTCTTACGACCAGATTGATTCCGTAAAAATAGGAGACAGCACCCTTAATGAAGACGGATCATTAAGAGCACCAAAATCAAGTGAAGAAGACGGATCATTAAGAACACCAGAATCAAGTGAAGAAGACTTTGATTAATTAATTCACCCCATGAAAAAGCAAGTGAACATCAGGAATCGCGGCGCAACTCCGGCGGAATCGGCAGGTCTTTGAGCGGGTCCGGCCGTTTGCCCTTGCCTGCGCGGTATTGGCGGATCTGGTACACGTAGGCCAACACCTGCGCCACCGCCAGGTACAGGCCTGCGGGGATTTCCTGGTCGAGGTCGGTGGAGTAGAAGATCGACCGCGCCAGCTCCGGCGACTCCAGCAGCAGGATGTCGTTGGCCACGGCGATTTCGCGAATCTTCAGCGCGGTAAAGTCGCTGCCCTTGGCCAGCAACATCGGTGCGCCGCCCTTCTCCGGGTCGTATTTGAGCGCCACGGCGTAGTGGGTCGGGTTGGTGATGACCACGTCGGCCTCCGGCACCGCCGCCATCATCTTGCGCTGGGACATTTCCCGTTGCAGTTGGCGAATCCGCTGTTTGACCTCGGGTCGGCCTTCCTGGTCTTTGTGTTCGTCACGCACTTCCTGCTTGGTCATCAGCAGTTTCTTGTGGCTTTCCCACAGCTGGATCGGCGCATCCACGGCGGCGATGATGATCAGCCCGCAGGCCATCCACAGCGCACTCCAGCCCACCACCTGCACGCTGTGAATAATTGCCGATTCCAGCGGTTCATGGGCAATGCGCAGCAAGTCGTCGATATCGGATGACAACACCGTCAGCGCCACAAACAAAATCAAAATGAATTTGGCCAACGCCTTGAGCAACTCCACCAATGCCTTGGTGGAAAACATGCGCTTGAGCCCAGGCCCAGGGTTCATGCGGCTGAACTTGGGCGCCATGCTGCCGGCGGCAAACAACCAGCCACCCAAGGAAACCGGCCCGATCAGTGCTGCCAGCAACAGGGTGATAAGCACCGGCTGCACCGCCAGAATCGCGATCTTGCCGGAGTGCAGCAGGTACTGGCCCATGGCGCCGGGGCTCAGCAGCACTTCGCGCGGCAGCGAAAAGTTGAGTTTCATCAGCTCCATCAGGTCCAGCGCCAGGCCGCCGCCGTAGATCAGCAGGCCACCGGCACCGGCGAGCATCACCGCCAGGGTATTGAGTTCTTTGGAGCGGGCAATCTCGCCCTTTTCCCTGGAGTCCTTTTTACGTTTCTCCGTGGGGTCTTCTGTTTTGTCCTGGCCACTCTCGCTCTCGGCCATGGCTCAACGCGCCCGTGCCAGATCACGTAAGAACTGCAAGGCGTCGGTGGCCAGCGGTTGATACTGATTGAGAATGTCGGCCATGCCGATCCAGAAAATCCCCATGCCCAACACCAGGGTCAGCGGGAAACCAATCGAAAAAATGTTCAGTTGCGGCGCCGCACGGGTCATCACGCCAAACGCGATGTTGACCACCAGCAGCGCAGTAATCGCCGGCAGCACCAGCAACAACGACGCGCCGAGCACCCAACTCATGCGCCCAACCAATTCCCAGAAGTGATTGACCACCAACCCTGAGCCCACCGGCAAGGTGGTGAAGCTTTCGGTCAGCACCTCGAACACCACCAGATGCCCATTCATCGCCAGGAAGATCAAGGTCACCAGCATGGTCAGGAACTGCCCGATCACCGCCACTGACACGCCGTTGGTGGGGTCGACCATGGACGCGAAGCCCATGCCCATCTGGATCGAGATGATTTGCCCGGCGATCACAAAGGCCTGGAAGAACAAGGTGAGGGAAAAGCCCATCAGCGCACCGATCAGGATCTGTTCGGCAATCAGCAATAACGCGCTGAGGTCCAGGGCATTCACCGGCGGCATCGGCGGCAAGCCGGGCACGATGACGATGGTAATGGCGAAGGCAAAATACAGGCGGATGCGCCTCGGCACCAAGGTGGTCCCGAACACCGGCATGGTCATCAGCACCGCCGTGACGCGAAACATTGGCAGGATAAAAGACGCCACCCAGGTGCTGATCTGGGTGTCGGTCAAGGCCAGTACCGATTGCATCCGGTCAGCCGATCAACTGCGGAATACTGCCGTACAGCTGCAGGATGTATTCCATAAAGGTTTGCACCAGCCACGGGCCGGCGACGATCAGGGTGATCAGCATCACCAGCAAACGCGGGAGGAAGCTCAAGGTTTGTTCGTTGATCTGGGTCGCGGCCTGGAACATCGCCACCAGCAGGCCCACCAACAGGCTCGGCACCACCAGCACGGCGACCATCATGGTGGTCAGCCATAGCGCTTCACGGAACAGGTCGACCGCTACTTCTGGCGTCATGTCACTACACCCCGCCGAAACTGCTGGCCAGGGTGCCGATAATCAGCGCCCAGCCGTCCACCAGCACAAACAACATGATCTTGAACGGCAACGAAATAATCAGCGGCGACAGCATCATCATACCCATGGCCATCAGCACGCTCGCCACCACCAGGTCGATGATCAGGAACGGGATAAAGATCATGAAGCCGATCTGGAACGCGGTTTTTAATTCGGAGGTGACGAATGCCGGTACCAGAATGGTCAGCGGCGCCTGATCCGGCGTGGCAATGTCGGTGCGCTTGGACAGGCGCATAAACAGCTCAAGGTCGCTGGAGCGGGTTTGCGACAGCATGAAGTCCTTGATCGGGCCCTGGGCCTTGTCGATCGCGTCCTGGGCCGTGAGTTTCTCGGCCAGGTAGGGTTGCAAGGCTTGCTGGTTCACCTTGTCGAACACCGGCGCCATGATAAACAGCGTCAAAAACAGCGCCATGCCGGTAAGGATCTGGTTCGACGGTGTCTGCTGCAGGCCCAGGGCCTGACGCAAAATCGAGAACACGATGATGATCCGCGTGAAGCTGGTCATGAGCATGACAAACGCCGGGATAAAACTCAGCGCAGTCATGATCAGCAAAATCTGCAGGCTGACCGAATACTCCTGGGCGCCGGCAGCGTTGGTGCCCAGGGTGATCGCCGGGATCGACAACGGGTCGGCCGCCAACGCCAGAGGCGCGGCCAGCAACAGCATGAGCGTCAATAAAACGCGCATTACTTCTTATCCTTCTGATCCTTGCCCAGCAACTCCATCAGGCGCTGGGCGAATTCCGGCGTGGCGGCCTCGGTCTTGGTGGCTTCCACCGGCGTCTTGAGCACGTGCAACGGGGTGATGCGGCCGGGCGTGATGCCGAGCAGAATCTGCTCCTCGCCCACCTGCACCAACACCAGACGATCACGCGGGCCGAGGGCACGCGAGCCGATCATCTCGATCACCTGGGCATTGCCCGGCCCGATGCGCTGCACGCGGCGCATCAGCCAGGCGAGCACGAAGATCAGGCCGACCACCAGCAACAACCCAAGCACCAGCTGGGTCAATTGCCCACCGATGCCACTGCTGACCACCGGCGCCGCAGTGACCGCTTGGGCGACCGGCTCAGCCGCGATGGCGCTCAATGGCAGCGCCAGAAACAGTCCCGCCATCGAATACTTCATCTCAGCGCAACTTCTTGATGCGTTCGCTTGGGCTGATCACGTCCGTCAGGCGGATGCCGAACTTCTCGTTGACCACCACCACCTCGCCATGGGCGATCAGGGTGCCGTTGACCAGCACGTCCAGCGGCTCACCGGCCAGGCGGTCGAGCTCGATCACCGAACCCTGGTTGAGCTGCAGCAGGTTGCGGATGTTGATTTCGGTGCTGCCGACTTCCATGGAGATCGACACCGGAATGTCGAGGATCACATCCAGGTTCGGGCCGTCGAGGGTCACCGGGTCATTGTTTTTCGGCACGCTGCCGAATTCTTCCATCGGCAGGCGTTTGCCGGCCGGCGCACTGGCGGCGTCGGCGGCCAGCAGCGCATCGATGTCGTCCTGGCCCACATCGCCGGTTTCTTCCAGGGCCGCAGCCCATTCGTCAGCCAGGGCCTGGTCTTCGGCGGAAGTGTTTTCGTGTTCGGTAGCCATTACATGTCCTCGGCGCAGCAAAAATTCATCGGTAGAAGGGGCAGATCAGCGACGGTTGATCGGTTCGATCACTTGCAACGCCAGGTTGCCCTTGTGGGAGCCGAGCTTGACCTTGAACGACGGCACGCCGTTGGCGCGCATGATCAGCTCTTCCGGCAGTTCCACAGGGATCACGTCCCCCGGTTGCATGTGCAAAATATCGCGCAATCGCAGCTGGCGACGGGCCACAGTGGCGCTTAAAGGCACGTCGACGTCCAGCAGGTCTTCGCGCAGGGCCTTGACCCAGCGCTCGTCCTGGTCGTCGAGGTCGGACTGGAAGCCGGCGTCGAGCATTTCGCGTACCGGCTCGATCATCGAGTACGGCATGGTCACGTGCAGGTCGCCGCCGCCGCCATCGAGTTCGATGTGGAAGGTGGACACCACAATGGCTTCGCTGGGGCCGACGATGTTGGCCATGGCCGGGTTCACTTCCGAGTTGATGTACTCGAAATTGACTTCCATGATCGCCTGCCAGGCTTCCTTCAAGTCGATGAAGGCTTGCTCCAGCACCATGCGCACCACACGCAGTTCGGTGGGGGTGAATTCACGCCCTTCGATCTTGGCGTGGCGGCCGTCGCCGCCGAAGAAGTTGTCCACCAACTTGAACACCAGTTTGGCGTCGAGGATGAACAGCGCAGTGCCGCGCAGCGGTTTGATCTTGACCAGGTTGAGGCTGGTGGGCACGTACAGCGAGTGCACGTATTCACCGAATTTCATCACCTGCACGCCGCCCACCGCCACGTCCGCCGAACGGCGCAGCATGTTGAACATGCTGATACGGGTGTAGCGGGCGAAACGCTCGTTGATCATCTCCAGAGTCGGCATGCGCCCACGGACGATGCGATCCTGGCTGGTGAGGTCATAACTTTTGACGCTGCCGGGCTCGGCAGCCATTTCGGTCTGTACCAGACCATCGTCGACGCCATGCAACAGCGCGTCGATTTCATCCTGGGACAGCAGGTCTTGCACGGCCATGTCGTGATCCTACTGCAATACGAAGTTAGTGAAGAGCGCCTGCTCGACCACGACTTTGCCGAGCTCTTTCTGGGCCACTTCCTGCACGCTGGCAGTGACCTTCTGGCGCAGCATTTCCTGGCCGACCGGGGTGGCCAGGCTGTCGAAGCTCTGACCGGAGAACAGCATCACCAGGTTGTTGCGGATCACCGGCATATGCACTTTAAGCGCATCCAGGTCCGCCTGGTTGCGCGCCAGCAAGGTGATGCTCACCTGCAGGTAGCGTTGACGACCGTTCTGATTGTAGTTGGCGACAAAGGCCGGCAGCATCGGTTCGAAGATTGCCGGTTGCTTGACGTTAGTGGCGGTTTCGGCGGCGGGGGCCGGTTTGCTCGCACTGCTGTGCATGATGTACCAGGTGCCGCCAATCGAGGCGCCAATGGCCAGGAGCAGGCCCAGCACAATCAACAGGATCAGCTTGAGCTTGCCTTTGCCTGCGGGTGGGGTTGCTGCTGCGTCGTCGCTCTTCGCCATGCCAATAATCCGTCACTATTCGGGGATTCATAGATCTACGGGAAGGCAAGAGCAAGTGTTATGCCAGAGTTGTCTGGCAGCTGGGGAGAGAACAAACACCACAAACCAAATGTGGGAGCTGGCTTGCCTGCGATAGCGGTGTATCAGTTACAGAAGTATTAACTGCCCCACCGCCATCGCAGGCAAGCCAGCTCCCACATTGACCGCGTTTTTTGGCTCAGGTCAGGCGTAATAGTCGACTGCGCTGGAGCCGATCACGGTCTGGCTCACCGGCGCGACCGCCGCCGCCACTTCAGCAGCGTCACCCGCATCGCCGCCATCACCACGCCCGCCACTGCCGCTTATGCCGCGCGCCTGGTTCTGCTGCTGTTGCTCCTGGCCCTGCCCCTGCCAGCCACGGGACTGGTCAGACACATTGACGTCGACCTGCCCCATGCCTTGCTGGGCGAACATCTCGCGCAAACGGCCGGACTGGCTTTCCAGCGCTTCACGCACCACGGCGTGGCCGCTCATGAAGCTGACCTGGGCCTGCTGGTCGGCGGTCATGTTGACCTTGATATCCAGGCGCCCCAGCTCAGCCGGCTGCAACTGGATCTCCGCCGACTTGAGGTTGGCGCTGGACAGGTACATCACGCGGTTGACCACTTCTTCGGTCCAGCCACTCTGGTGCATGGCCAACGGCGCATTGGCTACGGGCGGCAAGGCATTCGCGGTTTTCGGCGTGGCGGCCTGGGTCAGCGCGGCCAGGCGGTTGGCGAAGTCGTCGACGCGGGTGTCGCTGCTGGCGTCTTTCAGATCCTTGAGGCCGCCTTCGATCAGCCCACTGAAGGCCTTGTCGCCGCCTTGGTCAGTGCTGTCTTTGGTGGCTTGCTGGTCAACCATGTTGGCCAGACCTGCAGCAAAGTTCTGCGCGGCGGTCGGCTGATCCTGAGCGGTGGTCGGGGCGGCTTTCTGCGGCGTCTGGCTGCTGGCCGAGACGTGGCCGCCCTGCTCCATGGCCAGGCGCACGGCCGGCATCGAATCCAGCGGATCGGCTTCAGGGTCGAAGGCCGGTTGCTTGGCATCTTCCGTCACCGCAACCGGCGCGGAGACCACCGGCTGGGCCTTGTCATCATTGGCCGCTACCGGCGCAGGCGTTGGCACCGGGACAGGCACCGGCGTAACAGCGGCAACCACGGCCGGGTCAACCACCGGATCAACCGGAGGCTGCTGCGCCAGGGCCGGGTCGCTGGGCTTGTCGTCATCACTGCTGGCGCTGTCGTCGGACTTGGCCGGTTTGGCAGGCAAGGGATTGCCGCTATCGGCAACCGCTGGCGTGCTGGCGGCAGGTTTGTCGTTGCTGGCGACCGACTTGGCAGTGGTGTCCGAAGGCTTGTCACGCGAGGCTTTTACCGGGCTGTCGTCGGTCTTCAGCGTGGGCTTGGGGCTTTGGTTGGCGAACACTTGAGCGAAGCCAGGGCCCTTGTCCCGTGGGGCCGCTGCCGCTATAGCCGGTGTGGCGGCAGGCGCTTGAGGCTTGGCCGCAGCGGCAGCCTGAAGGAGCGAATTGGGGGCGACTGGCATAGGTAAAGGTCTCCACTGCATTGGGGGTCGGGGATGCAGTATTGGGAGATAGAGCAAGAGTCGGGCCAGGTTTGCGGAGCAAAGACGAATGACAGGTAAAACGCAGTCTAAATGTGGGAGCGGGCTTGCTCGCGAAAGCGGTGTGTCAGTCAATGAATTCGTTGCTGACACACCGCTTTCGCGAGCAAGCCCGCTCCCACAGTTTGATCCGCACAGGTCTGATACAACTGCGGTGATTCAGAGACCGAAGCGCTGCCTTTCCGACTCATACAGCGGCCGCACCAGCGCAAACTCATGATCAATCTGATCAACCAGCGCACCCAAGTCCGCCGTCAACTCGACGGACTCCGCCTCCAACCGCTGACACAACTGCGCCAGCCGCACCGCGCCGAGGTTGCCACTGCTGCCCTTGAAGCTATGCGCAATCCGCCCCAGCGCCTTGGCATCACCACGCGACTTGCGCAGCGCATCGATGCGCTTTTGCGAATCGTCCAGGAAGGTATCCAGCAATTTCGGATACTCGCTTTCCATCACTTCCTGCAGGCCCATCAACACATCAGGGTCCAGATGAATCTCAGGCACTTGTTCGCTCCTTGATCAAGAATCGGCGGATTATGCCAGAGCTCCCCAGCAAAACTCCACGCACACACTGCGCCCGCCATCGGTCCAGCGTACATCGCTGCTCAGTTGCCGTACCAGGCTCAGCCCACGGCCAGACAAACGGTCTATATCCAGCGGCCGCGCCAGCACCTGTTCGACGTCAAACCCAGGCCCACTGTCCTCGATGCGCAGCGTCATTTTGCCGCCCGGCGCAGTCGGCACCACCTGCACATGCACACGCACATAACCGTTGTTCAACTGCGCCAGGCGCTCGTTGCGCTGACGGTAATACTCGGCAAACCCCTGGGCATCGCGTTTGAGCCGCGAATCCAGGCCCAGCACGCCATGCTCCAGCGCATTGGAATACAACTCGGCCATCACACTGTACAGCGCCCCGCTCTGCCCACGCAGGCCATGAATCTCCAGCAACAGTTGCAGCAGGTACGGCAACGGGTTGTAGCTTTTCAGCGTGCGCGCACGAAACTCGAAACTCACCGACCAATCCAGCGGGCACGACTGGCCACTGTCGGCATACAGGGGCTCAGCCGCCCGCGACGGCTGGCCAGGCTGCAAGATGATCTCGACCATGCTGACATCATCGCGCGCCTCACCCCGAAACGCCGCCAGCGCCTGCTCAATGTCTTCGAACAAACGGTCGGGCTTGCGGTTGCTGGCAAACACCTGCTGCAAACGCGCCGCACCAAACAACTGCTCATTGGCGTTGGCGGTATCCAGCACCCCATCGGACAACAAGAACACCCGGTCGCCCAGGGCCATGGGCCAGACTTCGGTGCTGTCATCAAATGCCTGTGCCGACAGCACGCCCAGCGGCAGGTGCCGCGATACCAACGGCGTGCGCTTGCCCGTGGCGATCTCATGCACATAGCCGTCGGGCATGCCGCCGTTCCACACCTCCACCACGCGCCGCTGGGTACTCAGGCACACCAGCGTGGCGCAGCAGAACATGTCCACCGGCAGGATGCGCTTGAGCTTGGCATTCATCTCACGCAGGGTCTGCGCCAGGCCGTAGCCCTTGGCGGTCATGCCATAGAACACCTCCGCCAGCGGCATGGCGCCCACGGCGGCGGGCAGGCCATGGCCGGTGAAGTCACCGAGCAGCACATGCATGTCGCCGGATGGCGTGTAGGCCGCCAGCAACAGGTCGCCGTTGAACAGCGCATAAGGCGATTGCAGGTAACGAATGTTCGGCGCCGCATTGATGCAACCCGAATGCGCCACCTTGTCGAACACCGCCTTGGCCGCACGTTGCTCATGCAACAGGTAATCGTGGTGCCGGGCGATCTGGTCACGCTGGCGCAGCACCGTGGCCTGCAGGCGCCGCAAGCGGTCCATGGCATTGATCTTGGCGGCCAGGATCAGCGGGTTGTAAGGCTTGGGCAGGAAGTCATCGCCGCCGGCGTCCAGGCACTGGGCCAGGGCTTCACTTTCGCGCAGCGAGGTGAGAAAGATGATCGGCACCAGCGCCTCGCCCGCCAGCTGCTTGATCTGCCGCGCCGCCTCAAAGCCGTCCATCACCGGCATCAGGGCGTCCATCAACACCAACTGCGGGCGTTCACGGCTGAACACCTCGACGGCTTGCGCGCCATTCGTGGCGGTGAGCACCTGATGGCCCTGACGCCGGATGATGGTCGACAGCAACAGCAAATCGGCGGCGCTGTCTTCGGCGATCAGGATCGTCAGTGGTTCGAGAACCGGGGCCAGGGTGCTCAACTGAGATCAAACAGTTTGTCGAAGTTGGAGATGGCGAGGATCTTGCGCACATCGGAATTGCTATTGATCACCTGCACTTCGGCTTCATCGCCACCGGCATGGTCACGCAACAGCAGGAGCATGCCCAGGGCCGAGCTGTCCATGTAAGTGGTGTCCTTCAAGTCCACCACGTAGATCTCGGGCACTTTGTAGAACCGCTCGTAGGCTTCACGAAAGGCTTGGTGGCTACCGAAATCGAATCGCCCCTTGACCCTGATCGTCAACTTCGTCCCATCCAGGGATACTTCTGACTCGACTGACATGTGACTGCTTCCTTGTCATTGGCAATGTGCAACAAGGTTTAGCAGCTGATAGAGATGTGAGCAACACTGATACTCAAATGTGGAGCCAGCTCCCACAGTAGGCCACTGGAAGCCGTCAGTACTGTGACTGGCGAGGAAGTCGCTGTGACAGCTCATCGAGCAGCTTTTGCTCGCGCTTGTCTTCAATCGCCCGCGCTTCGTCGATATAGCGCTGCACCAGCTTGCGCAAACCTTCAACGCGAGCAAACGCCGCCTGCCAACTTTCGCGGGCTTTATCGAGATTGTTCTGGTGCCAGGCGAGGCTCTGGCGCTGCTGGCCCACAGCAGTTTCCAGCTGGTTGAGAAAGCCCTGATAACCCATCAGCCACTGGCCGGATACGCCCTTGCTGCCGCGCTCGATCCACTGCTGCTGGTACTCGCCGCGAAAGCGCTCCAGGTCACCCAGCTTGCTTTCCGCCAGGCGCACCTGGCCCTGGAAGTAACCCAAGCGCTGCACGGCGGTTTTTTCGGCCTTTTCGGCCATGTCCACCACCGGGGCCAGGCGTGAAGAGCGGGTGCTGGCCATGGCTTAACCGCCCGGCGCCGGGGCGAAGATCGAGCCCAGGTGCGCTTCGCTTTCGCCCATGCTGATCTTGTCGTTAAGGCCTTGGCGCAGGTAGCTCACCAGTTGCGGTTGCAGCGCGATGGCCAGGTCGGTTTCGCGATCACCACCGGCCACGTAGGCGCCGACGCTGATCAAATCGCGACTTTGCTGATAACGCGACCACAGTTGTTTGAAGTGCTGCGCCCGGGCCATGTGCTCGGGCGTGACCACCGCCGGCATCACCCGGCTGATCGAGGCTTCGATGTCGATGGCCGGGTAGTGCCCTTCTTCGGCCAGGCGCCGCGACAGCACGATGTGGCCGTCGAGCACGCCCCGCGCCGAGTCGGCAATCGGGTCCTGTTGGTCATCGCCTTCGGACAACACCGTATAGAACGCAGTGATTGAACCGCCACCGGCCTCGGCATTACCCGCGCGCTCCACCAGCTTGGGCAGCTTGGCGAACACTGACGGCGGGTAACCTTTGGTGGCAGGCGGTTCGCCGATGGCCAGGGCGATTTCCCGCTGGGCCTGGGCAAAACGCGTGAGCGAGTCCATCAGCAACAGGACATTCTTGCCCTTGTCGCGAAAATATTCAGCGATGCGCGTGCAGTACATCGCGGCGCGCAGGCGCATCAGCGGCGCATCATCCGCAGGCGACGCGACCACCACCGAGCGTTTGAGACCTTCTTCACCGAGGCTGTGCTCGATGAACTCTTTCACTTCACGGCCGCGCTCGCCGATCAGCCCGACCACGATAATGTCGGCCTCGGTAAAGCGCGTCATCATGCCCAGCAACACTGACTTACCCACGCCGGTACCGGCAAACAGGCCCAGACGCTGGCCGCGACCGACCGTCAATAAACCGTTGATGCTGCGAATGCCCACGTCCAGCGGCACGCTGATGGGGTTGCGGTTGAGCGGGTTGATGGTCGGGCCGTCCATCGGCACCCAGTCTTCGGCCTTCATGCCGCCCTTGCCGTCGAGTGCGCGGCCGGCGCCATCGAGCACGCGGCCGAGCATGCTCATGCCCATGGGCAGGCGGCCGGTATCGGCCAAGGGCACTACGCGGGCGCCGGGGGCGATGCCCGCCAGGCTGCCCACGGGCATAAGGAAAATCTTGCTGCCGGAAAAGCCCATCACCTCGGCTTCGACCTGCACCGGGTGGTAGCTGTCGTCGTTGATCACCAGGCAGCGGCTGCCCATGGCGGCGCGCAGGCCTTCGGCTTCGAGGGTCAGGCCGACCATGCGCAACAGGCGCCCTTCGAGAATCGGCTGGCCGGGCAACTCCGTGGCCTCGGCGTAGCTGCCCAGGCGCTTGGCGAAGCTGGTGCGATCAAGGCGCATCGGTAGCGTCCAGGTCCACACTCAGGTCCGGCTCGGCCGGGTGCAGGGCCTGTTCATGCAGTTGATCAAACAACTTGGCCATGATCTGGCTGATGCGGGTTTCCACCGTGGCATCGATGCGGCTGTGTTCGGTTTCGACGCGGCAGCCGCCAGGTTGCAGGCTGGCATCTTCGACGATGCGCCAGGTTTCTTCATGACGCTCGCGCAGGGCTTTGACCTGTTCGAAATCCTGCGGGTTGATGTACAGGCGCACATTGCCCACGCCCAACGGCAACAGCTTGAGGGCTTCGCGCATGACGCTTTCGATATGGCTGGAATCGAGCACCAATTCGCGCTGGATGACTTGGCGGGCGATGTGCTCAACCAGGCCGACCATGGCTTTTTCGATCTGCGTATCCTGCTCGGCAATCGGGTCGAACAGCGTGCCCATCAGCCGCTCCAGGCTGGCGAGTTTGACGCTGAGCGCCTCTTCGGCCTCCTGGCGCACCTTGAGGGTGGTGCTGCGAAAGCCGTCTTTTTCGCCGGCCGCAAAGCCTTCGTTATAGGCTTCCTGGCGGATGGCCTCGAGTTCTTCCAGGGTCAGTGGCTGGACTTCATCCAGCGGCACTTCTTCCATCTCTACCGGGGCTTCAACCACCGGTTCAGGCTCGGGCTCCGGCACATGCGGATCGAAGCTGGGCAGCGACCAGATGTCGAACCCGCCGACATCCCGTGCGCGAATCAGATCGCTGGGCGTCTCATCTTTGTTCGACATGGGTCGCGCCTTAGATCATTTCTTCGCCGCCCTTCCCGCCGAGAACGATTTCTCCGGCTTCGGCCATACGGCGGGCAATGGTGAGGATTTCTTTCTGCGCGGTTTCGACGTCGCTGACGCGCACCGGGCCTTTGGCTTCGAGGTCGTCGCGCAACAGTTCGGAAGCACGCTTGGACATGTTCTTGAAGATCTTCTCTTTGACGTTTTCGTCCGAGCCCTTGAGGGCCAGCACCAGCACGTCGGAGGAGACTTCGCGCAGCAACGCCTGGATGCCACGGTCGTCGACATCGGAGAGGTTGTTGAACACGAACATGAGGTCTTCGATCTGGCCGGACAGGGTGTCGTCGATCTCGCGGATCGAGTCCATCAACTGGCCTTCGACCGAGCTGTCGAGGAAGTTCATGATGTCGGCTGCGCGCTTGATGCCACCCAAGGTGGTGCGCGAGGCGTTCGAGTTGCCGGAGAACTGCTTCTCCAGAATCGTGTTGAGTTCTTTGAGCGCCGCCGGCTGCACGGTGTTCAGCGACGACACGCGCAGGATGATGTCCAGGCGCACTTTATGGTCGAAGTGGCCGAGCACTTCACCGGCCTGGTCCGGGTCGAGGTAAGCGACGACGATCGCCTGGATCTGCGGGTGCTCGTAGCGGATCACGTCAGCCACCGCGCGCGGTTCCATCCACTTGAGGCTGTCCAGGCCACTGGTGTTGCCGCCCAGCAGGATGCGGTCGATCAGGCCGTTGGCCTTGTCTTCGCCGAGGGCCGAGGTGAGCATCTTGCGGATATAGCTGTCGGAACCGACGCCCAGGCTGGTCTGGTCGCCGACGATCTCGACGAACTCACTCATCACCTGCTCGACTTGCTCGCGGTGCACATTGCGCATCTGCGCCATGGCCACGCCCACACGTTGGACCTCTTTAGGCCCCATGTGGCGCAGCACTTGGGCGGCGTCGGTTTCACCCAGGGACAGCAGCAGGACTGCGGCTTTGTCGACCTTGGTGAGCTTGGCAACAGCGGCTCGATTATCACTCATCTGCGTTGATCCACTCTTTCACGACCTGAGCCACACGGCCCGGGTCTTCTGCTACCAGACTCTTGATTGCATTCAGCTGCGCGTCATAGCCTTCGCTCGGGCTTGGCAACAGGATGCTTTGCGGGCCGCCGAGGCTGACACGGTCGTTGGCCAGTTCGCCATCCAGGCCGCCCATGCCACCCAACTCGACGTCGCCACCGGCCAAAGCCAGCTGTTTCTTGCCGTTGCCGGTGATGTTGTTGAGCACCGGACGCAGCACACCGAACACCAGCACCAGAATGAACAACACACCCAGCACTTGTTTAACGATGTCCCAGAACCACGGCTGCGTGTAGAACGCCGGGTCGGCGATCACTTCGGCGCGCTCGGCGGAGAACGGCATGTTGATTACGCTGACGCTGTCTCCACGGCTGGCGTCGAAACCGACGGCGTCCTGCACCAGGCGTGTGAAGCGCGCCAATTCATCGGTGCTCCACGGCGCACGGGTGACGGCGCCGTCTGCCGGGTTGACCTTGACCTGATCATCGACCACCACCGACACCGACAGGCGATTGATCTTGCCCTGTTGCTGCTTGGTGTGGCTGATGGAACGGTCGAGTTCGAAGTTCTTGGTCGACTGGTTACGCTTGTCCGCCGGGTACGGCGCGAGCATCGGCTGGCCGGTGGCCGGGTCCATGATCTGCTGGCCGTTGGCGTCCAGCAGTGGCTGGCCTGGCTGAATCGCACCAGCCGTAGCGGCCGCGCCACCCGTGGTTTGCGGCGCAGTCGCCGGGGCCGGCGGCTGGTTGCTCAGGGCACCCGGCACACCTTGCGGGCCATTGCTGGCGGTGCGCTGCTCGCTGGTGGACTGCTCGCTGCGCAGCGCCGGCTGGTCCGGGTTGAACTGTTCGGAGGTCGACTCGACCGCGCTGAAATCCACGTCGGCGGACACTTCAGCCTTGTAGCGATCGTTGCCCAACACCGGTTGCAGGATGTTGTGCACCCGCTGGGTGAGCATGCTTTCCATGCGGCGGCTGTAATCGAACTGTTTGCCGGCCTGGGTCAGCGCGGAGTTTTCGGCCTGATCGGACAGCAGGTTGCCCTTCTGGTCGACCACGGTGATTTGCGACTTGCTCAATTCGGGAACGCTGGTGGCCACCAGGTTGATGATCGCCAGTACCTGGCCAGGCTCCAGGGAGCGGCCGGAAAACAGTTCAACCAACACCGAGGCACTTGGCTTGCGTTCGTCACGCACGAACACCGAGCTTTTCGGGATCGCCAGGTGCACGCGGGCGCCCTTGACGTTGTTCAGGCTGCTGATGGTGCGCGCCAGTTCGCCTTCCAGGCCACGCCGATAACGGGTGGCTTCCATGAACTGGCTGGTGCCCAGGCCCTGGTCCTTGTCGAGAATTTCAAAACCGATATTGCTGTCGGACGGCGTTACACCGGCCGCAGCCAGCTTCATGCGCGCACGGGCCACGTCATCGGCCTTGACCAGCAAGGCGCCGGAGTTGGGCTCCACGGTATAAGCGATGTCGGCGGCGGCCAGGGTTTCCATGATCTGCTTGGAATCCATGCCGGCCAGGCTGCCGTACAGCGGGCGGTAATCGGGTTGTTGCGACCACAACACCACGGCAAAACCAATCGCCACGCTGGCAGCCAGGCCGACCATCAGGCCCACCTGCCGCAGCATGGTCATTTCCGAGAGGTTTTCCAGGAACGACAGGCCAAACAGCGGCGGCTTGCCGTCTGCCTTGGCGGGTACGTTGTCGGAGACTGCTTCTGCCATGACTTAAATCTCGTCCTTAAACCGGCATCTGCATGATGTCTTGATAAGCCTGAACCAGCTTGTTACGCACTTGGGTCAAGGCTTGAAAGGAAACGCTGGCCTTTTGCGAAGCGACCATCACATCGGTGAGGTCCACGCCGCTCTTGCCGATCTCGAAGGCGGTGGCCAACTGACTGGAGGCTTGCTGGGTGTCGCTGACTTTGTTGATTGCCTGACCGAGCATGTCGGCAAAACTGCTTTGGCCCAATTCCGGCGCTGGCGCGACGGATTTCGGTTGAGCCATGGCATCCATTTGCATGGAGCGCATATCCAACATCAACCGATTGAACTCAATACCCTGGCTCATGACCTTCTCTCTCCGACGACCCGCAATTTTTTGACACTACGCAGCGGTTACTACGGGTGGTAGCAACAAGGGTGCCAGCTCCGTGGCAATTCGTAAGAAAAGGCGACAAACCCTGTCAGCCCGAGAATTTTTCACGTGGCGAAAAGGTAGGCTTCCACGTCCATCCCGGCGTCGCGCATCTGCGCCAGCTTGTAACGCAGGGTGCGCGGGCTGATGCCCAGGCGCTCAGCGGCCTCTTTGCGACGGCCGCGCTCGGCACGCAAGGTGTCGATGATCATCTGGAATTCGCGGCGGCGCAGGTCGTCGCCCAAGGCACCGGCGGACTCGGTGTCGGCAGCCGCCACCAGTGTGGGCGCCAGGCTCGGCAACGGCGCGTTGCCACTACCCATGGCCAGGCAGAAGTCTTGCGGCTGGATCAACCCGCCTTGCTGCAAAATCAGCGCGCGCTGGATGGCGTTGTCCAATTCGCGCACATTGCCCGGCCATGGGTAGCTGATCAGGCAAGCCTGAGCCTCAGCCGATAACCGCGCCTGAGCGTGCTTCATTTTTTTGACGTGGTTGTTCAACAGGCGCTCGGCCAGCGGGATTATATCTGCCGGGCGCTCACGCAACGGGCGCCAGGCCAGCGGAAATACCGAAAGCCGGTAAAACAAGTCTTCACGAAAGCGCCCCGCCGCCACTTCACCCGCGAGGTCGCGGTTGGTGGTGGCAACCACACGGATATCCAGCTGGATCGGCTTGCGTGCGCCGACACGCTCCACCTCACGCTCCTGCAACACCCGCAGCAGCTTGGCTTGCAGGCCCAGGGGCATTTCCGAGATTTCGTCGAGCAGAATGGTGCCGCCGTCGGCCTGTTCGAATTTGCCGGCCTGGGCCGCGATGGCGCCGGTGAACGAACCTTTTTCATGGCCGAACAAAGTGGCTTCGAGCATGTTGTCAGGGATAGCCGCGCAGTTGATCGCGATAAAGGGTTGTTTGGCGCGACTCGATTGCTGGTGGATATACCGCGCCAGCACTTCTTTACCGGTACCGGACTCGCCGGAGATCAGCACGGTGGAATCGCTACGCGCCACACGCGCTGCCAGTTCCAGCAACTGTGCGCTGGCCGGCTCAAAGGCAATCGGGCCTTCGCCTTCGGCATTCGAAACAACCCCCAGTGCATGCCGGGCAACCAGTTCGATCAGCGCCTTGGGCTCAAAGGGTTTGACCAGGTAATCCGCCGCGCCCTGGCGCATGGCGTCCACCGCCCGCTCCACCGCGCCGTGGGCGGTCATCAGCAGCACCGGCAGTTGTGGCTGGCGCGCGCGCAGCAGGCCGAGCAACTGGTGGCCGTCCATGCCGGGCATGTTGACGTCACTGACCACCAGGCTGAAAGATTCCTGCTCGACCGCCTCCAAGGCTTCCTCGGCAGAACCGACCGCCCGGTAGTCATGGCCCGCCAACAGCAGCGTGTCAGCCAATGCTTCACGCAGGGCGCGATCGTCTTCGACCAATAAAACCTTGATAGCCATAGTCCTTTTACTCCGCGCTCGCCGTGCTGGAAAACAGCGGCAAGGTCATCAATGCACAGGTGCCACGCCCCAACCGGGAGTGCAGCTGCAATTCTCCCTGATGCGCGCGTGCCACTGCCTTGACCACGGTCAGGCCGAGGCCGGTGCCGTTGGTCTTGGTGGTAAAAAACGGTTCGCCCAGGCGTTGCAGCACCAAGGGTTCGATGCCGCTGCCGCTGTCGCTGATACACAGGCGCAGGGTTTGCTCGCGGGTGTACAGGTGCACCTTGAGCCGCGCTGCGGGGCCGCTGGCCTGGGTGGCGTTTTCGATCAGGTTGAGCAAGGCGCCGACCAGGGTGTCGCGGTTGCACAGCAACTCACCCTGGTGGCTGTCGCACTGCCAGCGCACCTGGGCGTCCTGGATATGGGTGGCCGCCGCCGCTTGCAGCGACTGCATCAACATAGCGGGCGTAACGCGGTCGGTCAGCGGCAATTCGCCGCGGGCAAACACCAGCATGTCGCGCACCTGGTGCTCCAACTCATGCAAGCGCTCTTTGAGACGGCCAGCAAAACGTTGGTGGGTGGCGGCCGGCAATTGCTCATCAGTCAAATGACTGGCGTAGATCAACGCCGCCGACAACGGCGTGCGGATCTGATGCGCCAAAGAAGCGACCATCCGCCCCAACGACGACAAGCGTTCATGCCGCGCCAACTGGTCTTGCAGGTGACGGGTTTCTGTCAGGTCGTTAAGCAGCACCAGCTGGCCGGGCTCGGCGTCCAGGGAACGGGTGGCGATGGACAGGCGGCGGCCGTCCTTGAGGGAGATTTCGTGGCCGTCGTCTTCACGCGGGGCGAAGCAACGGGCAATGACTTCGCGCCACAACTCGCCTTCCAGCGGCAGGCCGAGCATGTCGACGGCAGCCGGGTTGGCTTCACGCACGCGGCCCTGGTCATCAATGACGATCACGCCACCGGGCAGCAGCGACAGCAGGTTTTGCAGACGGTTGGCCAGGCGCTCTTTCTCGGCCAGCTCTTGCATACGCTGGGCGCTGACCACCGCCAGTTCGCCTTTAAGCTCGGAAACCCGCGCCTCCAGCAAGCTGTAAGAGTCAGTCAGTTGGCTCGACATCTGGCTGAACAGCGAAAACGCCTGTTCCAGGCCATGTCGGCTGAGCTGCTCGGCAGTCGGGACAAGCCCCTGAGCATCAGGGACCAAAGAGTGTTGGGCGGCGTGGGGCATCATGCTCTCTCGCTTGGCTGACCGTCAGTTAAACGGAACGTTGCGAGGGCTGTAGCAATACCCGTGCCGAAAAAAAACTACTGATATTTCAGTAGTTTAAAAAACAGGCGTCAATCATCCGCCTGTTCATCACCTTCCCGGCGGCTCATACCGTACTTGCGCATCTTCTCCACCAGGGTGGTTCGACGGATACGCAAGCGCTCGGCGGCGCGGGCGACAATGCCGTTGGCATCGTCGAGCGCCTGCTGGATCAGGCCTTGTTCGAGGCTGCCGAGGTAGTCCTTCAAATCCAGGCCTTCGGGCGGCAGCATGGCGGTGGAGCCGAAGTCCGGCGTGTGGCCGTTGATGGCCACGCGCTCTTCGAGGTCGGTGCGCAGGCTGTCGACCAGTTGCTCGTCTTCGTCGTCGACGTAGCGGAATTTCTTCGGCAACTCGACCACGCCGATCACACCGTAGGGGTGCATGATCGCCATGCGCTCCACCAGGTTGGCCAGCTCACGCACGTTACCCGGCCAGCCGTGGCGGCACAGGGACATGATCGCCGCGGAGTTGAAGCGGATCGAACCGCGCTTTTCGTGCTCCATGCGTGAGATCAACTCGTTCATCAGCAACGGGATGTCTTCCACGCGTTCGCGCAGCGGGGCCATCTCGATGGGGAATACGTTGAGGCGGTAGTACAGGTCTTCGCGGAAGCTGCCGACCTCGATCATGCTTTCGAGGTTCTTGTGTGTGGCGGCAATGATGCGCACGTCGACGCTCTGGGTCTTGTTGCTGCCCACACGCTCGAAGGTGCGCTCCTGCAACACGCGCAGCAGCTTGACCTGCATCGGCAGCGGCATGTCGCCGATTTCGTCGAGGAACAAGGTGCCACCGTTGGCCAGCTCAAAACGCCCGGCACGGCTGGTGATCGCCCCGGTAAAGGCGCCTTTCTCGTGGCCGAACAGTTCGCTTTCGAGCAGCTCTGCCGGGATCGCCCCGCAGTTGACCGGCACGAATGGCCCGTCGCGGCGCTTGGAGTGATAGTGCAGGTTGCGCGCGACCACTTCCTTGCCGGTGCCGGACTCGCCGAGGATCAGCACGCTGGCGTCGGTGTCGGCGACTTGCTGCATCATCTGGCGCACGTGCTGGATCGCACGGCTGGTGCCGACGAGGCTGCGAAACAGGTTGGGTTCACGGTGACGGCCGCGCTCGCGGGCCTGGTCGTACATCTCGCGATAGACCTGGGCACGGTGCAGCGAATCAAGCAACTTGCTGTAGCTGGGCGGCATTTCCAGGGTGGAAAGCACACGGCGGCGCTGGTCTTCCGGCAGGTCCACGGAAGAAATATCGCCCATCAGCAACACCGGAAGGAACTCATCCCAGGTCGACAGTGTCTTTAACAGGCCCAAAACGGCGCCAGGAGCGTTTACCGTCCCGATCAGCACACAAATGACTTCACGGCTCGATGACAAAGAGCTGACCGCCTGCTGCCAGTCATGGCTGCCGCAGGGTAAATTTTCTTCACCGAGAAAATTTAAAATCACCGCTAAATCGCGGCGGCGGACGCTATCGTCATCAATCAGCAGAATTTTGGTTTCACGCCACATGCAATAGCAACTTCCCTAGTAAAACTTCCTGCCCCAGAGTGAGGGCAATCGAGACGCCTGTAAGACTTCTTACCTTACTGACGCCTGAAATCTGAAAACAGCACTAGTTAAGTCAAAAATGCGAGCACAGTCAAATATATGACGCGCCGTTCGGATTAACTGAGCCAGTTCAGCCGAACAGATGGTAAACCTTTGACGCACTTTGCGCGCGGTTGATCTGTGACATCTCTTCGAAAATCGCCTGGCGTTCGCCGGTCGTCACTTCCAGCAACTGCTGATACACCGCCAGCAAGCTTTCCAGCTTCTCCCGCAGCGCATCCTCGTCCACCGGTGCGTTATTGAGCGCTTCGTCGATGACTGCGCGGCACCCCATGTCCAGTTCGCCGATGGCGTCCCAGTTACGTTGCGCCAATGCGTCGACCAAGGCTTCACGGGTCTCGTCAATCCGTTGCAGGGCGTGGCTCATGACATCATCCTCAGGCCAAAGGCCTACAGTGTTGCAATACCGTCCCAGCCTTCCTTGAGCGTAATCATCAGGCCGGCTACTTCGTCGATCATGCTGACATCGCTCTTGCTGTTGGCTTCAAGCAAACGCGTGGTCATGTAGGCATACAGGTTATCGAGTTGCTGCAACGCGGCCGGATCATCGGTTTTTTCCGGGTTCAGGCCGTCACGCAGGCCGATCAAAATATCGATCGCCTTGCCCAACAACAAACCCTTCTGCGCGATATCACCACGAGCCATGGCACCCTTGGCCTGCGCCATGCGGTCCAGCGCGCCTTCCATCAGCATCTGCACCAGGCGATGTGGGCTGGCTTCAGAGACTTGGGCATGGGAATTGACCTTCTGGTATTGGCGAAGGGCTCTCATGGGATTCATGTTTCTACCTCGTGGCAGGCAACAGCTAAAAAAGATGGGCTCTGATTATTATGTCGACGGCGTCGCAAAAAACTTTAAGCCGATGGTCTGGCGCAGGTGGCGCCCGACAACGTTAATCACATTGCCGGGCGGCCTCATTGATGATCAATTGGTCTTCGGATTATTCAGCGCGTTAAGCGTGGTCATGACGCTGGAACGTTGACTGGTGAGCTGGGCGACCAGGTTGTTCATCGTGGTGTATTTGGCAGTCAGGCTCGTCTTCAAGGCCGCCATGCGCGCGGTCAGGGTGTCCTGCTGGTTTTGCAGGTCTTTGATGTTTGCCGACAGCGTCGACGTACGCGTGGCGAGCACCCCGGTACCACTGAGCGCATAGCTGTCGGTCGCGGTCTTCATCCGAGCCAGCAGCCCCTTGTCGCCGTTGAAAATGCCGCCAATGTCAGTGGGGTTGGTCGCGATAGCCGCACTGAACAACTTATCGTCAATGCTGAGCTTGCCGGTCTTCTGGTCAGTGTTCACACCAAACTGGGCCAGGGATTTCAACGAGCCGGTGCCACCCAATGCGTTCAGTTCGCTACGAACGGCCGAGGTCAGGGTACGCAGAGTGGCGTCGCCCGTCAGCGCAGCCGACGTGATGGAACCGTCGGCATTGGTGGTCACCGCGGTCTCAGTGTTGATCGCAGTCATCAGGGCGTTATAGGTGTCGACAAAGCCCTTGACCGAACTCTTGAGGGTGTCGGTGCTTCGCGCGATGGTGATGGTCGAACTCAGGCGCGTAACGGTTGAGCCAGGGGGTAGCGGATCTGTAGAGCCGGCAGGCAGAGGCGACACTGCCGTCAACTTGATGCTCACACCACTGATCGCGTCACCCAGGGTATTGCTCTTGGATTCCTGAGCGGTACCGTCAATGGTGTACTTCGCGTTCTGCGGCACGGTCACGACCGAGGCTCCGGCTTCCAGGCCGGAGTTACCGCCAAGGGTAATGTCGGTGCCGACGCCGGTATTGGTCGACGTCATGACCAAACGGGAACCGGTGGCGTCAGTCAGGATGTTGGCACTCAAACCAGCACTGCTGTATTGCGCGTTGATCGAGTCACGCACCTGCTGCAACGTCGCACCTGGCGGAACGCTCACACCATAGCTCTTGCCCGACTGGGAGATCTCCAGGGTGGTCGACGTAGTGCCGCTATTGACGACAGCCTTCGTCCCGGCTGCAAAGGTCTGGGTAGCGACCTTCGAGGCCGTCGCCAACTGATTGACCACCAACTGGTAGCTGCCCGCGGAAGCGCCGGCCCCCAGCGTGATGGCCGATACGTTGTTATCCGAGGTCGTTGCCGACAAACCGCCGATACTGGCGTCTTTGGCCATGTTGTCCATGGCGCCGCGGAACGCATCCAGTGCCGCTTGAATCTTGCCGATCGAGGACAGCTGGGCGGTCGACGTTTGCGTCTGCTTGTTGATCTGCGACTGCTTGGGTGCCTGTTCCGCGTTCACCAATGCCGTCACGATCGACTGGGTATCGATGTTCGTAACTGGGCCGCTAACCGTAATATCACCCATGACTGTTCTCCTGATCCGGGGCTGGCGCTTTCTTGACGTACGACGCCTCAAGCAGCTTCAGCAACAAAATTCATGCCAGCTCAGACTTTGGCGTCAAACAACACGCTGCTGGCGTCGTGAAGGCTTTGTGCGAGTTTCAACGCAGTTTCCGAAGGGATCTGACGAATCACCTCGCCGCTGTCGGTCGCAATGACCTTGACTACCACCTGATGGGTGGTGTCATCAATGGAAAAATCCAGGTTGCGCTGGGCAGCCTGGACGAATTTGCGAATATCCGTGACCGCCTGTTCAAGGTCGGACGGCTTCGAGTCCTGCTTGGGCTGGACCGTGGCGACCGTAGGGTCCACCTTGGTTTTCTGCGGGTCGGTACTCACGGGAGCAGGAGCACTTTGCGGCGCCGCTGCCGGATAAGACAGGTTCAACTTGACGCTCATGTCCATGTCCAGTCTCCTCATCACGCAAAAGACAAAAGGGCACGTAAACGCGCCCTTCCGTCAGTCATCTACCGATGGCTATTACTGAAGCAGCTTCAGTACAGCGGAAGGCAGCTGGTTGGCCTGGGACAGGATCGCAGTGGAAGCCTGTTGCAGGGTTTGTTGCTTGGTCAGCTGAGCAGTTTCTGCAGCGTAGTCAACGTCCTGGATCTGACCGCGAGCGGCGCTGGAGTTGTCTGCAATGCTCTGCAGGTTGGCAACGGTGTTGTCGAAACGGTTTTGTACAGCACCGAGGCCGGCGCGCTGGGAGTCGATGTCCGAGATCGCCTGGGTGATCACGTCGATCGCGTTTTGCGCGTTGGCAGCGGTAGTAACGTCGGTGTTGTTGACGGTGGTTTTGGTGGAGTTGGCAGCGGTAGCAGCACCGGCAGCGAACACACCGGCTACACCCGCGCCGTTCAGCGCGTAGCTGCTGGAGGAGTTCAGCGAAACAGCACCGGTAGCAATGATAGCGGTGGCGGCCAGTGCGGTAGCAGTACCGAAGGTACCGCTGCCGTCTTTTGTTGCAACCGAGATACCAGCAGCACCGCCGTCACCAGCGTTGAAGGTCAGGTTCTCACCGGTGTCGGACTTGACCGACAGAGCGTTGGTCGACGAATCGTAGTTAACGCTGATGCCCAGCTTGGCAGCGTTGGACGACAGTTGGCTAGCCAGGTCGGAAGTGCTGGTCACGCCAGTGAACTGAACGGCTGCACCGCTGCCCACTTGCAGGGTGAAGTTAGCGTTCGGAGGGGTAGCAGCACCGATGGTAGCGGTGTTCACGGTGAACTTAGCTTCAGTGCTGGCAGTCGCAGCCAGGCCGCCGACAGCGCCGTTCATTTGAGCAGCGATCTGCTTGGCGGAAGCGCCAGCTGCCAAGGTCACGGTTGCAGACTGGCCACCACCGGTAACGGTGATCGCGCCGCCGGCAATACCTGTTGCCGAAGGCGTCAGGGATTGAGTTTTCAGCTGCTGCGAACCAATGTTGTTGGCGGCAACGTTACCGATGCTCATGTCGATGGTCTGGTTGGCGTTGGCGCCGACCTGGAACGACGTAGTACCGAAAGAACCGTCCAGCAGGTTCTTGCCACCGAAAGTGGTGGTGGTAGCGATACGGGTCAATTCAGCAGTCAGAGCAGCGTATTGAGCCTGGTTCGACTTACGGTCTTCAGCGCTTGGCGAGCCGTTGGCGGATTGCAGAGCCAGGGTACGCATGCTTTGCAGGATGTTGGTGGACTGCTGCATTGCGCCTTCAGCGGTCTGAGCAATGGAGCTACCGTCGTTGGCGTTTTTGATCGCAACGCCCAGGCCGTTGATCTGGCTGGTCAGACGGTTGGAGATTTGCAGGCCGGCCGCATCGTCTTTGGCGCTGTTGATACGCAGGCCGGAGGACAGGCGCTGCATGGAGGTTTGCAGGGCGCCGGAAGCCTTGTTCAGGTTGTTCTGAACGGTCAACGAAGCAAGGTTGGTGTTTACTGTTAAAGCCATGACGAAATCCTCGTGGGTGGTGTACTGCGGCTTCCGGCCCTGGCAACCGCCGGGTGTGGCCTAGAGAACCTTCGTAATAGTTATCGTCGTGAAAGCAGGTTGCTTGAGGACTTTTTTGATTTTTTTTACTAGCACGGGGCCACCCTTTGTAATTCAAGCATTTACGATAGCCCAATCACTCGCAATTGCTGGGTTTTCTGGCGCCAAATAAAAAACGCCCAGGCTTTTTGAGCCTGGGCGTTTTTGTGTGCAGCCTGTTAGAGCGTTACGGGCGATAGAGAATCGCCGAGCCCCACGACAGGCCAACGCCGAAACCGCTGATGGCAACCCGCTTCCAATCGCCGTCGATCATGTGCTTTTCCAGCAGCAGCGGAATACTCGAGGACACGGTGTTGCCGGTCTCGACCATGTCCTTGATGAACTTCTCCACGGGTGCATCTTCGAAACGCCGCGCAACCGCGTCGACAATCGCCGCACTGCCCTGGTGGATGCAGAATGCGTCGATTTCGTCGGCTTTGAGGTCCGACTCATTGAGCAGCTCATGCAAATGCGCCGGTACCTTGAGCAACGCGAAGTTGAACACCTGGCGGCCGTTCATGAAAAACACGCCGTCGCTGACCTTAAGGTGCGGCGCGCCGGAACCGTCGGTGCCGAACTTGGACTTGCCCAGCAACCACGGCGCGTCTTCACCCATCCAGGTGGCGGTGGCGGCATCGCCGAACAGCATGGTGGTGTTGCGGTCTTCCGGGTCGACGATCTTCGAGTACGGGTCGGCGGTGATCAGCAGGCCGTTTTTCAGGCCGGTGGCTTCCATGAAGCCCTTCATCGCATAGATGCCGTAGACGTAGCCCGAGCAGCCCAGGGAAATATCAAACGCAGCCACGTGGGTGGGCAGGCCCAGCTTGTCCTGGACGATGGCGGCGGTGTGGGGCAAACCCTCTTCGTCGCCGTTTTGCGTCACAACGATCAGCGCGTCGATGGATTCGCGCTTCAAATCCGGGTTGGCTGCAAACAAGGCGTTGACTGCCTCGACACACAGATCAGAGGTTTCCTGCGCAGCATCCTTGCGCGGCAGGAACGCCGAACCGATCTTGCCGATGATGAAATCTTCATCCTTGGCGAATTTGGCGCCCTGGGCGTAGTTATCAACCCCGTCTGCCGGCACGTAACTGGCGATGCTTTTTATGCCAATCATTGTGGCTTCCCAATACTAAATAGCTGGATAACACCCCTCGGGCTTGGCCGGGAGCGCTGACAATAAAGGGGATAACCCCATGAAAATATCGCTGAAAGCCGCCGCGTAAAGACTCGCAAGCGACTTATCCTTTTCACACGATACAGTGAAGATGCGCTTTATGACTCACAGGTCACTCAATTTTGTGCGCTTTGTGCAAAACCCTGCAACATTCCCGGCAGCAGAAACGACAACGGCCCACCCTGTTTCCAGGCTGGGCCGTTTGTATTACCGCCGATTACATGCGGCTGAACAGGCTCAACTGCGAGATTTTCACGAAGGCCAATTGCGAGGCTTGCAGCATGGTCTGTTGTAAGGTCAGGTCAATGGCAGCCTGACCCATATCGACGTTGGCCAATGACGACATGGTCGAGGTGTTGGCCAGGCCCAGACTGGTGTTTTCCTGGCCCTGAATATCCAGCGCATTCTGGCGCGCACCAATCGAACCGCGCACCTGGTCAATCTGTGCCGACGCGTTGGTCAGGTTGCCGATGGTGGTGTTCAACACGTCTTTGAGGTTGTTCTTGGCGACCTGGTTGCCATCCGCCGGGACCAGCAGGGCCTTGCGCAGCTGGCCCAAGGTATCCAGGGCGTTCATATTTTTGTTGCTGGTGGCACCAACAGAAAACTGGTCACCAGCCCCTGGCGTACCGCTCACATCGAACGTCACCCCGGCAGCGGTAATCGACGTAGCGCCGGTGGCCATGGTGCCCGAGGCAATCGACTTGCTGTTCGGCGTGTACGGCTGGGCATACACGTCGTAGGCATTGCCGCTGGTGAACTTGACCACCGCACCCGAGTTGGGAAAGGTACTGGCGTAGGTCGGCTGATCCGTGACCCGGCCGCCGGTCAGTTGCGCCGTGGACGGATTACTGGCGGTACGCGAGCTGCTGAACGTGTCCGGCTTGCTTTCCAGGGTGAACGCCTTGCCCGCCACCAATGCATCCGCAGGCGCACCCGAGGCGACATCCGGCCCCAGGTTCAAGCTGATATCGAATTTGACGCCGCGCAAGTTGACGCTCGAAGCGCCTTCCTTGGTGGAGTCAAACGTGCCGTTACCGGTGATCTCGGCGGTAACGTCATTACCGTCCTTGTCGCTCACGCTGTATTGGGTGCTGCTGGAGAAGGTCAATTTATAGGGCTGACCATCGGAAAAACTCTTGGTGTAAGTGGTGCCGGAGGTGATCAGGCCCGCCGAGATCGCGACCTTGCCGTCATTCACCGCAGGCGGCAACAGCGTGGTCTGGGTGCGACCGGTATTGGAAGAACTCTCAAGCAACGTCTTGCCCGTATCCCCCGCAGAGACCGTCAGGTTGCTCGACACTTGCAGGCTCAGCGGCGTCTCATCGCCCTGATAGGTGTAGGTGCCGTCGTTGTTACGGGTGTAAGGCGGCGTGTCGGTCTTGGTCCCGGAGAACATATAGTTGCCGCTGGAGTCCTTGGTATTGAGCAGGCCCAACACCTGGTCTTCAAGGGCACCTATCTGGCTGGCGATCGCCTTGCGGTCATCATCGCTGAGCTTGAGGTTACCGGCCTGCAGTGCCAGGCCCTGGGCGGCTTGCAGGGAAGTATTGATGCTCGCCAGCACACTTTCTTCGTTGGTCAGCGAGTTTTGCAAGCTGGTGATATTGCCGTTGTACTGCCCCAGCATGTCTTTCTGCTGCTGCAACATCAGCAATTGGGCGGCGGCCACCGGGTCGTCGGACGCGGTTTGCACACGCACACCGGAACTCGCCTGGTCCTGGGCCTTCACCACACCCGAATAGTTGTCCTGATACTTGCTGGAGCTGGTGTCGAAATACTGCTGTGTAGAGATACGCATCGTTCCAGACTCCTTTAAAGGGCGTTGATCAGTGTGCTGAAGGTTTCCTGCGCGGCCTTGATGATCTGCGACGACGCGGTGTAGTACTGCTGGAACTTGATCATGTCGCCCGCTTCCTCGTCCAGGTTGACCTGGGACACTGAGTTGCTGGCCGCCTTGTTCGCCGCCAGCAAGGCGCCGGTGGCGGTGCTGTCGGTGTTGGCCTGGGCGGCCTTGGAGCCGACCTGGGACACCAGCCGGCTGTTGGCGCTGACCAGGCTGACGCCCGCATTGCCGTCCACTGCACCCACCGTGGCCTTGGTCTGCAACCCCAGCAGTTCCTGGGCATTACGACCATCGGAGGTGGCGCCACTGTTGAACGAAAAGGTGGTGCTGTCGCCATTGGCCGGCGAACCGGACACGGTGGTGTCAAAGCTGAAGCTTTTGCCGGGGATCAACGCACCGCTGGCGTCACGCATCGGCACGTTCACACTGACCTTGTTGCCCTGGCCTGGAATGATGGTGCCGGTGCCGATCGGGTTGCCCTGGGCATCACTGATCGCATAGGACTGGGTGCCGTCCGCCGCCGGCTTGCCGAATACCATTTTTACCGGCATCGAGTTTTCGATCCCGGTGCGCAACTGCGCAGTCGCGGCGCCGCCGTCAATATCGATCGGCACGGTCAAGGTCGGCTGGGTGAACGTACCGGTGCCGGTATTGGTCTTGCTGGCATTGCCGGCCAAGGGCGCGGCGAAGGCGAGTTTGTTCGGGTCTTTGAGGTCGACACTGATGCCGCTGGCGCCATTGGCCGTCGGGCTGACCTTGAAGCTGTCACCGGCCGCCACTGGCCCCTTGCCGTTCAAGGCCAGGGTGAAGCCGTCAATCACCGGCGGTGGCGTGGTGGTGGTGTCGAACGAGCCCATGGCTTTGCCGTCGGAGCGCACCACGTTGTACTGGTTGCCGCTGGTGAAGGTCACCTTGTAGTCGAAGGTCGACAGCTTGCTGCTGTCGGCAATCGTCACGTTCAGGTTGCCCGAGCCTGCACTGTTACCGGCGGCCGCCTGGCTGCGCTGAGAAATCGCCGCAGCGCTGTTAATGTCGCCAAACAGCGAGGAGCCGAAATCGCTGTTCAGGTCCAGGCCCTGGCCCAACTGGCTGTTAACGCTGTCGGCCGTGGCAATGGCGATGCGTCCCAGGTCGTTGATGGCCGGCATCAGCGCATCACTGCGATAACGCAACAGGCCGCCAATGCTGCCGCCACTGACCACATTGCCGATGTCCATCGGCGTGTCGCCCATGTTCAGCTGAATGGTGTACTGGCTGTTGTCGTTCTTGCTCGGCACCGCCGAAATGGTATTGGCAACGCTGCCTTCTACCAGCGATTGGCCGGTGCCGGTGGTGATGCTGAACTGGCCGTTCTTTTCGGTGGCCGTCACGCCGATCAGCTCATTGAGCGAACGCACCGCCTCATTGCGCGCATCCAGCAGGTTGGCCGGCGCACTGGTCGAAGAACCCTGGGCCGTGGCAATTTGGCTGTTGAGCGAGGCAATCGACGAAGTCAGTTTGTTGACCTGGTCACTCATGGTCTGCAACTGACCGTTGATGCTTTCTTTCTGCTGGGTCAACTGCGTGGAAATCGCGTTGAAGCGGTTGCTCAACGTTTGGGCGTTGGTGATCAGCAACTGCCGCGCGGATACATCGCTGGGCGTGGCCGCGGCGTTCTGCAAAGAGGCAAAAAACGCGCTGAGCACGGCCGACATACCCGTGGACTTGTCCGACAGGGTCTTGTCGATCGCTGCCGCCTGGCCCGCATAGGCGTTGGCGTCGCTGTTCAGAGCGGTGCTGCTCTGGTAGGCCGCGCCCAAAAAGTCGTTATAAATGCGGCGCACATCCGCGAGCGTTGTGCCACTGCCGATAAACACGCCGCCATACTGGTTATTGGCGCTGGCGTTCTGGGTGGTCTGCTGGCGCGAGTATCCCGGGGTATTGACGTTGGCAATGTTGTTACTCAAGACCGACAACGAGCCTTGAGCGGCATTGAGTCCTGACATCCCGATACTGAGCAAACTCATGGTTCAGACCTTATAAATGTGTGGTTGCGCCAGCGGCAGCGAAGTTCTGGTAACTGTTCATCGTTTTGGCGATCTGCGAAATCTTGCTGGCGTAGTCCGGGTCGGTTGCATATCCGGCTTTTTGCAACTCGCGTACAAACTGTTCCGGGTTGTCGGCTGATTTCACAACTTCTTTATAGCGATCATTGCTTTGCAGCAATGTCACGAGGTCGTGGAAGCTGTCCTGGTAGGAGTTATAGGAGCGAAATTGCGCCGTTTCCTTGACCATCGACCCATCACGAAACTCGCTGGTGATTGCACGGGCCTGACCGCCCTGCCAGCTCTGCCCGGCCTTGATGCCGAACAGGTTGTGGCTGCTGCTGCCGTCCTCGGCGCGCATCACCGATTTACCCCAACCGGTTTCCAGCGCGGCCTGGGCCACCAGGTACTTGGGATCGACCCCGATGCGCGCGGCGGCCGCCTTGGCCATCGGCAGCATGGTGGCGACAAATTCATCCTGCGAGCTGAAGGCTTTTTTCGCCGGCGCCAACGGTGGCTGGGCAATCGCGCGGCCGTAGACCTGCATGCGCCCACTCGGTACGGCAAAGTTGCGCGCGGCGCTGTTGACCACGTTATCGGTGGCGGCGCTGTTACGCAGTGGCGCACTCGCGGCCTGCGTGGCGGGCTGAGTGCTCGGCACGATGCCCGCCAGCAGGCGATCGGTGAGCTTGCTCGGCAACGCCATGCGGCGCTGGTTCATCAGCTCCATGTCATTGGTATGTGCGCTGGTACCCTGCGGCTCCGCAACGCGGTAAGCCCACAACGGCCGCTGGCCATTGGAGCGGCCCAACGGGCCATTCGCCTGGGTGCCGGCGGCGATTTCAGTCGGCACATCGACCTTCTTGGCCTTGACCGGCTCGGCCGCCGCCGGGCCTTGCAAGGTGGAGGACTGCGCCTCCACCGGCTTGTTCTTCTGCATCTGGCGCATCAGCACGTCAGCCAAACCGATACCACCGCCTTCGCGGGACATCGAGACCGCCAACTGCTGGTCGTACATTTCCTGGTACTGCTTGGCAGCCGGCGTGTTCAGCGGGTTGTCCTTGCCCAGCGCTTCGGTGGCCGAGCGCATCGACTTGAGCATCTCGCTCAGGAACAGCGACTCGAACTCCTGCGCCACTTTGCGCATGTTGCCTTCGCTGTTCTTGTCGGCGCCGACCTTGAGCTGGTTCAGCCGGTTAAGGTCGGAGTAAGACCCCGAATCCGCCGTGCTGGTGAACCCGCTTTTGTGCATATCCATGGCCATGGCCTTAGATCACGATCAGGTCGGCTTGCAAGGCGCCGGCCTGTTTCAAAGCTTCGAGGATCGCCATCAAGTCGCCGGGCGCTGCGCCCACCTGGTTCACCGCGCGGACAATCTCATCCAGGGTGGTGCCGGGGCCGAACTTGAACATCGGCTTGGCTTCTTGTTGGGCATTGACCCGCGAGCGCGGTACCACTGCCGTCTGGCCATTGGACAGCGGCCCAGGCTGGCTGACGATCGGGTCTTCGGTGATGGTCACGGTGAGGCTGCCGTGGGTGACTGCCGCCGGCGAGACCTTGACGTTCTGGCCGATCACGATGGTGCCGGTGCGTGAGTTGATAATGACCTTGGCCACTGCCTGGCCCGGGTCGACTTCAAGATTTTCCAGGATCGACAGGTAGTCGACACGCTGGCTTGGGTCGAGCGGCGCCGTCACGCGGATCGAGCCGCCGTCGATGGCTTGGGCCACGCCAGGGCCGAGCATGTCGTTGATCTTGTCGACCACACGCTTGGCGGTGGTGAAGTCCGAACGGTTGAGGTTCAGGGTCAGGCTGTTGCCCTGGTTGAAACCACTCGGTACGGTGCGTTCAACCGTGGCGCCACCGGGAATGCGACCGGCCGATGGCACGTTCACGGTAATTTTCGAGCCGTCACGGCCCTCGGCGTCAAAACCGCCGACCACCAGGTTGCCCTGGGCGATGGCGTAGACGTTGCCGTCGATACCTTTGAGCGGCGTCATCAGCAAGGTGCCGCCACGCAGGCTTTTCGAGTTACCGATGGACGACACGGTGATATCCACCACCTGGCCCGGCTTGGAGAACGCCGGCAAATCGGCACTGATCGACACGGCCGCGACGTTCTTGAGCTGCACGTTGCCCGACCCAGGCGGCACCTTGATGCCGAACTGCGAGAGCATGTTGTTGAAGGTCTGCAGGGTGAACGGCGTCTGGGTGGTCTGGTCACCCGTACCGTTAAGCCCCACCACCAGCCCGTAGCCGATCAATTGGTTGGAGCGCACGCCGGAAATACTGGCGATGTCTTTCAACCGCTCGGCGTGTGCTCCTGCGCTCAAGGCCAGCAATAACGCGGCAGCCATCAGCTGTTTGAGGTTCAAAATGGCCACCTAGAAAGGGAACAGCGGGCTAAGGAAGAAACGGTCGAACCAGCCCGGCTGACTCGCATCAGCAAACGAACCCGTACCCGAGTAGGTAATGCGTGCATCGGCAATGCGCGTCGACGGCACGGTGTTGTCGGTGGAAATATCATCGGCACGCACCATGCCGGCGATACGCACCAGCTCGTCGCCGGTGTTGAGGGTCATCCACTTTTCACCGCGTACGGCGATGATGCCGTTGGGCAATACATCCGCCACCGTCACGGTAATCGAACCGGTCAGGCTGTTGCCCTGCCCTGCCGCGCTCTTGCCGTTGGTGGCACGGTCGCCGCTGTAGCCGGCGTTGAGGCTCAGGTCGCCATCACCCAAAGGGTTATTGGTGGTCAGGCCGCCACCAAACAACGAGGTCAGGCCGATGCTGGTCTTGCTGGTCTTGCCGATCTGCGAGTTGGCGTTCTTGCTGGCCTGAGTCTTCTCGTTGAGGGTGATGGTGATGATGTCACCCACACGGAAGGCCTTGCGGTCGCTGTACAGGTTCTGTTCGAAACCGGCCTGGTAGATCGAGCCATTGTTGGCCGCCGCCGGCAACGGCGTGCGCGGCAGCACCGGCGCGTAGTACGGGTCATTGGGTTTTGGCGACGGGGCGACACAGCCCGCGAGCACGGCGATCCCACTCAATGCCAGAACAGAAACATAGCGATTCATGACCCTTACCTCACGGTGTTGCAGGCGCCGCAAAAGGCGCCCCATAGACTTGATTACAGATTCTGCGTTACGAACGAAAGCATCTGGTCGGCGGTGGAAATCACCTTGGAGTTCATCTCGTAGGCGCGCTGGGTGGTGATCATGTTGACCATCTCCTCAACCGTGCTGACGTTGGAGGTTTCCAGGGTTTGTTGCAGGGTGGTACCAAAACCGTTGAGGCCCGGGGTGCCGATTTGCGGCGCGCCGCTGGAGGCGGTTTCCAGGAACAGGTTGTTACCCATGGCCTGCAGGCCGGCCGGGTTGATGAAGTCGGCGGTTTGCAGGTTGCCGATCACCTGCGACGCCGGGTTGCCGGCCACGGTGATGGACACGGTGCCATCGGTGCCGACGGTAAAGGTCTTGGCATCGGCTGGAACCACCACCGCCGGCTCCAGCGCGAAGCCGTGGGCGGTAACGATCTGGCCATTGGAATCGAGGTGGAAAGTACCGTCACGGGTGTAAGAAGTGGTGCCATCCGGCTGCAGGATCTGGAAGAAACCCCGGCCGTTGATGGCCATGTCCAGCGGCTGGTTGGTTTGCTGCAGGTTACCGGCGCTGAAGTTCTTCTGGGTGCCGACGATCTGCACACCGGTACCCAGTTGCAGGCCCGACGGCAGTTCGCTGTCCTGGGTAGACTGGGCACCTGGCTGGCGCTTGATCTGATAGAGCAAATCCTGGAACTCGGCGCGGTCACGTTTGAAACCCGTGGTCGACACGTTCGCCAAGTTGTTGGAGATGGTGGTCAGGTTGGTGTCCTGCGCGGCCAAACCTGTTTTGGCAACCCATAGAGCCGGAAGCATAGTGTTCTCCTTCGTGCGCCTGTTTGTTGGCGCTGTGCTGCAAAATTAGTCTTCAGTGAACCGGCAATCAGCTCATTGCCAAAACGCGGGTCATGGCCTGGTCGTCTTCTTTGGCGCTGTTCATCATCTTGATGTGCAGCTCGAACTGCTTGGAGAGCGACAGCACGGCGGTCATTTCTTCTACCGCATTGACGTTGCTCGCCTGCAGGAAACCCGAGGTCAGCCGCACGTTTGCGTCAGCCTGGGCCGGCTGGCCATCCTTGGTATGGATGGCGCCATCCAGGCCCTTGGTCATGTTTTTGAGGTCCGGCTGGACCAGCTTGATGCGGTCCACTTCAGCCATCACACGCGGGCCTTCGCCCATGGCGCGGATGCTGATGGTGCCGTCGGCGCCCACTTCAATTTTCTGCTCGGGCGGCACGGCAATCGGGCCACCGTTGCCCATCACCGGCATGCCGTTGCCGGCCCGCAACACACCCAGCGCATCCACATTCATGCTGGCGCTGCGCACATAGGCTTCGCCGCCATCCGGAGTTTGCACGGCCATCCAGCCGTCGCCGCTGACCGCCACATCGAGGTCGCGGCCGGTTTCAATCATGGCGCCCTGGGAGAAGTCGGTGCCCGGCCGTTCGGTCATGGCAAACGCCCGCGCCGGAAAGCTGTCACCGAACACCGGCATCGAACGCGCCTGCTCCAGGTCACGCTGAAAACCATTGGTGGAAATGTTCGCCAGATTGTTGGCATGGGCCTTTTGCGCCAGTGCATTCTGGCTGGCGCCGGTCATTGCCACATAAAGGTACTTGTCCACGCTCTATCCTCATTCTGACGGACGCTTGCCGCCCACCGTTGCTCTGATGAGGCTTAAGCAATTTGCGAACCAACTTTTAAAAATAGATTGAAGTCCATGTACGGCGGGGGTTTGCGGGCAGGCGTGGGGATTAGGTGGCAGGGATAGAGTCGAAAAAACGGCGGACTACTGCCGCCTGCGGCAAGCACCGGTCTTAAGGACGACAAAGATCAACTGTGGGAGCTGGCTTGCCTGCGATAGCGGTGGGTCAGTGATAAATGGGCCAGCTGACACACCGCTATCGCAGGCAAGCCAGCTCCCACAGTTTTAACCCCGGTGTGTCCGCCGGCTATTTATCGGTCTTGAGGATTTCGTAATCACGCAACTTATTGGCAATAGTGGTGTGCGACACGCCAAGGCGCTTACCCAACTGCCGACTGCTCGGATGCTCGGCATACAAAGCCTCCAGCACCGCCTTTTCAAACCGCCCGACGATATTCTCCAACCCGCCTTCCAGGGAAAAATCGCCAAGCGGCTGGCGCACCCCATAATCCGGCAGGCGAATATGCTCGGCCTTGACCATGCCGCCGTCGCACAACGACACCGCCTGAAACAACACGTTTTCCAACTGCCGCACGTTGCCCGGCCAGTGGTAGTGACTGAGCCGGTCCATCGCCGCCGGCGCCAGCTTGGGCAACGGGCAACCAATCTGGCGGCTGGCCTGGTCGAGAAAATGCTCAACCAACGGCGCCAGGCCGTCCAGGCATTCACGCAACGGCGGGATATGCAGCGACAGCACGTTGAGCCGGTGATACAGGTCCTGGCGGAATTCGCCACGCGCACAGAGTTCCGACAAATCCACCTGGGTCGCGCAGATCACCCGCACATCCAGATAGACCTCTTCATCACTGCCCACCCGGCGAAAGCAGCCGTCCTGCAAAAAGCGCAGCAATTTCACCTGCAAGCGTGCGCTCATTTCCCCCACGCCATCTAGAAACAACGTACCGCCCGCCGTCAGCTCCAGCAGGCCCAGCTTGCCCTCGGCCCGTGCGCCTTCAAACGCACCGGGGCCATAGCCGAACAACTCGGTCTCGGCCATCGACTCCGGCAGGCCCGCGCAATTGAGCGCCATCAAGGGTGATTGCCCGCGCGGGCTGGCCAAGTGGCAAGCGCGTGCCAGCAACTCTTTGCCGGTGCCGGTTTCGCCTTCTATTAATAGCGGCGCATCCAGCGGCGCCATGCGCCGGGCTTCGCGCACCACGGCGGCCATGACTTTGGAGCTTTGGAAAATACTGTCGAAGCCGCGCAGCTCTTGCTTGCGCACATTGTAAATGCGCTCACCTACACGGTCCGCACGGTGCAGGGTCAACACGGCGCCGGCCATGGCCTCGCTGTCGTCGTGCTCGGAAGATTGCAACGGCGCGATATCCGCCAGAAACACATCACCCTTGACCTTGACCCGCAAGCCGTTGATGCGCGATTTGCTCGCACGCACCAGCTCCGGCAGGTCGAAATCCTCGGCATAACGCGACAACGGAATGCCCGGCACTTCGTCCACCCGCACCCCGAGCAACTGCGCCGCCGCGCGGTTGGCGGCGACGATGGAGCCACCCATATCAATCGACAACACCGGAAACTCCAGGGCGCCGAGCAGCGCATTGAGCTCCATATGCCGACGCTCGCTGGGCATCAGCCCTACCCTTTTAACCCCAAATACCCCGGCAATCGCTTCGAATTGCGGGCGCAGCGCCTGGAACTGCATGTTCACCAGGTTGGGGCAAAACAGGTAAATGGCGTTGCCATGTTCACCACCCACCTCGCCTTTGGCGACGTTGACGCCGTACTCCACCAGCAGGTTGAGGATGTCCCGCAGGATGCCGATACGGTTCTGGCAGTGCACTTTAATACGCATTAAAAAACCCAAAAGGTGGGAAAGCGCCGCGTCTTTTTGCCGCTGGGCGCAGATAGTCGTCAAGATTATGTGACAGCTTGTGACCTTTTCACAGCCCAATACACCGATAGGTCGCCATACCGTAACGAAAAGTTTACACAAAACGGTAACTTTTCCTACAAGTAAGCGCCGCAGCCAGATGGAATCCAACGCTTTGCGGGTTATCAATAGGCTCATCGCAGGACATAACAAGAACGAATGCCTAGCAGGAGAGCCGTATGAAGCAGACGCACTACGTGGCCCGCGAGCCCGATGCGCAAGGTTTTATCCACTACCCGCCGGAAGAACACGCGGTGTGGAACACCCTGATCACGCGCCAATTGAAAGTGATCGAGGGGCGCGCCTGCCAGGAATACCTGGACGGCATCGACAAACTCGGCCTGCCCCTGGACCGCATCCCGCAACTGGGTGAGATCAACAAGGTGTTGGCCGAAACCACCGGCTGGCAAGTTGCCCGCGTCCCCGCACTGATCCCGTTCCAGACCTTCTTCGAATTGCTCGCCAGCAAACAGTTTCCGGTGGCGACCTTTATTCGCACCCGCGAAGAACTGGACTACCTGCAAGAGCCGGATATTTTCCACGAGATCTTCGGCCACTGCCCGCTGCTGACCAACCCTTGGTTTGCCGAGTTCACCCACACGTACGGCAAGCTCGGCCTGGCGGCCACCAAAGAGCAACGCGTGTACTTGGCGCGCCTGTACTGGATGACCATCGAGTTCGGCCTGGTCGACACCCCGCAAGGCCGGCGCATCTACGGTGGCGGCATTCTATCGTCGCCTAAAGAAAGCGTGTATTGCCTGTCGGATGAACCCGAACACCAGGCCTTCGACCCGCTGGAAGCGATGCGCACGCCGTATCGCATCGACATTCTGCAACCGCTGTACTTCGTATTGCCCGAGCTTAAGCGCCTGTTTGAGGTGGCGCAGGAAGACATCATGGGCATGGTCGAGCGCGGTATGCAGTTGGGTCTGCATGCACCGCTCTTCCCCCCAAAGGCAGTTCCGCCAAAGCCCGAAGCTGCTTGAACCTTACATATTGAGGCCAGGTGCATCTGTTCCCTGGCCGCGCGTTGCTTTAGGGTAACGCCCACTGATCTCAATCATTCGAATTCAGGACACCTCCATGACCACCTTGAACCAAGCCCACTGCGAAGCCTGCCGCGCCGATGCCCCACAAGTCAGCGACGAAGAGCTGCCGGTACTCATCAAGCAGATTCCCGACTGGAACATCGAGGTCCGCGATGGCGTGATGCAGCTGGAAAAGGTTTTCCTGTTCAAGAACTTTAAATTCGCCCTGGCCTTTACCAACGCCATGGGTGAAATCTCCGAAGCCGAGGGCCATCACCCAGGCCTGCTCACCGAGTGGGGCAAAGTCACCGTGACCTGGTGGAGCCACTCGATCAAAGGCCTGCACCGCAACGACTTCATCATGGCCGCGCGCACCGACGAAGTGGCCAAAGACGCCGAGGGCCGCAAGTAATGCATTTTGATGCCATTGGCCGTGTGCCCGGCGATCCGATCCTCGGGCTGATGGACCTGTATGCCCAGGACACCAACCCGAACAAGTTCGACCTGGGCGTGGGCGTCTATAAGGACGACCAGGGCCTGACGCCGATTCCGCACTCGGTAAAACTGGCCGAACAGCGCCTGGTGGACACGCAAACCACCAAGACTTACATCGGCGGCCACGGCAATGCGGCCTTCGGCTCGCTGATCAGTGAACTGGTGCTGGGCGCCGATTCCGCGCTGATTCGCGAGCGTCGCGCGGGCGCCTCGCAAGCCCCAGGCGGTACTGGCGCGCTGCGCCTGAGCGCTGACTTTATCGCACAAAACCTGCCCGGCCGTGGCGTATGGCTGAGCAACCCGACCTGGCCGATCCACGAAACCATCTTCGCCAAGGCGGGGCTCAAGGTCAGCCATTACCCGTACGTGGGCGCGGATAACCGCCTGGACGTGGGTGCGATGCTCGCAACGCTGGCCACCGTGCCCACGGGCGACGTGGTGTTGTTGCATGCCTGCTGCCACAACCCGACCGGTTTTGACTTGTCCCAGGATGACTGGCGCCAGGTGCTGCACATCGTGCGCGAACGGCAATTGCTGCCATTGATCGACTTCGCCTACCAGGGCTTTGGCGACGGCCTCGAACAGGACGCCTGGGCGGTGCGATTGTTTGCCGCCGAGCTGCCGGAAGTGCTGGTCACCAGTTCCTGCTCGAAGAACTTCGGCCTGTACAGCGACCGTGTCGGCGCGCTGATCGTGTGCGCGGCAGACGCCGAGAAGCTCACCGATGTGCGCAGCCAACTGGCGAATATCGCGCGTAACCTGTGGTCTACGCCGCCGGATCATGGTGCCGCAGTGGTAGCGACCATCCTCGGTGATGCCGAGCTGAAAAAGCGCTGGAGCGATGAAGTCGAGGCCATGCGTTCGCGCATTGCACAACTGCGCTCCGGACTGGTGGAAGCGCTGGCACCCCACGGGCTGGCCGAGAAGTTTGCGCATATCGGTGCGCAGCGTGGGATGTTTTCCTATACCGGCTTGAGTGCCGAACAGGTCAAGCAACTGCGCGAGAAGCACAGCGTGTATATGGTCAGCTCGGGGCGGGCGAATGTGGCGGGCATAGACGCCACGCGCTTGGCGCTATTGGCCCAAGCTATCGCCGACGTCTCGAAATAACTGAAGAAATCCAATCAAATTGTGGGAGCTGGCTTGCCTGCGATTACGGTGTGTCAGTCACTGAATAAGTTGACTGAACAACCGCCATCGCAGGCAAGCCAGCTCCCACATTTTTGACCGTGCGAACCTTCTAGCCCGCAACCATCTCGGCCTTCAACTGCGCCTCTTTAGCCTGCGCATCCGCCAACCGATACAACTCGATACTGCCATCCCAGTGCTCGATCAACGCGGTGCACGACTCCACCCAATCGCCGCAATTGAGGTAGTCCACCTCGCCCACCTTGCGAATCTCGGCATGGTGAATATGCCCGCACACCACGCCATGCAGCTCGCGCTTGGTCACCTCGTGGGCGATCGCCTCTTCGAAATCACTGATAAAACTCACCGCGGTCTTGACCTTGTGCTTCAGGTACGCCGACAACGACCAGTAGCCATAGCCATAGCGCGCACGCCAGTGGTTGAGCCAGCGATTGAGCGTGAGGGTGAACTCGTAGGCCGAATCACCGAGGAAGGCCAGCCAGCGGTGGTAACGGGTAATCACATCAAATTGATCACCGTGAATCACCAGCAGGTGGCGGCCGTCGGCGGTGACGTGCACGGCCTCGTCCACCAGTTGGATATTGCCCAGGATCAGCTTGGAGTAGCGCCGCAGGAATTCGTCGTGGTTACCGGTGACGTAGATCACCTCGGTGCCGCGCTTGGCCATGGTCAGCAAGCGGCGGATCACATTGGTGTGGGCCTGGGGCCAATACATGCCGCCGCGCATTTTCCAGCCGTCGATGATATCGCCCACCAGGTAGACCTTGTCGGCGTGGTAGCCCTTGAGGAACTGCGACAGGTGCTCGGCCTGGCAATCCCGGGTGCCCAAGTGCACGTCGGAGATCCACAGGGTACGAACCCGTTGTTTGCGGCTGGGTTTGGCGAACTCGGCACTGGTCATGGGCATCCCTCGACGGTGTTTTGGCGAGCTTGCGCCCCAGTGGTTAATAGCCCATGACAGCTGTGCGTCAGTCTGATGACAGCGCTCGCAGCCCTTGAAGCGTTGTAGACTGCAGGCCTGCTGCCCAGGAGACCGCGATGAGACCGACCCTCACGCTGCGCCACTACATTGAAGAGCCACTTGCCCACAGCCATGACCACGCACAGCTGGTGTTCGGGCTGTCGGGTCACTTGGATCTGGAAGTCGACGGCCTCGGCAGCCAGGTGCACGCCAGCAGCGTGATGGTGCTGCCCTTCTCGGCCCACCACGCCTGCGGCAGCCGCGACGGCAGCCGCTGCCTGGTGCTGGACGTTCCCGACGAGCAATGGGTGGCGCAGTCTTTGGGCGAACATGCCGACACCAGCCGTCGCCTGCTCGAGCAACCGGCGCGACTGACACTGGACGCCCGGCAAAGCCAGTTGGTGCAATGGCTGGCACACAGCCCGGTGGATGACGCGCTGATCGCCCAGCAAGGCGCAGTGTTGCTGTTGGCCAGTCTCAATCATCCGCAGGCCCAACCGATACCGGGCAAGCGTTTGCCGTATGCGGCGTTCAATGCGCACATCGAACGCCATGCTGCGCGCCCGTTGCAAGTGGCCGACCTGGCACGTATCGCCGACCTCTCGGTGGCGCGCTTGCATGCACGCTTTATGGCCGAGTGCGGGCAAACACCGATGGACTACCTGCGTAGCCGTCGCCTGCACATGGCGTTGAAACTTTTACGCGAGACGCCTCTGCCCGTTGGCGAAATTGCCGAACGCGTCGGCTACGCCTCACAAAGCGCCTTCTCTGCCGCCATGCTGCGCGAATTCGGCGCCTCGCCGGGCACACTGCGTCGCTCGGCATGACGAGAGCCTGACGCTAAGATTCGCGAGGCCCGCGACAGACACCGGCGCCCTCGACCCTCTAGACTGCGATTCTGTCACTCCCGTTGGTTCAAGGATCGCAATGACTCCCCGCTCAGCCCTTGGCGCCCTGCATATCGGCGCATTGATGTTTGGCCTCACCGGTGTCTTCGGCAAGCTGGCGGCTGCCTCGCCGGCCATCATTGTATTTGGCCGTGCCGCTTTTGCCGTGATCGCCCTGGCGATCTTTGCGCGATTCGCCAGCAACACCACCTGGAAAGCCCTCGAGATCCGTGACTGGCGCCGCCTCGTCGTCAGCGGCGTGCTGCTGGCGGCGCATTGGGTGACCTTCTTCATCGCCGTAAAAGTCGCCGGCGTCGCCGTCGCCACCCTGGGCTTTACCGCATTCCCGGCCTTTACCGTAATACTTGAAGGGCTGATATTCCGGGAGCGCATTCGCGCCAACGAAGTGCTGTTGGTGGCGCTGGTCACAGTGGGCCTGGTGCTGGTGACGCCAGACTTCGATCTCGCCAGCCAAGCCACGGGCGGCCTGTTGTGGGGGATTCTCTCGGGCCTGTTGTTCTCGCTGCTGTCGCTGAACAACCGCGCCAGCTCCGGGCGCATTCCGGCGGTGCAGGCCGCGCTGTGCCAGAACGTGGTGGTCGCGGCCTGCCTGCTGCCGGTGGCGGCGCCAGGGTTGGCGGATGTGCGAGCGATTGACTGGCTGTGGATCGGGCTGCTTGGCGTGTTCTGTACCGGCCTGGCGCACAGCCTGTTTGTCGCCAGCCTCGCGGTGATCAAGGCGCGCACCGCCTCGGTGGTGTTCGCCATGGAGCCGGTCTACGGCATCACCGTGGCCTGGCTGCTGTTTGCCGAAACGCCGACCTTGCGCATGCTGCTGGGCGGCGCGCTGATCATCGTCGCCATTGTGCTCTCAGGCTTGATGGGCAGCGCCAGCCAGGCCAAACAGCCGGCAGCCACCGCGTAGCCTTCAGACCTTGCGGTCGTTGTGCCCCAAGTCGCGCTGCGGGTCGATCTGGTCGCGCACGCGTTGCTTGAGCACCTTGGCCTCCGGAAAGCCGCCGTCGGCCTTGCGCTCCCAGATCTGCACACCGTCACACGTGATGCGAAACGCGCCGCCGGTGGCCGGTTCCAGCGCCACGCGGCCCAGGTCATCGGCAAACGTACTCAACAATTCCTGGGCCAGCCACGCTGCGCGCAACAGCCATTGGCATTGGGTGCAATAGGTGATGACGATCTCGGGTTTGCTGGCAGACATAATTAGAGAAGTTCCTGACATAACGGGCACGGACGATCGAGTGACTATAATACCGGCCTTTATTGCCCAGCCTCGAGATTCATGATGCGCCGCCTGTTGTCCTGCCTGTTTCTGTGCTTGCTTCCCCTGATCGCCGACGCCGTCGAAAGCCCCCGCCCCAAGATCGGCCTGGTGCTGTCCGGCGGTGCCGCCCGTGGCCTGGCGCATATTGGCGTGCTCAAGGCGCTGGAAGAGCAAGGTATCCAGATCGATGCCATTGCCGGCACCAGCATGGGCGCGGTGATCGGTGGCCTGTACGCCTCGGGCTACAAGATCGATGAACTGGAAAAGCTCGCGCTGAGTATTGACTGGCAACAGGCATTATCCGATGCCCCACCGCGTGAAGACGTGCCGTTTCGGCGCAAACAGGATGATCGCGACTTTCTCGTCAAACAAAAACTCAGCTTCCGCGATGACGGCAGCCTCGGCTTGCCGCTCGGCGTGATCCAGGGCCAGAACCTGGCATTGTTGCTGGAAAGCATGTTCGCCCACTCCAGCAATACGCGTAACTTCGACAAGCTACCAATCCCGTTCCGCGCCGTGGCCACCGACATCACCACCGGCGAAAAAGTGGTGTTCAGCAAGGGCCACTTGCCTCAGGTGATCCGCGCGAGCATGTCGATCCCGGCTGTGTTCGCTCCGGTGGAACTGGACGGACGACTGTTGGTTGACGGCGGCATGACCGACAACATCCCGCTGGATGTGGCGCGCGAAATGGGCGTCGATATCGCCATTGTCGTGGACATCGGCACGCCGCTGCGCTCACGCAAGCAACTGGCAACCGTGGTGGACGTACTCAACCAGTCCATCACCCTGATGACCCGGCGCAACTCCGAAGAACAACTCAAGGCCCTGCACCCCAAGGACGTACTGATCCAGCCGCCCCTGGCCGCCTACGGCGTGACGGACTTCGGCCGCGCCAAAGACATGATCGACGCCGGCTACCGAGCCACCCGCGCCCTCGACGTGCGCCTGGCGCACCTGCGCCCCGCCGAACCGATCGACCCGCAATTGGTGGAGGCCCGCACCCCAGGCGAACGCACGCCGGTGATCACGGCCATCAAGGTGGAAAACGATTCGAAAGTCAGCGACGACGTGATTCGCTACTACATCCGCCAAACCCTGGGCGAGCCGCTGAACCTGGGCCGCCTGCAAACCGACATGGGCACATTGTATGGCCTGGATTACTTCGAGCAGGTGCAATACCGCGTGGTGAAAAAGGGCCAGGACAATACCCTGGTCATCAGCGCGCGTGGCAAACGCAGCGGCACCGACTATTTGCGCCTGGGCCTGAGCCTGTCGGATGACATGCGCGGCGAAAGCGCCTACAACTTGGGCGCCAGTTACCGCATGAACGGCATCAACCGCCTTGGCGCCGAATGGCTGACGCGTGTGCAGATTGGTGATCGCCAAGAGCTGTACAGCGAGTTCTACCAGCCACTGGATGTGGGCTCGCGCTACTTCGTCGCGCCCTATATCAGTGCCCAGGCACAGAACGTTGACCTGGTGCTGGACAGCGACCCTATCGCCGAATACCGCCTGGAGCGCTACGGTTTTGGTTTGAACGTGGGGCGCCAGATCGGCAACAGCGGCGAGATCCGCTTCGGCGTCGGTGAGGCGTGGGGCAAAGCCGATGTGCGCATTGGCGAGCGCGACTTGCCGAGTGTCAGCTTCAGTGAGGGCTTCTATGAGCTCAAGTACTCGTTCGATTCACTGGATAACGTGTACTTCCCCCACTCTGGCGAAGACATCGGCCTGGCCTTCCGAGAGTTCGAGCCCGGCCTGGGGTCGGACCAGCGCTACCGACAGTGGGAGTTCAAGCTGGACAAGGCCATGAGCCACGGCCCGGACACCTTGATACTCGGCGGTCGTTATGGGCGCACCCTGGATAAATCCGACGTGGTGGTTTCCAGCTTCCTGCTCGGCGGTGCGCGGCAATTATCAGGCTTTCGCGAAGACTCAATCTCGGGGCAGAACATCGCGCTGATGCGCGCCGTGTACTACCGCCGCCTGACGCCGCGCTCGTACCTGCCGCTGGATTTCCCGCTGTACCTCGGCGCCTCGCTGGAACGCGGCCGGGCTTGGAACAACGACAATCAGTTCGACAGCGGGTATATCAATGCCGCGAGTGTTTTCCTCGGCTTTGATACGCCGTTGGGGCCGCTGAACTTCAGTTATGGGTTCAATGATGACAAGCAGCAGGCGGTGTACCTGAACCTGGGGCAGACGTTCTAGCTGAATGCCTGGCTTAATGTGGCGAGGGAGCTTGCTCCCTCGCCACACCTCAGGACTTTTCCAGGTTCGCCAGAATGTGCTCATGCACGCGCATGCACACACTCAAATCTGCTTCATCCAGGCCCACTAACAACTCATGGCGCAAGGCCGTGGCGATGGTTTCGATCTGGTCGATCAACGGGCGAGCGGAGTCGCACAGCAGGATGCGTTTGGCGCGCCGGTCTTCCAGCACCGCCTGGCGCTGCACCAGGCCCTGGCTTTCAAGGCTGTCCAGCAGGCGTGCCAGGGTGGGGCCTTCCACACCGACGCTTTGCGCCAGTTCGCGCTGAGTCGGTGCATCGGCAAAACGGGCCAGGTGCAACAGCACCAGCCAACGCGCCTGGGACAAACCCAGCCCCGCCAAACGGCGGTCCAGTTCAGCGCGCCAGCCTCGGGACATATGCGCCAACTGCATGCCAAAGCGGTGTTGTTCGGTTAACGGCATAAAAAACTCATGTTTTAGACTGAAAATAAAATGTGGCTAATTATTAGTCAGCTAAGCATGAGCTATGCCAGGAGGCAAGTAGTGCTATGTACTGATTCGTTACATTGTCGTAATTGGCACACTAAATTTCGAATTCAGACTGCAAAGCGGCCCGTACGCAATACAAAACACCCTCAGGAACACGCCCGGTAAACAGCGGTGCGATCTCCGTGACAGGTGGCAATTCGCCTTCTCCGTCGAGGAAAGCATCCTGGATTTCACCGAGCAGATCTTCCGGCAAATCAAGGGCCTGCTCCAACGACAATTGCTGTTTGCCGATGGACTCAGCCAGCAAGGTGTAGACGTTTTTTTCCGAGCATTGCAGCTGGCCGGCGATCTGGATCGGGGTCATGCCGGCACGCGCCAGGCTGATCAGTTCGTGACGGATGTCGGCGACTTCCTTCGGCGCCTCGGCCTGGCCACCGAGCACTTCGAGGAAGGCCTGGCCATAGCGTTCCAGCTTGCGCGCACCGACGCCGCTGACCTTGGCCATCTCGGCCATGCTGGTCGGCTGCTCGCGCAGCATCTCCAGCAACGTGGAGTCGGGGAAGATGACGTAAGGCGGCACACTGTGTTCCTGCGCCAGTTTGCGCCGCAGGGTGCGCAAGGCTTCCCACTGTTCGCGTTCTTCACCACGCACCAATTGGCTGGCCGGGCTGGTGCTGCTGCTTTTGGCGGTGGTCTGCGGCTTGAGGTCGCGACGCAGCTCCAGGCTCACCTCGCCCTTGAGCAAGGGTCGGCAACTGTCGTTCAGGCGCAAGCCGCCGTAGCCTTCAATGTCGATGTCCACCAGGTTGCGCGCGACCATCTGCCGGAACAACGAACGCCATTCGCCTTCGGCGCGCGCCTTGCCGACGCCGTATACCGAGAGTTTTTCGTGGCCGAAACTGCGCACTTTCTCGTTGTCCTTGCCCAGCAAAACATCCACCAGATGCCCCACGCCGTAGCGCTGGCCAGTGCGGTAGATCGTTGACAGCGCCTGGCGCGCCGGCTCAGTGGCGTCCCAGGTCTGTACACCATCGGTGCAATTGTCACAGTGCCCGCATGGCTCGGGCATGTCCTCGTCGAAATAGGCGAGCAGCGTCTGACGGCGGCAGCGGGTCTCTTCGCACAGCGAGAGCATGGCATCGAGCTTGTGTTGTTCCAGGCGTTTGTGGCGCTCGTCACCTTCGGAGTTCTGCAACATCTGCTTGAGCATCACCACGTCTTGCAGGCCGTAGACCATCCAGGCATCCGCCGGCAGGCCGTCACGGCCGGCGCGACCGGTTTCCTGGTAGTAGGCCTCGAGGGACTTGGGCAGGTCCATATGCGCAACAAAGCGCACGTTGGATTTGTCGATGCCCATGCCGAACGCGATGGTCGCCACCATGATCAGGCCTTCCTCGTTGAGGAAGCGCTTCTGGTGGGCAGAGCGCGTGTCATTGGGCAGGCCCGCGTGATACGGCAGCGCCGGGTAGCCTTGCTCGCAGAGGAACGCAGCGACCTCATCGACCTTTTTGCGCGACAGGCAATACACGATGCCTGCGTCGCTGCGCCGCTCGGACAGGAACGCCAGCAACTGCTTGCGCGGCTGTTCCTTGGGCACGATGCGGTAAAAAATATTCGGCCGGTCGAAGCTCGACAGAAAGCGTTCGGCGTTCTGCAGATGCAGGCGCTCGACGATTTCTTCCCGGGTGCGTTTGTCGGCGGTGGCGGTCAGGGCGATGCGCGGCACGTCGGGGAACAATTCCGCCAGTTGGCCCAGCTGCAGGTATTCGCGACGGAAATCGTGGCCCCATTGCGACACGCAGTGGGCTTCGTCGATGGCGAACAGCGCAATTTCCAGGCTTTGCAGAAAGGCCAGCATGCGCGGCTGCACCAGCCGTTCAGGCGCCAGGTAGAGCATCTTCACTTCACCGCGCTTGATGCGCGCAGCCAGCTCGCGCTGCTGTTCGGCACTCAAGGTGGAGTTCAAGGAAGCGGCGGCGACACCGAGTTCTTCAAGGGTGGCGACCTGGTCGTCCATCAACGCGATGAGCGGCGACACCACCACGGCCAAGCCATTGCGCAACAGCGCCGGCACCTGGAAGCACAACGACTTGCCGCCACCGGTAGGCATCAGGACCAGGGCATCACCACCACTGGCCACGCGCTCAATGATCGCACCCTGGCGGCCACGAAAACTGTCGTAGCCGAAGATGTCCTTGAGGACGCGTTGAGCCTGCTCGAGCATGTAAAACTCCAAAATGGTGCCGAAATCCCTCTGTACAGGCTGGCCGAAAAAACACCGCTTCACGGGAAATAATCCGTAAGCGAAGTTTTCGCGGATTGGCGCTTGGCCTGCAGGGGCATCACAAAACGCGGCAGTATACCCGAGCGTTACCCGGCAAAGGGCGTCACTGACGAATAGTCATCGTGCTCTAAAACCCGGCAAATATGCCTTGCAGCTGGCCTGGGCGCTCAAGAAAGCCTAGAATTCAGCATCGTTTATTCCCAAGGTAGCCCTTCAATGTCCTTCGCTGAGCAACTAACCCGCCTGCAAGCCTTCCTCGACGCCGATGAGCTGCATGACGAGGCGCTGGACTACGTGGCCGCTCACGGCTACCTGACCGCCCTGTCGATCTGCGCCGACGTCGTGCCCGACCGTGAATGGATCGACGCGCTGTTCGCCGAAGAACCGCACTACGCCGACGCCGCCCAACGCGAAGAAATCGAATCGACCCTGCTGGCCCTCAAGGCCCACATTGGTCGCCAACTGGCTTCCGATGAGGAATTCGAGCTGCCATGCGAGCTGGACCTGGGTGAGGAGCCGGATGACTCCGACCTGCGCGGCTGGTGCATCGGCTTCATGGAAGGTGTGTTCCTGCGCGAAGCCGCCTGGTTCGAAACTGCCGAGGAAGAAGTCAGCGAAATGCTGCTGCCGATCATGGTCGGTTCGGGCTTGTTCGACGACCAGCCGGAATTCTCCGACATCGCCGCCGATGCCAACCTGATGGACGACATGATCGTACAGATCCCGGAAGCCCTCACCGCCTTGTACCTGCTGTGCAACGCGCCTGACGAAAAACCGGCGATCCTCAAGCCTCGTCACCACTGAGTCGTCTGCCCATGACGCCCATGGGCAACCGCTCACTGCTCCTGCGCTACGTGCTGCTGGCCATCGGCTGGCTGAGCGTAGCGCTGGGCGTGATTGGTATTTTCCTGCCGGTATTGCCAACCACACCCTTCCTGCTGCTCGCCGCCGCCTGCTTCGCTCGAAGCTCCCCGCGCTTTTACCAATGGCTGGTGGAACATCCGCGCCTGGGGCCGTGGATTCGTGACTATCTGGATGGCAATGGTATTCCGCTCAAGGGCAAGGTGTATGCCATAGGCCTGATGTGGCTGAGCATTGGGTTTTCCTGCTACCTGGTGCCGCTGCCTTGGGCACGTGGGTTTATGCTGACCAGTGCGGTGTTGGTGACCGTTTACATCTTGCGTCAGAAAACCCTGCCACCGCGTTGAACACGCCCTGCGACATTCGATCCCACACGACCTTGGTCGACACTGACTAACCCCCGGCATCATGCGAGACTGTCCTACCGGGCTCGGAATGCCCGGGTGTTCTTATGCTCGGAGTTACCATGACGCTGTCCAGCGGGCTGATCGCCGCCGTTGCCCTGGCCTATATGGCCATTATGTTTGCCATCGCCTTTTACGGTGATCGCCGCCACGCGCCGCTGCCGCCACGCATGCGTGCCTGGGTATACAGCCTGTCGCTAGCCGTTTACTGCACCAGTTGGACCTTCTTCGGCGCCGTAGGCCAGGCCGCCGAGCAGCTGTGGGCGTTTTTACCGATCTACCTGGGACCTGTCCTGCTGCTGGTGCTGGCACCTTGGGTGCTGCAGAAGATGATTCTGATCAGCAAGCAGGAAAACATCACCTCCATTGCCGACTTTATCGCCGCACGCTACGGCAAATCCCAATCCCTGGCCGTGGTGGTGGCGCTGATCTGCCTGGTCGGCGTGCTGCCCTATATCGCCCTGCAACTCAAAGGCATCGTGCTGGGCGTGAACCTGTTGATCGGCTCCGGCCCCGACACCACCGGCACCCGCGCCCAGGACACCGCGTTGATCGTGTCGCTGGTATTGGCGCTGTTCACCATTGTATTCGGTACCCGCAACCTCGACGCCACCGAACACCACCGTGGCATGGTGCTGGCGATTGCGTTTGAATCGCTGGTCAAGCTGTTCGCGTTTCTGGCGGTCGGTGCATTCGTGACCTTCGGCCTGTACGACGGATTTGGCGATCTGTTCAGCCAGGCCATGCTCGCCCCGCGCCTGGAGGAATACTGGACAGAAACCATCAACTGGCCATCGATGGTGGTGCAGACCGGCGTAGCGATGATGGCGATCATCTGCCTGCCGCGGCAGTTTCACGTCACTGTGGTGGAGAACATCGACCCGCAGGACTTGCGCCTGGCCAAGTGGGTGTTCCCCGCGTACCTGATCCTCGCCGCACTGTTCGTCATCCCTATCGCCCTCGGCGGCAAAATGCTTTTGCCCGCCTCGGTATTGCCGGACTCCTACGTGATCAGCCTGCCCATGGCCGAAGCGCACCCGGCGCTTGCTGTGCTGGCGTTTATCGGCGGCGCCTCGGCGGCCACCGGCATGGTGATTGTGGCGAGCATCGCCTTGTCGACCATGGTCTCCAACGACATGCTGCTGCCGTGGCTGCTGCGCCGTTCCAGCGCCGAGCGGCCGTTCGAAGTATTCCGCCACTGGATGCTGTCGGTGCGCCGCGTCAGCATTGTGATCATCCTGTTGCTGGCCTACGTGAGTTACCGCCTGCTCGGCTCCAGCGCGAGCCTGGCAACCATCGGCCAGATCGCGTTCGCCGCCGTTACCCAACTGGCGCCCGCGATGCTTGGCGCGCTGTATTGGAAGCAGGCCAACCGACGCGGCGTGTTTGCCGGCTTGGCGGCGGGCACTTTCCTGTGGTTCTACACCTTGGTCCTACCGGTAACGGCGAAAAGCCTGGGCTGGTCGTTAAGCCTTTTCCCCGGGCTGACGTGGATGCATTCGCACCCCTTTGGTTTCACCGTCACCTCGTTGACCTTGGGCACTGTGTTTTCCCTGGCGGGCAACTTTACGCTGTTCGTGTGGGTGTCGATGCTGTCGCGCACACGGGTGTCCGAGCATTGGCAGGCCGGGCGCTTTATCGGTCAGGAAATCAGTCAGCGCGCCAATGCGCGCTCGATGCTGTCGGTGCAGATCAGCGACCTGCTCAGCCTTGCGGCACGTTTTGTCGGCGAGGAACGCGCCCAGCAAAGCTTTATCCGTTTCGCCTATCGCCAAGGCAAAGGCTTCAACCCCAACCAGAACGCCGATAACGACTGGATCGCCCACACCGAACGCTTGCTGGCCGGCGTGCTCGGCGCCTCTTCGACACGCGCTGTGGTAAAAGCCGCGATTGAAGGTCGGGAGATGCAGCTGGAGGACGTAGTACGCATCGCCGACGAAGCCTCCGAGGTGTTGCAGTTCAACCGCGCGCTGCTGCAAGGCGCGATCGAAAACATCACCCAGGGCATCAGTGTGGTCGACCAGTCCCTCAAGCTGGTGGCCTGGAACCGCCGCTATCTGGAACTGTTCAACTACCCCGAAGGCCTGATCAGCGTGGGCCGGCCGATTGCCGACATCATTCGCTACAACGCCGAGCGCGGCCTGTGTGGGCCGGGCGAGGCCCAAGTGCACGTAGCGCGCCGCCTGCACTGGATGCGCCAAGGTCGCGCGCACACCTCCGAACGGTTATTCCCGAATGGCCGCGTGATTGAGCTGATCGGCAATCCGATGCCCGGCGGCGGGTTTGTCATGAGCTTTACCGACATCACTGCGTTTCGGGAGGCCGAGCAGGCGCTGACCGAGGCCAATGAAGGCCTTGAGCAACGAGTGACCGAGCGCACCCATGAGCTGTCCCAACTCAATGTCGCTTTGACCGACGCCAAGGGCGTGGCCGAATCTGCCAGCCAGTCGAAAACCCGCTTCCTTGCGGCTGTCAGCCACGACCTGATGCAACCCTTGAATGCCGCTCGCCTGTTCTCGGCTGCCCTCTCCCACCAGCACGATGGCCTGTCTGCCGACGCCCGGCAATTGGTGCAGCACTTGGACAGCTCGCTGCGTTCGGCCGAAGACTTGATCAGTGATTTGCTGGATATCTCACGCCTGGAAAACGGCAAGATTAACCCGCAGCGCCAGCCCTTCGTGCTCAACGAGCTGTTCGACACCCTCGGCGCCGAATTCAAGGCGCTGGCTCAGGAGCAGGGCCTGCGTTTTCGCTTGCGCGGCAGCCGGTTGCGGGTGGACAGCGACATCAAGTTGCTCAGGCGGATTCTGCAGAATTTTCTCACCAATGCGTTCCGCTATGCCGACGGCCCCGTGCTGCTGGGCGTGCGCAGGCGCAAAGGCGAACTGTGCCTGGAAGTGTGGGACCGTGGCCCTGGCATTCCGCTGGATAAACAGAAGGTCATCTTCGAAGAGTTCAAGCGCCTGGACAGCCACCAGACCCGCGCCGAGAAAGGCCTGGGCCTGGGCCTGGCCATCGCTGACGGCCTGTGCCGCGTGCTCGGGCATACATTGAGCGTGCGCTCGTGGCCGGGCCAAGGCAGCGTGTTCAGCGTGCGCGTGCCGCTGGCGCGCAACCAGGCCAGCCCGCAGGTCAAGATCGCGCCAGACAATGGGCAGCCATTAAGCGGCGCGCAGGTGCTGTGCGTGGATAACGAGGAAAGCATCCTGATCGGCATGCGCAGCCTGCTGACGCGCTGGGGCTGCGAGGTGTGGACCGCCGCCGACCAGGCGCAATGCGCGGCACTGCTGGCTGAAGGTGTGCGACCGCAATTGGCGCTGGTGGATTACCACCTGGACCACGGCGAGACGGGCACGGAGCTGATGGGCTGGCTGCGGGCGCAGCTGGCGGAGCCGATTCCCGGGGTGGTGATCAGTGCCGATGGGCGACCGGAGATGGTCGCCGAGGTGCATGCAGCGGGGTTGGATTACTTGGCCAAGCCGGTGAAACCGGCGGCGTTGCGGGCGTTGTTGAGTCGGCATTTGCCGCTTTAAACAGTGTACTCGGTCGGATTGCATTTACTCGGGCAGGTGCGCCACGCCGTCTGAATCGGTCATTGCGCGTTCGAGCAAATCCGCCGGCAGGCTTTTACTCGCGCGCGCGCCCAGCAACCGCAATTGCTCGGTACGGCTGACCAGATTCCCACGCCCATCTGTGAGCTTGTTACGCGCCGCGCTGTAAGCCTTATCCAACTGTTGCAGACGGTTGCCCACTTCATCCAGGTCCTGGATAAACAGCACGAACTTGTCGTACAGCCAGCCGGCCCGTTCGGCAATTTCCCGCGCGTTCTGACTCTGACGCTCTTGCTTCCACAGGCTGTCGATTACCCGCAGGGTGGCGAGCAAGGTGGTGGGGCTGACAATCACGATATGGCGGTCGAACGCCTCCTGGAACAGGTTCGGCTCAGCCTGCAAAGCCGCGGAAAAAGCCGCCTCGATGGGCACGAACAGCAACACGAAATCCAGGCTGTGCAACCCTTCCAGGCGCTTGTAATCCTTGCCGGCCAAGCCTTTGACGTGGTTACGCAGGGACAGTACATGCTGCTTGAGGGCCGCCTGGCCAATCACCTCATCATCTGCCGCCACATATTGCTGATACGCCGTGAGGCTGACCTTGGAGTCGACCACCACCTGCTTGTCGCCCGGCAACATGATCAGCACGTCCGGCTGGAAGCGCTCGCCGTCCGGCCCTTTGAGGCTCACTTGGGTCTGGTACTCGCGGCCCTTCTCCAGCCCGGCATGTTCCAGCACCCGCTCAAGAATCAGTTCGCCCCAGTTGCCCTGGGTTTTCTGGCCCTTGAGGGCGCGGGTCAGGTTGGTGGCTTCGTCCGACAGGCGCAGGTTCAATTGCTGCAGACGCTCAAGCTCTTTAGCCAGGGAAAAACGCTCGCGGGCCTCGTTCTGATAGCTTTCTTCCACACGCTTTTCGAAGGACTGGATGCGCTCCTTCAGCGGGTCAAGCAACTGGCCCAGGCGTTCCTGGCTGGTTTCGGCGAAACGCTGCTCGCGCTCATCGAAGATCTTTCCGGCAAGTTCGGCAAACTGCGCGCGCAGCTCATCGCGCGAACCTTGCAGGTCGGTGAGGCGCTGTTGATGGCTGTCCTGTTGCTCACGCAGTTCGGCGCGCAAGGCGGCTGACAGCGCATCGAGGCGGCGCAGCTCGGTTTCCTTGGCGCTGCGGTCGAGGTTCCAGGCGTGGGCGGCGTCGCGGGCATTATCGCGGTCGATTTGCAGCAGTTCGACTTCGCGGCGCATGGCGGCCAGGTCAGCCTGTTTGGCGGCGTTGGCCTGGCTGAGGTCGCTGATTTCATCGCGACTGGCGTCGAGTTGCGCGGCCAGCCCCTCTTGGGCCAGTTGCGCGGTAGCCAGGCGCTCTTCGAGCAGCTCCCAGCCGGTCATGCGCGCGCTCAGTCGTCGTTGAATCTGCCAGCACAGGGCCAGTAACGGCACTGCTGCACCCGCCAGACCCAAGGCAATACTGGTCCAGTCAAAAACCATAGCCATTTCTGCCATCACCCAAAAGGAGCAAGGTTAACCAAGCACGGGGCTTGAGGACAGCTCAGTCTTCGACCTGCCCCAACTCGCGCAGGGCGCGACGGTCGCCGGCGCGGGCGGCCAGGCGCAGCAGGTCGTGGCCGATGCGGCGGTCGCGGGCATTGCCGCACTCGCGACACATCAACTGGCCCAGCCGGCTTTGGGCGGCGACTACGCCATCGCGGGCCGGCTGCTTGAGCAGGTGCCCGGCGAAGTGCTTGACGTTGACGTTGTGCCCCAGTCGCGGGCTGTCGAGCAACCACAAGGCAACTTTCAAGGAAAAGCGCTTGGGTGCGGTAACAGTTTGAGGGGTGTCGGTAACAGAGGGTGATACTGAGCGAAACTTCATAAAGCACTGTGGGACAGATTGGAAGGCGCGCCACTCTACTCTTTTTTTCGCGCAGGTAAAGCTGGAAAAATCCTACACGCCCGTTCTAGAGCAAGCGCTCGGGACAATCCACAGAAGCTGTGGATAACTCAGTGGACAACCTGCCTTGAACTCGCGCAAAGGCCCATGAAACGGGGGCCGCAGTCAAACTGACGATTTTTTCACCAATAAAAAAAAGTGATGTTTTTCATTGACTTAAATTTTCGTTGCAGGCTAACGACGACGCTTCCGGGCAGTTGACAGAGGGGTTACACACCGCGCAACTAATGTGCACAAGTACCCATCCAGTGGTTATATCACCGAGGTTTTTTGCTTCAACCTGTTCGAAAATGTTACCGGCCTGCAGGAACAGAGTACTTTTCAAATCCGCCTCGGCTCGCCACACTCACGCCCCATCGACTTGACCCTCCTGTAGGCGCCGATGAAAGGAATTCTGTTGTTTGCCGTGTTGCTGCTCGCCATCTGCGCGACCTCACTGGGCATCAATGCAGCGCTGCCCTCGCCTGACGGGGCGTTGTTCGCCATTGCTATCCTGTTATCGGCGGCCTTTACTGCCGTCAGCCTGTGCATCGAGCTGGGAGACGGCCGGATCAATGACATGCGCGACGTGATGAAGGTGATCGAGACCGGCCGTTCCTGGCGCCTGACCCTCGCCGCCTACGGGCTGGGTTGCTCACTGGCGGCGGCCGTGACGGTGCTGGTCTATCGTGGCCTGCTGGGCGGTTGATAAAAGTTTTTTGCTCAGCCGCTTCCCTTCCCGGTTTCGATCCGTTACTATCCGCGGCGTTAGTACCAAGCTGAAAGTCAATTCTGGTCGAACAACTCCCCTGAACAACACGGGACCGACCACCTCGATGGTTTCCAGGTATCACTTGCGACGACACTGCCTTTGAATATGCAAAGGGTGTCGCGAAGTCTCAATACTCTGACCGAACCAACCTGCAAATTGATCAGGATCTTCACCCTGGGCCCAGAACCTTTGCCCCTGTTGTGTTGCCTGCCCTCCTAAGTACCTACCTGCCAGCCCAAGCGCGCCAACTTAATAGCGCTTCAAACTGGCTGCTTTGTTCCAGTCGGGTTCTTCGTTTGATCAATGGTGATCAACGTTACTGGAACGTTTTAACGCTGCACGGTTCTTATCCGTGTCATTTGTAGGAACACCAATAATATGAACGCTCAAATCCACACTCAGGATGCCATTCGCACCCTCACCAACGCTTTTGCACCAATGAACTGCCTGATCATGGCCGCTCGCAAAGGCTGCTTCAGCTTCACCCTGGTCAACGAACACGGCATCGCTCGTCACAGCGAACGCCTGTACCCCGATCAATACTCCAGCGCAGAACCGCTGCAGGCCGTGATCGAGCGTACCCGTCAGGCACTGACTGCCTGATCGACCCGAGTCGCTGAAACACAAAAACCCTGTTTAAAAAGCAGGGTTTTTTATTGCCTGAAATTCGTCATTGAAACATTTTGGCTAAGTTCAAATAGATATAAACGTTATAACTAAATGAAGAAGATGTTTTAAAAACAGTCCTTTACATCGTGAATATGACACTACACTTCAACTCAAGCGGCATGATCCGCTTGCGACGGGCCTGAGATTCGATTCACAGCTGCCAAGCCCCCTCTCAGGCACCGTCGACCACTTTCATGGACCGAGGCTTGTATGGGTATCGCCGCCAGCGAATTGTGTCGTTATGTGATCCGGCCGACTTTGATCTACCTCGGCCGCCATGACGCGACAGCCGAAGCCCTGCTGCTGGGCATTGCCGCCAGCCAGTCGGAACTCGGCTCGGCGCTGCATGACCGGCGTGGCCACGGCCTGTACAGCATCACCGAGCCGCGCCACCGCGCCCTTTGGGACCACTACCTGGCGCGCGACCCCGAGCGCGCCAGCCTGGTACGCGGGCTGGCCAGCCAGCATGCATTCCTCAGTGCGCCGCAGCTTGAGCTGACCGTTAACCTTCGGTATGCCACCGCCATTGCCTGGCTGCTGGTGGAGCAACACCGCCCTGCCCTGCCGGAGCCTGGCGATGTACTGGCGATGGCGCGCATCTGGAAAGAAATATTTCACCCTCAAGGCCGGCTGCGGGATTTTACCCAAGCCTGGCAAACCTGTGTTTCACCCATGAATCAGGTCACTTGTTGATCAGGCGTTTTGCAAGATTCGGCTAAATACGTTGATTTTGGTCGGATTGTCCTACAAAACCGCTCTATCTCCTGCATTACAGCCTATAGCGCTAACCTAAATTTATTGTTACTTTCCGCAGCGGTGATCACCACGGAGTTCTAATAATGAAAAAAGTAATGCTCAAGACCACACTTAGCCTCGCCGTTGCAATGGCCTCCACCCAACTGTTTGCGAGCGGCTTTGCCCTCAACGAGCAAAGCATCAGTGGGATGGGTACGGGTTTTGCGGGGCGCTCTTCATCTGCCGATGATGCAAGTACTGTCGCTGGCAACCCTGCCGGCATGTCGCGCCTCAAGCGCGATCAAATCACTGCCGGCGTCGCAGCTATCGACGCCAAGACCGATATCAAAAACACCAGCGGTGGCCCACCCGGCAGCAGCAACGACGGCGACATGGTTCCTTTTACCAAAGTCCCGATGTTGTTTGCCGTGAAAAAAGCCACCGATGACCTGGCGTTCGGCCTGGGCGTGTATGCGCCGTTCGGCCTGATCACCAACTACGAAGACAGCTTCGGCGGCCGTTACTACGGCAAGAAGAGTGACGTTAAAGTCGTCACCCTCCAGCCGACTGTCAGCTACGCCTTCAACGAATACGTGTCCGTGGGTTTTGGCCCGACGTTCAACAAGATCAGCGGTAACCTGACCTCGTCGACGCCGCTGGCGCAAACCTTCGGCCGCAATGATGGCCTGGTGGACATCAAGGGCGATGACACCGCGTGGGGCTACAAAGTCGGTATCCTGGTAACGCCATGGGCGAGCACCAACATCGGCCTGACGTACACCTCCAAGGTTTCCTACAACCTCTCGGGTCACACCGATATTTCCGGCCCGGGTTTTGGTCCGTTCAACGGCGGGCGTTTTGACGCCAAGTTGAATATCACCACGCCAGAATCCTACGACATGTCCATCACCCACAAGCTGGATGACCAATGGACGTTGTATGCGGGTACTACATGGACCCGTTGGAGCCGCCTGAAAGAAATCACCGTCAACAACTCGGGTGTTTCGCCTGCACTGGGTGGCGCGGCTGGCCCAATCGGTCGCATCAACGAGCCACAGAACTGGCATGACACCTGGGCCTCGGCCATCGGTGCTTCGTTCCAGGTGAACAAACAGTGGGTACTGCGTACCGGTTTCTCGGTTGACCAATCGCCTACCAACAACACCGACCGTTCGGTGCGTATCCCGACTGGCGACCGTAAGGCCGTCAGCTTTGGTGCCGGTTTCAGCCCGACCGAAGACTGGACAATCGACGCTGCCGTCTCCTACCTGTGGGAAGAAGAAGTCAACGTCAACCGTACCGGCAAGGGCAACGCCTACAACGCCGAGTACAAAAACAGCGCTTGGGGTTACGGCCTGGGTGCGACTTACAAGTTCTGATTCACCGCGAGCCTGACCGGCTCGCCAGCTGAATCTAAAAAAGCCCCGCTCTCCTGCACAGGAGGCGGGGCTTTTTAATGCCCGACGTTCAGGGTTTGGAGGCCAATGCCGCTTCCACTGCCTTGATCAGGTCCGGGCTGTCCGGCTTGGTCAAACTGGAGAAGTTGGCAATGACCTTGCCCTGGCGATCGACCACGTACTTGTAGAAATTCCACTTTGGCGCGCTGGTCTGCTGCGCCAGGACCTTGAACAGGTGGACCGCGTCCGGTCCTTTGACTTTTTGCGGCTCGGTCATGGTGAAGGTCACGCCGTAATTCACGTAACAGACCTTGGCGGTCTCTTCGCCGGTCTTGGCTTCCTGCTTGAAGTCATCGGACGGTACGCCGATCACTTCCAGGCCCTGGCCCTTATAGCGCTGGTACAAGGCTTCGAGGCCTTTGAACTGCGGCGCGAACCCACAAAAACTGGCGGTGTTGACGATCACCAGGGGTTTGCCGGCGAAGCGCTGGCACAGATCGATGGATTCCTTGGCGCGCAGCTTGGGCAATTGGCCCTCAAGCAACGGCGGGCAATTGGCGGCCATGGCAGCACTGCCAATGGCCATCAGGACGGGTACTGCAAGCCAGCGCATCTGCATGTCATAAGTCCTTAACATTTCCAGACCACGAACTTAACAGATCGACATACCCAGTTGCATCAATGCCAGCCCACCGCGCTGCCAGCCCCACCAGGCCAGCAGCATCAGCACGACCAGCGCCGCCACCACCAAACACCGTGCCGTCACACTCATGCCGCCTCCATTTGCGCCTGCAGGCGCGCCACCGGCCGCTCGCGCACCGGCCAGTTCAACGCGGCGGCGAGCAGGCTGAGCAGAATTGCCACCTGCCAGATCAAATCGTAGTTGCCGGTTCGATCATAGACCACCCCGCCCAACCAGCCGCCGAGAAACGAGCCGAGTTGGTGGAACAGAAACACAATCCCACCGAGCATCGAGAGGTTTCGCACACCAAACAAGGTGGCGACGGTGCCGTTGGTCAGCGGCACCGTGGACAGCCACAAAAAGCCCATGGCCATGCCAAACAGGTAGGCCGTGACTTCGGTGACCGGCGCCCACAGGAACAACACGATGACCACCGCACGCAGCAGGTACAGGCCGGTGAGCAGCCGAGGCTTGGACATGCGCCCGCCAAGCCAGCCGGCGGTGTAGGTGCCGAATACATTAAACAGACCGATCAAGGCCAGCACCGTAGTGCCCACAGTGGCCGGTAAATGCTGGTCGACCAGATACGCCGGCAGGTGCACGCCGATAAACACCACCTGGAAACCGCACACAAAAAAGCCGAATGCCAGCAACCAGAAGCCGGAATGGGAACAGGCTTCCTTCAAGGCTTCGCGCAAGGTTTGCTGGCCAGTCACCACCGGCAGCGGCTTGTCCTTTAGCATCGCCACCAGCGGCAAAATCAACGCCACCATCAGGCCCAATGCCAGCAAAGCGGCCGACCAGCCCAGCCAGCCGATCAAACCCAAAGTGCCTGGTACCATGGCGAACTGGCCGAAAGAGCCTGCGGCGCTGGCGATGCCCATGGCCATGCTGCGTTTTTCCGGCGGTACGGCGCGGCCCACCACGCCGAGAATCACCGAAAACGAGGTGCCCGACAGGCCGATGCCAATCAGCAAACCCGCACTCAGCGACAATGACCACGCCGAATCGGACATGCCCATCAACACCAGGCCGACGGCGTACAGCACGCCGCCGACAAACACTGCCTTGGTCGCGCCAAAACGATCGGCCAGGGCGCCGGTAAACGGCTGCGCCAGGCCCCAGATCAGGTTCTGCAGGGCGATGGCAAAAGCAAACGTCTCGCGGCCCCAGCCAAATTCGTTGCTCATCGGCGCCAGGAACAGGCCAAAGCCATGCCGCACGCCCAAGGACAACGCCAGGATCAGCGCACTCCCCACAAGGATCCAACCACTGGTGCGCCACATCGAGGTCATATTCTTATTCTCCGCTCGCGGGTATATACCCGCTTGTAATCGAACAAACCCGCGATCAGGCGAGTTCATCCAGCAAGGCCAACAAGGTTTCGCGCTTTTCGGCGCCTAACTGATCAATCAATTTTTGCTGCGCCGCTTCCCACGCCGGCAACGCCGCAGCCAGCCGCTCTTCGCCGGCTGGCGTCAACAGCACCAGGCGGTTGCGCAGGTCATCGCCTTCGACCAGTTGTACCAGGCCTTCGCCCTCCAGCACGCGCAAGTTGCGGCCCAAGGTGCTGCGATCCAGGCCCATGGCTTCGGCCAGGCTGGAAATGCTCGGTTGGTCGAGGCGCTGCAAATTGCACAGCAGAGAATACTGGGCGACGTTGATCCCGAAGCCGTCGAGAGCGCCGTCGTAATGCCTGCTGACGCCACGGGCGGCACGTCGCAGGTTGGTGCATAAACATTGGGAGGCAAGCATGGAACGTGTATATACCCGCGATTAAGGAAATGCAAGAAAGTGTTACAGCGCCAAACCGACCAACACCGCGACTTCCAGCAGCTCCAGGAGCGCGCCCGCAGTGTCGCCCGTCGTGCCACCGAGCCGGTTGACCATCAATTGGCGCAGGCCGATAAAACACAGTGCCGCCAACAGAACCGCAATGCCGCCACTGAAACCGCCGATCAGGATGCAGGCCAGGCCACTGAGGATCAACACCTGTTGGCCGACAACGCGCGGCAAATAGTCTGACAGCGCCTGGCCCAACCCCCCAGCGCGCACATAGCGTGTGGTAAGGAACAGCGCCAACATCGATGCCCGCCCGATCAGCGGCGCCAGGATCAACGCCGCACCATTATGTTTCTCGATCAACGCCACCAGCGCGGTGAACTTGAGCAACAGCACCAAGCCCAGGGTGACCACCGCAATCGGCCCGCTGCGCGGGTCTTTCATGATGGTCAGGGTGCGCTCGCGGTCGCCGAAACCACCGAGCCAGGCATCGGCGCTGTCCGCCAGGCCGTCCAGGTGCAAGCCACCGCTCAGCAACACCCACGCCGTCAGCAATAAGGCGGCATGCAGCAACAACGGCGCGCCCATCAATACGCTGTTCAGCGCCCATAACAGCACGCCGAACAACAGCCCGACCACGGGATAAAACAGCAGCGAACGCCCAAGCTCTTGAGGCTGCGGCATGCCCGGCAAACGAATCGGCAGGCTGCTGAGAAATTGCAGGGCAATCCAGAACGGCAGCATCGTCAGGTTCCTTCCTTCAACACACCATCGGCAGACACGCGCAGGCTGAACAGCCCGCCATGGCCAACTTCGACATTCAATAACTGCTCGCGCGGCAAACCGCGCGCCTGCGCCAGTAGCAGACGCATCACGCCACCGTGACTGATCAGCAACACGCGCTCACCGGCATAGGCCTGATGCAAACGTGAGATGGCGCCCAGCACACGGCGGGAAAAGTCGCTGACCGGCTCGCCCTCGGGTGGTGTGAAGTTGTACGGATCAGCCCAGAACAGGCCGAGCCCTTCAGCGTCGGTTTCCATCAGCGCTGCTGCGCTATGCCCTTCCCAGGCGCCGAAGTGCAATTCCTGCAGATCTTTTTCCAGGCTCACCGGCACATCGAGGCGTGCGCCCAGCTCTTGGGCGAATAGCGCGCAACGCTGCAACGGCGAACTGATCACGCGGTCCCAAGGCCCCTGCTCTGCAACGGCGGCGCGCATCTGTGCCCAACCCTTGTCGGTGAGCGCGTCGTCGAGGCTGCCGCGCAGGCCGCCACCCAGCTCGGTTTCGCCGTGGCGCAACAGGTCCAGGTGCAAGGTCATGCCGGGCGGTCTGCCACGGCCGCTTCGGCAAATGTCGCCATTTGCCCGTGCAGCGCACACGCCAGGCGCAGCAACGGCACTGCCAGCGCCGCACCACTGCCCTCGCCCAGGCGCAGGCCGAGTTGCAGCAAGGGTTCGGCGTTAAGGTGTTGCAGGACGTGACGATGGCCCGGCTCGGCGCCACCGTGGCCGAACACCAGCCATTCACGGCAGGCCGGGTTCAGGCGCGTGGCGACCAGTGCGGCGACGGTGCAGATAAACCCATCCACCAGTACGACGATGCCTTCTTGCGCGCAGGCCAGATAGGCACCGACCAGCGCGGCGATTTCAAACCCGCCGAGGTTGAACAGGGTGTGCAGTGCGTCGTTGCGCTGCCCGGCATGCAGCGCCAGTGCGCGCTCGATAACTGCCACTTTGTGGCTGACGCCCTGGGCGTTCAAACCGGTGCCCGGGCCTGTGAGGTCGCTGACCTTGCAATCGAGCAACGCGCACGCCAAGGCGCTGGCGGCGGTGGTATTGCCGATGCCCATCTCACCGCCGATAAACAGCTGGGCGCCGTTTTCCAATGCACGACGCGCGCTATCGCGACCGGCTTGCAGCGCCAGGCGGCCTTGAGCTTCAGTCATGGCCGGGCCATTGACGAAGTTCGCCGTGCCCGCACCAATATTCAGGTGACGTACACCGGGCAGATTCAGGGACGGCGTCACCGTACCGAGGTCGACCACCTCCAGCTGCGCATCCAGCTGGCGCGCCAACACACTGATGGCGGCGCCGCCGGTAACGAAGTTGTGCAGCATTTGCCCGGTCACTTCCTGGGGAAAGGCCGACACGCCTTCTGCGACGACGCCATGGTCACCGGCAAAAATAGCGATCCACACTTGGTCCACCAACGGTTTGACCTGGCCTTGCAGGCCGGCCAGTTGCACCGCCACCGCTTCCAATTGGCCGAGCGAGCCGGCCGGTTTGGTCAGCTGCTGTTGGCGTGCCAGCGCTTGTTCGTGCGCCGCCGTGTCGACGGCCTTGCAGGGGTTGAGCCACCAGGTGTCAGTCATAACGCAGTACCTTTCAAAGTCAGGGGCAGGCCGGCAACCGTCAGGACAACACGCTGACACCGCTCGGCCAAGGCTTGATGCAGCCAACCGGCTTCATCCACATAGCGGCGAGTCAATTCGCCCAGCGGCACGACACCCATTCCGGTCTCGTTGCTGACAAAAATGATTTCACCCGGCAGTGCAGCCAGGGTGTGCAGCAATTGATCACGCTCCAGCGCCAGGCGCGCCGGGTCTTCGAGCATCAGCAGGTTGGTGAGCCACAGGGTCAGGCAGTCCACCAGCAGGCAACGCCCGGCGGCGGCGTTTTCGCGCAGTACGCGGGCCAGTTCGATCGGTTCTTCAATCAGCCCCCAGTGGTCCGGACGACGCTCGCGGTGATGCGCGACACGTGCGCTCATCTCGCCATCCAGCGGCTGGCTGGTGGCGATGTAGATGACGGGCAAGGTGCTGTCGCTGGCGAGCTTTTCGGCCAGGCGACTTTTGCCGGAGCGGGCGCCGCCGAGGATTAGTTGATGCATGGGATAGCGCCTTGTTCGGCGGGTGGCGAGGTTGGGGTGTGCAGCGGCGAGTGGGGTGAGTCAGATAGGTATGCAGTGGCTGACCTACCGTCATCGCAGGCAAGCCAACTCCCACAGGAGGGCAGATTCGCTTTTGATTTGGCGGTTGATCTGGCTTTTGATTTTGATCTCAGTCGCCCCGTTAAACCACGCTGGCCGAACGCAGGTTTGAAGCCGTGGGTAACCCGGCAGGACGCCGGGTTAGCCGCGCTGGGCCAAGGATGGCCCATCGCGGCGGCCCACGGATTCAAGCCGGAGTGAGGGAACACCGAGCCTAGGCGAGGTGCCGAGTGGTGGGGCGAAGACTTTTTGGTTACTTTTGTGTCTTTACAAAAGTGACCCGCTGTCAGAGCGGAACCATAAGTGGCCGTTACCCAGCTGACGGATATGTACGCCGACAAACCGTCATCGCAGGCAAGCCAGCTCCCACAGTTGGATTGTGTGTGCACTGTTAAAACCCGCATAGCTTGCGCAACAACGCGGTATCCAGGTGGTTCTCCACCAGGTCCGCCAAACGCTCGATATCGCGCTCGCGCAAGGCGTGGTAATCCACCTCCTGTACGTCCTGCAACCCAGCCCAGCGCAACAAGGCGCTGCACGCGGCGGGGCTTTCGAACAGACCGTGCAGGTAGGTGCCGAGAATCTGCCCGTCAGCACTCTGCGCGCCGTCACTGCGGCCATCATCCAGCCGCACGGCGGCGTTTGCCAGCGCTTCACCGCAAGTCACCCCGGCGTGAATCTCATAGCCACTGACCTCGGCATCTTCCAGCAACAAGTGCCCACGCACATTGCGCAGCTGCTTCTCTTCCTCCAGCGTCGTAATGAACGCCAGCAGCCCCAAGCCTTCACTGGAACCAGCCGGACCTTCCAGCCCGAGCGGGTCATGCACTTGCTCGCCGAGCATTTGCAAGCCGCCGCAAATCCCCAGCACTTTGCCGCCATAACGCAAGTGCCGAGCCACGGCAGTGTCCCAGCCGTTGGCACGCAGATAGGCCAGGTCACTGCGCACGCTTTTGGAGCCCGGCAGGATAATCAGGTCGGCAGGCGGAATCGCCTGGCCCGGCCCGACAAACTGCAAATCCACCTGGGGATGCAGGCGCAGCGGGTCAAAGTCCGTATGGTTGCTGATACGCGGCAACACCGGCACCACCACCTTGAGCACTTGCGCGGCCTTGTCGATCTGGCGCTGGTCGATGCCGTCTTCGGCTTCCAGGTGCAAGTCCATCACATAAGGCAGCACGCCCACCACTGGCTTGCCGGTGCGCGCTTCCAGCCAGTCCAGGCCAGGCTGCAGCAAGGCTATATCGCCGCGAAACCGGTTGATGATAAAGCCTTTGACCCGCGCCTGTTCAGTCGGCGAAAGCAATTCCAGAGTACCGACCAAATGGGCGAATACGCCGCCGCGATTGATGTCGGCAATCAGCAGCACCGGGCAATCCACCGCTTCGGCAAAGCCCATATTGGCAATGTCATTGGCGCGCAGATTGATCTCGGCAGGCGACCCGGCGCCTTCCACCATCACCACCGGGTAGGCCGCGCTCAGGCGTGTGTGGGAGGCCAGCACCGCCTGCATCGCGATGGCTTTGTAGTCGTGATAGGCCACGGCGTTCATGCTGGTCACGGCGCGACCATGGATGATCACTTGGGAGCCGGTGTCACTGTTGGGTTTGAGCAGCACCGGGTTCATGTCGGTGTGCGGCGCGAGGTTGGCGGCCTGGGCTTGCACCGCCTGGGCGCGGCCGATTTCGCCGCCTTGGGCCGTGACGGCACTGTTGAGCGCCATGTTCTGCGGCTTGAACGGCGCCACCGCGATGCCCTGGCGCACCAGCCAGCGGCACAGCGCGGTCACCAGGGTACTTTTGCCGGCGTCGGAGGTGGTGCCTTGCACCATCAGCGTACTCATGTTGCTCCCTTGTAGGCAGCCAGGGCTTCGTCGAGTCGCAGCCAATCCGCCTCGGTATCGGGCAGGCCAAGGCGCAGGCTGCTGTCATGGACAAACAGGCGCAGCAAAATGCCGCGCTGGGCCATGAATTCATGCATGCGTTCGGCGTGCGGGGTGATCAACCACTGGAACAGGGCACAGCCACCGTGGGGTTGAAAGCCGTGGCGTTCGAGCAAGTCAAACAGGCGCTGCGCTGCTTCGATACAGCGCTCACGCTGGCGAACCTGCCCGGCCGTATCGCGCAGGCACACCTGGCCAAGCACGCGGGTCGGCCCGCTGACAGCCCAGGGACCGACCTGTTCGGCCAGCAGCCTGAGCAACCGGCGCTCGGCCAGCACAAAGCCCAGGCGCACGCCGGCAAGGCCGAAGAACTTGCCGAACGAGCGCAATACGATCAGGCCGACATGGTGGGTGTGGCTGGCCAGGCTCAGTTGCGGCGTAACGTCCATGAACGCCTCGTCCACCACCAGCCAGCCGCCGCGCTGCGCCAGCCGCGCGTGCCAGTCCAGCAGGCGTTGCGGGCTCAGGCTCAGGCCGGTGGGGTTGTTGGGGTTGACCACCACCAGCACGTCGAGGCTGTCGAGAAAGAAGTCGACTTCCTGCTCCTGCACTTCGCGCACCACGTACCCGGCGCGGCGCCAGGCTTCGGCGTGCTCGGCGTAACAGGGTGACAACACGCCAACCTTGCCCGAACGACGCAGGCGCGGCAGCAGCTGGATCGCCGCCTGGGAGCCCGGCACCGGCAGCAGGTGGGCGGCGCCGTAATAGTCGCAGGCGGCCTTTTCCAGGCCGTCGTCGGTTTCCGGCAAACGCGCCCAGGCCCGCAGCGGGATCTCGGGGATCGGCCAGGGCCAGGGCGCGAGGCCACTGGACAGGTCGAGCCAATCGGCCTCGGCAATCCCGTACTCAATCACCGCCTTACGCAGGCGCCCACCATGCTCAAGCATACAATTGCGCCCCCGCGCACAGGATCAACAGCCATAACCATACGCCGCGCTGCACCAGTTGCCAGCCACGGTCGATGGCGTCGGCATCGGCGGCCGGGCCTTCGCCCAACTGCGGACGCTGATGCAGCTCGCCGTGATAAATCGCCGCGCCACCCAGCTCGACGCCCAAGGCGCCAGCACCGGCCGCCATCACCGGGCCCGCGTTGGGACTGTCCCAGGTCGGGCCTTGGGTGCGCCAGCATTTAAGCGCCAAGCGGGTTTTGCCCAAAATGGCGTAGGTCAGCGCCACCAGCCGTGCAGGAATATAGTTGAGCACATCGTCGATCTTGGCGGCTGCCCAGCCGAAGCGCTCGAAGCGTTCGTTGCGATAGCCCCACATGGCATCCAGGGTGTTGCTCAGGCGGTACAGCACCACGCCCGGCACACCGGCGACCACAAACCAGAACAATGCGGCAAATACCGCGTCGCTGCCGTTCTCCAGCACTGACTCGGTGGCGGCGCGGGCGACTTCGGTGCTGTCCAGCTCGCTGGTCTGGCGGCTGACCAGATAACTCACGCGCTTGCGCGCTTCATCCAGATCACCGCTGCGCAACGCCTGGGCAACCGGAATCACATGCTCACCCAGGCTGCGCATGCCGAGCGCCAGGTACAACGCCAGAATTTCCAGGACCCAGCCGATATAGGGCGCCCAGGACAACGCGGTGGCCAGCAGCGTCAGCGGCACCACGGCGATAAACCATGCGGTCACGCCGTGGCTGCGCCAGCCACGGCCACCGGTGTTGAAACGTTGCTCGATGCGCCCGGCGAAATTGCCGAACGCCACCAGCGGATGCCAGCGCCTGGGTTCGCCCAGCAGCGCATCCAGCGCCACCGCAGCGACACACAGCAAGGCCACACTCATTGACTCACTCCCCACACATTTTCATACAACATGTCACTCAGCGGCCGTGGTTCGGTCCAACCTTCGAGTTGCAACATCGGTGCCGGGTAGAACTCGGCCACCGGGCCCAGGCACAACACGGCCAGGGGTTTGGCGCCGGGCGGCAGGCCCAGCAGGTCGGCCAGCGCCCGTGGCTCGAACATCGAGACCCAGCCCATGCCGATGCCCTCGACACGGGCGGCCAGCCAGAGGTTCTGGATCGCACAGGACAACGACGCCATGTCCATCTCCGGCAAGGTGCGTCGACCAAAGATGTGGCGCTCGCGGTCGTCCATCAGTGCGGCCACCAAGACTTCGGCGCAGTCGTGGATACCTTCGACCTTGAGCTTCATGAACTCATCGGAGCGCTCGCCCAAGGCTTCGGCGGTGCGCACACGTTCCTGTTCCACCAACTGCTGGATTTTCCCACGCAGTTGACGGTCGCTGATGCGGATAAACCGCCAGGGCTGCATCAGGCCCACACTGGGCGCCTGGTGAGCGGCCTGCAGCAGGCGGTGCAGCAATTCGGGCGCGACCGTGCCGCCGGTGAAGTGGCGCATGTCGCGGCGTTCGGCGATGGCGCGGTAGACGGCGTCGCGGTCGGCTTGGGGGTATTGGTTGTCCGTCATGGCCTCTTCGCGAGCAAGCCCGCTCCCACATTTGGAATGCATTCTCCTGTGGGAGCGGGCTTGCTCGCGAAGGCGTTGCTCATGACAGGCGCAAAGAGTGCGGCCACCGCCGTCGGATTCGACGGAAAATAAAAGTGCACATAAGAAGCCGTCATCCGCCCCTGCCGATACACCGCCTCGGCCCCGCGCCCGCCATTGGGGCTCAGGCCACGGGCAATCGGCTGCCATTCGGTGCTGGTCAGGGAATGATGATAGGTATGGCCACGCAGCACGCCTTCGGGCAACTCGACACTTTGCAGGGCCAGGGCGGCGAGTTTCTTTTGCATCACCGCATCGCCTTGCAGCAGGCCGACCAGTTCGGCACGGGTGCCGTCCACATCGGTGAGCGAATCCAGCAGGTAGAGCATGCCGCCACATTCAGCCAGCAGCGGTTTGCCGGCCCCATGATGGGCGCGGATTGCCTCAAGCATCGAGGTGTTTTCAGACAGTGCCTGGTGATGCAATTCGGGGTAGCCGCCGGGCAGGTAGAGGCTGTCGGCGTCGGGCAATTGGCGATCGTGGATCGGCGAGAAAAACTTCAGCTCTGCGCCCATTGCCCGCAGCAGGTCAAGGCTCGCGCCGTAAGTGAAGGCGAAGGCTTCATCACGGGCCACCGCGATGCGCACGCCGGCCAGCAGCGGCTCAGCCTCGATCACTTTGGGTGCGGCGAACGTCACCGGCGGCGGCAACGCCACTTCGCAGCTGCTGCCCAGTGCCTGGGCTGCGGCATCCAGGCGCGCATCGAGGTCATTGAGTTCGCTGGCTTGCACCAGGCCCAGGTGACGACTCGGTAATTCAATCCCCGTTTCGCGGGACAACGCGCCGTACCAGCGCAGGCCTTCAGTGAGGCTGCCTTCGAGCAGTTGCGCATGACGCAAGGTGCCGACGCGATTGGCCAGCACGCCGGCGAACGGCAGGTCCGGCTGATAACGCGCCAGGCCCAAGGCCAGGGCGCCGAAGGTCTGCGCCATCGCAGTTCCGTCGATAACCCCGAGCACCGGCACACCAAAGTGCCGCGCCAGGTCGGCGCTTGACGGCGTGCCATCAAACAACCCCATCACGCCTTCAATGAGGATAAGGTCAGCCTCGCCCGCCGCTTCCCACAGCAAGCGGCGGCTTTCCTGCTCGCCCACCATCCACATGTCCAACTGATACACCGGTGCACCGCTGGCGCGCTCGTGGATCATCGGGTCGAGAAAATCCGGCCCACATTTGAACACGCGCACCTTGCGCCCCAGGTTGCGGTGCAAGCGGGCAAGCGCGGCGGTGACGGTGGTTTTGCCCTGGCCGGACGCCGGAGCGGCGATCAATACGGCTGGGCAACGACGGGGCTGATTCAAAGTTCGACGCCCTTCTGTGCCTTGATACCGGCCTGGAACGCGTGTTTGAGCATGCCCATTTCGGTGACGGTGTCGCCCATTTCGATCAGTTCAGGCTTGGCGCCACGGCCGGTGACCACCACGTGCTGCATTGGCGGGCGGGCTTGCAGGTCGCTGAGTACCTGGTCCAGATCGAGGTAGCCGTGCTTGAGGGCGATGTTCAGCTCGTCCAGCACCACCAGGCCGATGGACGGGTCTTGCAGCAATTCGCGGGAAACCGCCCAGGCAGCTTCGGCGGCGGCGATGTCGCGCTGGCGGTCCTGGGTTTCCCAGGTGAAGCCTTCGCCCATCACATGGAAGCGCACTTGCTCGGGGAAGCGCCGGAAGAACAGTTCTTCGCCGGTGCTGTTGCGCCCCTTGATGAACTGCACCACGCCGCACTGCATGCCGTGGCCCATGGCGCGGGCGAGCATGCCGAACGCCGAGCTGCTTTTGCCTTTGCCGTTACCGGTCAACACCAGCAGCAGGCCGCATTCGTTGGGGGAATTGGCGATACGCTCGTCGATCACGGCTTTTTTGCGCAGCATGCGCGCCAGGTGGCGCTCGTCGCGGTCGGGGGAATCAGTCATGGCAGCTCTCCGTTGGGGCTGGACAAAAACGGCGGGCAGGAAAAAGAAAAAACAGACAGCCAAGCATCGCCCACCGTGATGCTGTTGGATGATCCAGGCCGGTCTCCGGGCTCATGAGTGGCGCTCTACGTAGCGCGAGCAGGCCAACGGTGCGCCTTCCCATATCACGCGGATACAGTGGCAAAAAGCACCGTTTTCACTCATTTACCGTTGCGGGGGCAGCGCCGGAATTGCGGCTGCGCTGTGTATAAGCGCGCTCACTCACCGGCTTCCCTGTTTCACTCTGTCGGCACATGGGCCACAGAGCACCTGGAACAAGCGGCGAAGGTTAGTGGGTTGGGGGTGGAGCGTCAATTAAAGCTGGCCTTGCACTTGAACCATCCGACTGCCGCGCTTCTCTACCTTTACAGGTATTAAGGAGAAAACCATGCACAAAACCAGACTCGCCTTACTGATCATGCTCGCTGGCACCCTCGCCGCCTGCGGTGAAAGCTCTACCCTGCAGGTCTCGGACGGCACCGGGCCATCGCCCAAACTGCCGGAGCCGAACAAAACCCTGATCCCCACCGTCAACATCGCCCCGGCGATCGGCTGGCCGGCAGGCGCCAAGCCGACAGCCGCTGCCGGCACTCAAGTGGCGGCGTTTGCCGAAGGCCTGGATCACCCGCGCTGGCTCTACGTTTTGCCTAACGGTGATGTGCTGGTCGCCGAAACCAATTCGCCACCCAAACCGGATGACGCCACCGGCATTCGTGGCTGGGTGATGGAGAAGGTCATGGGCCGCGCTGGCGCGGGCGTGCCAAGCCCGAACCGCATCACACTGCTGCGCGATGCCGACCATGATGGTGTGGCCGAGACGCGCACAGTGTTTCTGGAGAACCTCAACTCGCCGTTTGGCATGACGCTGGTGGGTAACGACCTGTACGTCGCCGATTCGGACAAGCTGCTGCGCTTCCCTTATCAGCCGGGTGAAACCGCGATCAAGGCAGCCGGCACCAAGGTGGTCGACCTGCCGGGCGGTAGCATCAATCACCACTGGACCAAAAACGTGGTGGCCAGCAAGGACGGCAGCAAGCTGTATGTGAGTGTGGGCTCCAACAGCAACGTCGGCGAAAACGGCCTGGAAGCGGAACAAGGCCGCGCGGCAATCTGGGAAGTCGACCGCGCCACGGGCGAGCATCGGATTTTCGCTTCCGGCCTGCGCAACCCCAACGGCATGGCTTGGGAACCGCAGAGCGGCAAGCTGTGGACGGCGGTTAACGAGCGCGATGAGATTGGCAGCGACCTGGTGCCGGACTACATCACCTCGGTCAAGGATGGCGCTTTCTATGGCTGGCCCTTCAGCTACTACGGCCAACATGTAGACGTGCGCGTCTCACCGCAAAACCTCGACCTGGTCGCCAAGGCCATCGCCCCGGACTATGCCGTTGGGCCGCACACCGCGTCACTGGGGCTGACGTTTGCCGAGGGCAGCAAACTCCCGGCGCAATTCAGCAACGGCGCATTTATTGGCCAGCATGGTTCGTGGAACCGTAAACCGCACAGTGGCTACAAGGTGATCTTCGTGCCGTTCGAGGGCGGGCAACCCAAAGGGCAGCCGGTGGATGTGCTGACCGGATTCCTCAATAAAGACGAGAAAGCCATGGGCCGGCCGGTGGGCGTGGTGATTGATCAGCAAGGGGATTTGCTGGTGGCCGATGATGTGGGGAATAAGGTGTGGCGGGTGTCGGCGGTTAAATAGCCGATCTTGAGTCTGCCACAGGCAAAATGTGGGAGCTGGCTCCCACACTGGGCCTGAATGACTTAAGGATTACGCGCCAGGCTCGCTGGCAATACGCGCTTGGCGCTCAGGTAGGCATTCTGCCAATAGGCCTTGGACAAGGTGTCCAACTTCACCGTACCGCCGGTTTGCGGGGCGTGTACGAATCGCCCTTCACCCACGTAGATACCTGCGTGGCTTACTCGCGAGCCGCCGCCGGTGGCGAAGAAGATCAGGTCGCCGGTTTGCAGGTTGTTTTCGCTCACATCCTGAGCGCGCATCACGATCAGTTCGCGGGTGGTGCGCGGCAGGCTGATGCCGGCGGCGTCGCGGTAGACAAAGCCGATCAGGCCACTGCAATCAAACCCGGAGTCTGGCGTATTGCCGCCCCAGCGATAAGGCGTGCCGACCAGGCCCAACGCACGGAAGAGCACGTCTTCGGCAGCCGGCGAGAAATTTTGCGTGGAATAGTTGAACACCGGCTTGGGTTTGACTGCGACAGGCGCAGGCGGCGGTGGACGGCTTGCGCAGGCGCTGAGGAGCGCGGCACATACCAGCAGAATGAGGCGGGCTGAGGTCGACATGGGCAGAACAATCCTGATCTGGATGCGGCTTTCGCTGCCGAACGCTGAAAACCAGAACGCGCAAGCAAAGCTCGCGCGAACGGATTACAACAATGTCCAGGGATTCTAGCGCTTACACGTCAAACTTCAAGTATCACTTTAACTTTACTTACTAGCGGTAACCGTAGTCGGGGCCATGGCAAGTGCGCGCTTGGCTTCGATGAAGGTTTTGCTCCAGTAGCTGTCACCCAGGTTGTCGACTCGAACACCGCCACTGCGACGGCTGCTGGAGTGGATAAACTGGTTATCGCCCAAGTAGATACCGGCATGGCTGACACGACCACGGCCTGCCGTACTAAAGAAAAGCAGATCACCGGGCTTGAGGTTGTTGCGTGCGACCAACGGTGCGTCCACGTTGATCATTTCGCGTGTCGAGCGTGGCAAATTCATGCCGGCTTCTTCACGGAACAGGTAGCCGATAAAACCACTGCAGTCGAAACCGGCTTCAGAGGTACCGCCGAAACGGTAACGGGTACCGATCAGGGACATGCCGCGTTCGAGAATGCTGTCAGCCAGAACGGGAAGCTGGTAAGGCTTGCTGCCGGCGAAGGCGGCGAGTTCTTTCTCGGTGGCAACTTCTTCCTCATAGACAGTGGAAGACTGGGCTGCAACGAACTTTGCCTGATTTTGAACCTGTGGTTTTTGCTGCTCAGCCACGTTTTGAGTGTGGGTGGCGCAACCAAACAACAGGGTAACGAGTGCGAGAGGCACGAGGGGTGCGAAGCGATTTAGCATGGGCACGACCGTGGCTGATGTGTAAAGAAGTCGAGACTATGCCCTCTATCACATCGATTTGCAAATTCAATCGTGATCTATGTGACTTCTTGTTTGGACTATGACATCTAAGCCCTTAACACCCTATTCATGCCTGTTGCGTGGCCATAACGGCCCAAACGCAGGTTTTCTGGCGCCTGGAAGTTGCCGAAAACCCCACTGGATAAGGGTTGGCTACCAGCCGAGGGTTTCCTTGAGGAACGGAATAGTCAGCTTGCGCTGAGCCTGCAAGGAGGCCTGATCCAGCTGTTCGAGCAAGTCGAACAACGCGCTCATGCTGCGGGTGCCACGGGTGAGGATAAAGTGCCCGACTTCGTCGGTGAGGTGCAGGCCGCGACGCGATGCACGCAGTTGCAGGGCACGCAGCTTGTCTTCGTCGGACAGTGGGCGCATCTGGAAGATCAGCGCCAAAGTGAGGCGTGACTTGAGGTCAGCCAGCTTCACCGGCAGCTCACGCGGCGAGGTGGACGCAGCAATCAACAAGCGTCGGCCGCTGTCACGCAGGCGGTTGAACAAGTGAAACAGCGCCTCTTCCCAATCCGCCTTGCCGGCGATGGCCTGCAGGTCATCCAGGCACACCAGTTCGTATTGCTCAAGGTGGTCGAAGATGCCGATGCCACGGTCCATCAGCTCAGCCAGTGGCAGATAAACCGCCGGCTCACCCATCTGCTCGAAGCGCAGGCACGCGGCCTGCAACAGGTGGGTACGCCCCACGCCGTGCTTGCCCCACAGATAGATCAGGCTTTCAGTCCACCCGGCGTCGGCTTCGCAGAGCCGCTCGACATAGCCGAGTGCAGCGGCATTGGCGCCTGGGTAGTAATTGATAAAGGTGGCGTCGTCACGCAGACGCACACCCAAGGGCAGCTGAATCGGTTTCATGCTGACTGAACGGCTCCAAACGAACCGTTAGTGGCCTCTGTGTAAAGTTTGCAAAGTTTATACCCGTGACGCCGGGCGCACAATGCAGCAGACCACAAGCAAAATCAAAGGTTTGCGTTAACTCGGGGCGATTTGCGCAAATTGTTTGACACCCCGCCCCCAGAAACAACAAACCCGGCTTAGGCCGGGTTTGTTGCGAAACGGTTACAGATCCGGGTCTTCCACCCCGGTATACGCATCCGAATCCTTATACAGATCATGGACGTGGCGCACCAACACCATGATCACCGCCGCCACCGGCAGCGCCAGCAAAATGCCGGTAAACCCAAACAGCTCACCGCCCGCCAGGATCGCAAAGATCACCGCCACCGGGTGCAAGCCAATCCGGTCGCCCACCAACAGCGGCGTCAGCACCATGCCTTCCAGGGCCTGGCCGACCATGAATACCGCCACGATCCCGAGCATCGGGTACAGGTCGCCGCCGAACTGGAACAGCCCGGCCACCAGCGCCGCGCCGATACCGATCACAAAGCCCATGTACGGCACGATGGCGGCCAAGCCTGCGATCAAGCCGATCAACAGCCCCAGTTCCAGACCAATCGCCATCAGGCCAGCGGCATAGATGATCCCCAGCGCCAGCATCACCAGCAACTGGCCGCGCACGAACGCGCCGAGCACTTCATGGCACTCTTGCGCCAGGGAAACGATGCGCTCTTCGTTATTGCGTGGCAGCAGACTGCGAATCTTGGCCATCATGATGTCCCAGTCCCGCAGCAGGTAGAACGCCACCACCGGGATCAGCACCAGGTTGGTCAGCCAGCCGATCAACGCAAGGCTGGAGGCCGTGGCCTGGCTGAGCACCACACCGACAATATCGGTGGTCTGGCCCATATGCTCACTGATCGCGGCCTTGACCTTGTCGAACTTCCAGAAGCCATCCGCCAACCCCAGCTTAGCCTGGGCCCACGGCATGGCCGTGTGCTGCAACCAGTCGAGCATTTGCGGCGCCAGCTCATAAAGACGGAACAGCTGCTTGGCCAGCATCGGCACCAACACCAGCACCAAGGCGGTGATAATCAGCGTGAACAGTGCAAACACCGCAACCACGCCCAAGGTTCGCGACAAACCGGCTTTCTCCAGGCGATCCACCACCGGATCGAACAGATAAGCGAGCAGCAACGCGACCAGGAACGGCGTCAGGATCGAATGCAGCAAGAACACAAAAACGCACAGCAGGACAACCCCACCAAGCCACACCCAACGACGCGTATCCGCCATAAACCACTCCATCTCTCATTTGCTTCCTTCTATCTATATAGAAGGAAGATCACCTACCAACGAAAACGTAACTGCGCCTGAGGCTCCGGAGCAGCCGGCGGCTGCGTGCCATCGGCGACCGGCGGTTGAACCGGCGCTTCGCCCGCAGGCAGCTCCTGCAACTTGGCCAGGCTCAACTGCGTGCGCAACTGATCTGCACTGCCGTTGACCCGATACACAATGCGATTGCCATCCACCCACTGCGGTTGAGCGCCGAAGGGTTCGAGCAGATGGCCCAAAGCGGCATAGCGCTCCAGATTCATGCCCTGCACTTCGAGCAATTGTTCGGTACTGACGCCTGGCTTGACGGCAAAGCGCGGCGCCAGTTTTTGGCTGACCGCCAGCATTACGGCATCGGCCACCACACCAGTGTCAGCGCCCTGGGCGCTGCCCTGCTCGCTTTTGTCACCCAACCACAGGCGCCATTTGGCCTGCCACTGGTTGCCTTCCTGGCGCGCGTGCACCGCCAACAATGCGTCGGCGCCATAACGTTCGGAAGCGGCGCGCAGTGGTGTGGCGTCGGCACTTTCCAGATTCGGTGCTGTGGCGACGACTTGCTCATCCAGGTCACCCAAGGGCAAGCGCAACGGCAAGCCACGGTGTTGCGCGGCACGGCGCAGTGCGCCGGCTATCGCCTGGCCATCACCGACCAGGCTGCTGCCGTCAGTGGAATCGTTGAGCCACCAGCCGAGGATCGACGGCCGATTGCTGCCCCAGATCGACAGGCCCGCTTCACGCAGGGCGCGATCGGTGCTCACAGGGTCGAAGTCCACCTGCAGGCTTTCCGGCGGGCCGGCGTCGTAGCCGTATTGGCTGATGATTTGCTGCGGGTCTTTGCGGATCGCCGCCAGGCCTGGGCCGTCGGCAGCCTTGGCATCGCCGGTCAGGCGGATCACCAGGGTTTGCACGGCGCGCTGGGTGGCCTGGTCACGCTCTTGGGGCGACTGGCTGGCAACCGGTTCAAGTACTTGATAAAGGCCATTGAGGGTTTCGGCATGACTCGCCAGGCTGACCAACGACAAGCAGCCTACAAAGAAGACATTACACAGACGCATGGAAGATTCCCGAACGACAAATTTAGCGGCTGGAACAGACCGCGTGAACTCGGCTTGGCAAGGCTGTGACCACAGCAGCCGGTAAAACATTCACAGGGTCATGGCAGTTTTTGTACTGTCATAACGATAGCGGGTTAAAGGCTATACCTTAATACACGCCATTACCGGCTCGATTAGCATTTTTTTAACCGGCTTTTTTAAGCTATATGGCCCTGCCCGTCGGCCCGAGGATGGCCGCTGCCCCTCAAGCCTGATAAAATCGCGCGCCTTCGCAGACCGTCAGCGGCTGGGCCTTTTACCAAAAGCGCCTGCCGGCTCGGTCGTTACCCAGAAATCCCCCCTAAAGGCCTGGATCATGAGCAAGCAACCCTCCCTGAGCTACAAGGACGCCGGTGTAGACATCGACGCCGGTGAAGCATTGGTCGAACGCATCAAGAGCGTCGCCAAGCGCACTGCGCGCCCCGAAGTCATGGGCGGCCTGGGCGGTTTTGGCGCCCTCTGCGAAATCCCGGCCGGCTACAAGCAGCCTGTACTGGTGTCCGGCACCGACGGCGTGGGCACCAAGCTGCGCCTGGCGCTGAACCTGAACAAGCACGACACCATCGGTATCGACCTGGTTGCCATGTGCGTCAACGACCTGGTGGTGTGTGGCGCAGAGCCGCTGTTCTTCCTCGACTACTACGCCACCGGCAAGCTGAACGTTGACACCGCTGCACAGGTGGTTACCGGTATCGGCGCCGGCTGCGAGCTGTCGGGTTGCTCCCTGGTCGGCGGCGAAACCGCTGAAATGCCAGGCATGTACGAAGGCGAAGACTACGACCTGGCCGGTTTCTGCGTCGGTGTGGTCGAAAAAGCCGAGATCATCGACGGCTCCAAAGTCGCCGCCGGTGACGCCCTGCTCGCCCTGCCATCGTCCGGCCCGCACTCCAACGGCTACTCGCTGATCCGCAAGATCATCGAAGTATCCGGCGCCGACATCGAGAACACCCAGCTCGACGGCCAGCCGCTGACCGACCTGCTGATGGCCCCGACCCGTATCTACGTGAAGCCGTTGCTCAAGCTGATCAAAGACACCGGCGCCGTTAAAGCCATGGCCCACATCACCGGTGGCGGCCTGCTGGACAACATCCCGCGCGTGCTGCCAAAAGGCGCACAGGCGATTGTCGACGTGGCAAGCTGGACCCGTCCTGCCGTGTTCGACTGGCTGCAAGCGCAAGGCAACGTCAACGAAACCGAAATGCACCGCGTACTGAACTGCGGCGTGGGCATGGTCATCTGCGTGGCGCAAGAGCACGTTGAAACCGCACTGAACGTACTGCGCGAAGCGGGCGAGCAGCCTTGGGTTATCGGCCAGATCGCGACCGCCCCGGAAGGCGCGGCCCAGGTTGAACTGAAGAACCTCAAGGCTCACTGATGCCTGAGACCTGTGATGTCGTGGTGCTGCTCTCCGGCACCGGCAGTAACTTGCAGGCCCTGATCGACAGCACGCGCGCCGGCGACAGCCCGGTGCGCATCGCTGCGGTGATCTCCAACCGCAGCGACGCCTACGGCCTGCAACGCGCCAGGGACGCGGGTATCGACACCCGCTCCCTGGATCACAAGGCTTTCGAAGGTCGCGAGGCCTTCGACAGTGCCTTGATCGAACTGATCGACGCCTTCAACCCCAAACTCGTGGTCCTTGCCGGCTTCATGCGCATCCTCAGCGCCGATTTCGTGCGGCACTACCAAGGGCGCCTGCTCAATATCCACCCGTCCCTGCTGCCCAAATACAAAGGGTTACACACGCACCAACGCGCCCTCGAGGCCGGCGACACGGAGCATGGCTGCAGCGTGCACTTTGTCACCGAGGAACTCGATGGCGGGCCTCTGGTCGTACAGGCAGTGGTTCCGGTAGAGTCTGCAGATTCGGCGCAGACACTTGCGCAACGGGTTCACACCCAGGAACACAGGATTTACCCGCTGGCTGTTCGCTGGTTTGCCGAGGGACGATTGATTCTCGGCGAACAGGGTGCATTATTGGACGGTCAGTTACTCGCGGCCAGCGGCCACTTGATTCGAACCTAGGAGATTTTATGCGTCGCGCCCTGCTCTTCGCTTTTGCGCTGTTCGCCTTGCCCGCCGTGCAAGCAGCAGACCTTCACCCTTTCTCCGCCAGCTACACCGCCGACTGGAAACAGTTGCCCATGAGCGGTTCGGCCGAACGCAGCCTGGTCAAGAATGACAATGGCTCGTGGACCTTGAATTTCAAGGCATCCATGATGATCGCCAGCCTCACCGAAACCAGTGTGATCCGCCTCGACAAAGATGCCCTGCAGCCCGTGAGCTACAGCTTCGAGCGTGGCGGCCTGGGTAAGTCGAAGAAGATCAACCTGGACTTCGACCAGACGGCCAAGAAAGTTACCGGCTTTGAAAACAAAGACCCGGTCAATGTCCCCCTGCAAAGCGGCATGCTCGACAAGTCGACCTATCAGTTGGCACTGCAACGTGACGTGGCGGCCGGCAAGAAGAGCATGAGCTACATCGTCGTTGAAGGCACCGACACCGACACCTACGACTTCCGCGTGATCGGCCCGGAAAAGGTCCAGACCAAGGTCGGCTCCATCGATGCGATCAAGGTTGAACGTGTACGTGACCCGACGCAAAGCAAGCGCATCACCCAGATGTGGTTTGCCAAGGACCTGGGCGGCATTTTGGTAGCCTTGCGCCAGGTGGAAACCGACGGCAAGGAATACAACATCATGCTGTTGGACGGTACTGTTGATGGTCAGGCTATCAAAGGTAGCTGATACCGTGGCGTGATTAAAAAGAGCCTCGCTGAATGCGGGGCTTTTTTTCGCCTGGAGGTTTTGTGTTGAAGCCACTACCGCTATCGCAGGCAAGTCGAAGCGTCGGCACAAGGCTTTAAGCCTCACTCGAACATGAAACTTTTGTCATAAAACTCAGCACCCTGCGACGCAATGTCACGGTTTACGCGGCCTGCAGCACTGTTGCGTTTCCTGCAATAAATAGTTGCGTGCAAAATCGGTTTACTTAGCAAGCTAACAAAACATATAAAAGAGGCCTGCGACGACTTGCCGCAGATCAACCAGAGATTGGAGCAAGCAGATGACTGTAAAAGTAACTGAACGCGACGATGCACACATGTCTCACGAAGCACTGGGCCATGGGATTCACATCTGGGATGTACATCAACAAGACCAACTGGTCGGCATGTTCCACAACGAGAACGAAGCCCACAATTATAAAAACGAGCTCGAATCTCTTGAGATGAAACGCCAGGCGGAAGGCTCCTGAAACTCTGAAATCCAATAGGCTCAACAGCCCCACGCAGTTGGTGAGCCTATAAACACAAACCCCGCCTTTTGAGCGGGGTTTGTGTTTTGGGGGGGGAGCTTCACACCCCAACGCGGGACAAGCCCGCTCGCCACAGTTCGTTTTACGGCCTTACCACATCAGATCATCCGGGATCTGGTAAGCGGCGTATGGATCATCCTCATCCGGCACCTGGCTTTCGGTGAGGATATTGAGCTGCACGATACGCTCCGGGGCGCGCTCCTGGATCTTCAGCGCCGCTTCACGCGGGATCACCTCGTAGCCGCCACCGTGGTGCACGATCGCCAGGGAGCCGTTGCTCAGCTTGTTACGCATCAACGTGTTGACCGACAGGCGCTTGACCTTCTTGTCATCCACAAAGTTGTAGTAGTCCTCGGTGGTCAGCTTGGGCAGGCGCGAGGTTTCGATCAGTTGCTTGACCTGGGCCGTGCGGGCCTTGGCCTCGGCTTTTTCCTGTTGCTGGCGATTCAGCTCCTGGTCGCGCTTGACCTTCTCGGCGTGCGCCTCGGCAGCCAGGCGTGCCTGGGTGTTATCGGCCTCGATCTGGCCTTTATGGACCAGGCGCTGCTGCTTCTGTTTGTCCTTGCCGACCTGCTTGGCCTGCTTTTGGTTGACCAGACCTGCTTGGAGCAACTGGTCGCGAAGGGAAAGGCTCATGGTGCTTACTCACTTAGGCAACTGCTCAACCGCAGCTGGACACATTCTTTTCCTGGCGTTTGGCTTCGCCCCACAGGGCGTCCAACTCTTCGAGGGTGCAATCTTCTATGGGTTTGTGCGTATCGCGCAATGCCTGTTCGATAAATCGGAAACGTCGTTCGAACTTGGCACTGGCGCCACGCAGCGCGGTTTCCGGGTCGACCTTGAGGTGGCGTGCCAGGTTGACCGCCGCAAACAGCAGGTCACCGACCTCATCGGCGATGGCCACCGAGTCGTTATCGGCCATGGCTTCGAGCACTTCATCGAGCTCTTCACGTACGTTATCCACCACCGGCAAGGCAGACGGCCAGTCGAAACCAACCTGGCTGGCGCGCTTTTGCAATTTGGCGGCGCGGGATAACGCGGGCAAGGCCGTGGGTACGTCATCGAGCAGGGACAGTTGCTCCGGGGCGTCGGATTTTTCTGCGCGCTCCTCGGCCTTGATCTGCTCCCAGCGCTCCTTGACCTGTTCTTCGCTCAACTGGGGAATATCCAGCGGTGCATACAGGTCGCCAGTGGGGAACACGTGGGGATGGCGACGAATCAGCTTGCGTGTGATGCTGTCGATCACGCCGGCAAACTCGAAGCGCCCTTCTTCCCGCGCCAGCTGGCTGTAATACACCACCTGGAACAACAGGTCGCCCAACTCGCCTTGCAGATGATCGAAGTCGCCGCGCTCGATGGCGTCGGCGACTTCGTAGGCTTCCTCGAGGGTGTGCGGCACGATGCTCGCGTAGGTTTGCTTGATGTCCCACGGGCACCCGTACTGTGGGTCGCGCAGGCGGTTCATCAGGTGCAGCAGGTCTTCAAGTGAATACATCATGGTGTGCGATTACGCCGGGTCTCGATGATGTTCGGCAACTGGGATATGCGCCCCAGCAACCGCCCCAGCGCGTCCAACCCCGGGATCTCGATGGTCAGGGACATCAACGCGGTGTTGTCCTCTTTGTTCGAGCGGGTGTTGACCGCCAGCACGTTGATGCGCTCGTTGAGCAGCACTTGCGACACGTCACGCAGCAAACCGGAACGGTCGTAGGCACGGATGATGATGTCCACCGGATAGGTGAGCACCGGCACCGGACCCCAGCTGACCTGGATGATGCGCTCGGGTTCGCGCCCGCCCAGTTGCAGCACCGAGGCGCAATCCTGGCGGTGAATGCTCACGCCACGCCCCTGGGTGATGTAGCCGACGATGGCATCGCCTGGCAATGGCTGGCAGCAACCGGCCATTTGCGTCATCAGGTTGCCCACGCCCTGGATCTGGATATCGCCGCGCTTGCCAGGCTTGTAGCCGGTGGCTTTGCGTGGGATCAGTTCCAACTGCTCGCTGCCGCGCTCCGGCTCGACCAGTTGCTGGGCCAGATTAACCAATTGCGCCAGGCGCAAGTCGCCGGCACCGAGGGCGGCGAACATGTCTTCGGCGATCTTCATGTTGGCTTTTTCGGCCAGCTTGTCGAAGTCCACCTGTGGCAGGCCCAGGCGCGCCAATTCGCGCTCAAGCAAGGTCTTGCCGGCGGCGACGTTCTGGTCGCGCGCCTGCAACTTGAACCAATGAACGATCTTCGCCCGTGCCCGCGACGTGGTGATGTAGCCCAGGTTCGGGTTCAGCCAGTCGCGGCTCGGCGTGCCGTGCTTGCTGGTGATGATCTCGACCTGTTCACCGGTTTGCAGGCTGTAGTTGAGCGGCACGATGCGCCCGTTGATCTTGGCGCCCCGGCAGTTGTGGCCGATTTCGGTGTGCACGCGGTAGGCGAAGTCCAGCGGCGTGGCGCCCTTGGGCAAGTCAATGGCGTGGCCGTCGGGGGTGAAGATATAGACCCGGTCGGGCTCGATATCCACCCGCAGCTGTTCGGCCAGGCCGCCGATATCACCCAGTTCTTCGTGCCATTCCAGCACCTGTCGCAGCCACGAGATTTTCTCCTCGTACTGGTTGGACCCGGCCTTGACGTCGGTGCCCTTGTAACGCCAGTGCGCGCAAACCCCAAGCTCGGCCTCTTCGTGCATGGCGTGGGTGCGTATCTGCACTTCCAGCACCTTGCCCTCGGGGCCGATCACCGCAGTATGCAGCGAGCGATAGCCGTTTTCCTTGGGGTTGGCGATGTAGTCGTCGAATTCCTTGGGAATGTGCCGCCACAAGGTGTGCACGATGCCCAGCGCGGTGTAGCAGTCGCGCATTTCCGGCACCAGCACGCGCACGGCGCGCACGTCGTAGATCTGGCTGAAGGCCAGGCCCTTGCGCTGCATTTTGCGCCAGATGGAATAGATGTGCTTGGCGCGGCCGCTGATGTCGGCGTCAACGCCGGTGGCCTGCAACTCGGAGCGCAACTGGCCCATCACGTCGGTGATAAAGCGCTCGCGGTCGAGCCGCCGCTCGTGCAGCAGCGTGGCAATCTGTTTGTATTGGTCGGGCTCGAGGTAGCGGAAGGACAAATCCTCCAGCTCCCACTTGATATGGCCGATGCCCAGGCGGTGCGCCAGCGGCGCGTAGATGTCGAACACCTCGCGGGCCACGCGGTTGCGCTTTTCGTCGTCGGCGGTCTTGACCGCACGGATCGCGCAGGTACGTTCGGCCAGCTTGATCAGCGCGACGCGCACGTCGTCGACCATGGCCACCAGCATTTTGCGCAGGTTTTCGACCTGGCCCTGGGTGCCCAGCACCATGGACTGGCGCGGGCTGAGGCTGGCGCTGATGGCGGCCATGCGCAGCACGCCGTCGATCAGCTTGGCCACCACGGCGCCGAAACGCTGGCTGACCGTCGGCAATGGGATATGCCCTTCACGCACGCCGCGATAAAGCACGGCGGCGATCAGCGAATCCTGGTCCAGCTTGAGATCGGCGAGGATCTCGGCGATTTCCAACCCGGTGCGAAAGCTTGAAGTGCCTTCGGCCCACAGGTTCTTGGCCGCATTGTCTTGCTGTTCAGACTCACGAGCGAACTCGCAGGCTGCTTTCAAGGCTTCACGGTCCAGTGCCGGGTCGACACTGACGGCATGATCCAGCCATGCCTCGAGATTGATACTGCCGTCGGTGTTGATCGGCTGGTGTGCTCTCACCTGTACCATCTTGCTTACCTTCCCTACGACGCACCTTGGATGCGCCAAAAATCATCGCTGACCTGCTGCGTAACCCTAGCGGTGCAACCATTAGGCTAGGTACCACTCCCTGACAGGTCACGGCCCAGGAGACGACAGGCCAGTCGGATTAAACGGGCATCCTAGCCCGCTTCAAATAACGCCATGGCCTCGACATGCGCTGTCTGCGGAAACATGTCGAGGATCCCGGCACGTTTTAGCCGGTAGCCTTGCTTGACCAACTCAACCGTGTCCCGCGCCAGCGTGGCCGGGTTGCAGGACACATACACCAGACGCTTGGCCCCCAGGGTGGCGAGCTTGCGCACAACCTCCAGGGCACCGTCACGGGGTGGGTCCAAGAGTACCGCAGAAAAGCCCTGTTTGGCCCATTCTGCGTCGGTCAAAGGCTGGGACAGATCGGCCTGAAAAAACTGCACATTATGCAAATTGTTGCTGACGGCGTTCTGCGCCGCCCGCTCGACCATGGTCTGCACGCCCTCGACCGCCACCACTTCGCGCACCTGCCTGGCCAGTGGCAGGGCAAAGTTGCCCAGCCCGCAAAACAGATCCAGCACCCGTTCTTCGGGCTCTGGCGCCAACCACTCCAGGGCCTGGGCGACCATCGCATCGTTGACGCCGGCGTTGACCTGGACAAAATCTCCCGGACGGTAAGCCAGTTCCAGATCCCACGCCGCCAGTCTAAAACCAAGCGCCTGCCCCGCCTCTACCGGCTCCGGCTGGCCCTCGCCCTGCAGCCACAATTGGGCGTCGTGGAAGGTGCAAAATTCATTCAACACCTGCATGTCCGCTTCGGACAACGGGGCCATATGCCTCAGCAGCACGGCAATTGAAGAACCACTGAACAATTCCACATGCCCCAACGCCTGAGGCTTGCTCAGGCGGCGCAGCATGTTCGGCAAGCGCTGCATGATCGGTTGCAAGGCCTGTACCAGCACCGGGCAATCATCGATAGCGACGATATCCTGGCTGGCCACGGCGCGAAAACCCACCTCAAGCTGTTTGGCCCTGGCATCCCAGCGCACCGCCACACGGGCGCGGCGACGGTAGCCGAACTCCGGCCCGCTCAACGGTGCCGCCCACTCTTGCGGTTCGACACCGGCCACGCGGGACAGTTGCTCGGCGAGCATGCGCTGTTTCAGGGCAAGTTGTTCGTCATGGGGCAGGTGCTGCACGCTGCAACCGCCGCAGCGGCCGAAGTGCGCGCACGGCGCCGGGCGACGCAGCTCGCTGGCCTTGAACACACGTTCGGTACGCGCCTCGACGATTTTGCCGTGGGCGCCCAGCACCCGTGCTTCGACTTCTTCACCGGCCAGCGCGCCATTGACGAACCAGGTGCGGCCTTCAAAAAACACAATGCCGCGGCCATCGTTGGCCAGGCGCTCGATGGTCAGGCGTTGTTTCTTGCCCACCGGAATCTGCGGGGCCCGGCTGCCGCCCGTCGGTTGGAAGCGCAGGCCTCTCTCGTGCTTGGCCATCAGTTGGGTTCGTCGAAAATGCCGGTCGACAGGTAACGGTCGCCTCGGTCACAGATGATCGCGACGATCACCGCGTTTTCAACTTCTTTGGACAAACGCAACATACCGGCCACGGCGCCACCGGAGGACACGCCACAGAAGATGCCTTCTTCACGCGCCAGGCGGCGGGTGGTGTCTTCGGCTTCACGCTGGGCCATGTCGATGATGCGGTCCACGCGCGTCGCGTTGTAGATCTTGGGCAGGTACTCTTCAGGCCAACGACGGATACCCGGAATGGCCGCGCCTTCCATCGGTTGCAGGCCGACAATCTGGATCGCCGGGTTCTGCTCCTTGAGGTAGCGCGAGTTGCCCATGATGGTGCCAGTGGTGCCCATGGAGCTGACGAAATGGGTGATGGAGCCGTTGGTCTGGCGCCAGATTTCCGGGCCGGTGCTGGTGTAGTGCGCTTCGGGGTTATCGCCGTTGGCGAACTGGTCGAGCACCACGCCACGGCCTTCGGCGGCCATACGCTCGGCGAGGTCACGCGCGCCTTCCATGCCTTCTTCCTGGGTGACCAGGATGAGTTGGGCGCCATAAGCGGTCATCGCCGCCTTGCGTTCGGCACTGCCGTTGTCGGGCATGATCAACACCATCTTGTAGCCCTTGATCGCTGCGGCCATGGCCAGGGCGATACCGGTGTTACCCGAGGTGGCTTCGATCAGGGTGTCGCCCGGTTTGATCTGCCCGCGCAGCTCGGCGCGGGTGATCATCGACAACGCCGGGCGGTCCTTGACGGAACCGGCCGGGTTGTTGCCTTCGAGCTTGAGCAACAGGGTATTGCTGGTTTCACCCGCCATGCGTTGCAAGCGGACCAGGGGCGTGTTGCCGACGCAATCGGCGATTGTAGGGTACTGCAAGGTCATGGCGTATTCGCAATCCAGACTGCGGGGGCGAACATCATACCGGGAAAGGCCGGCGGGCCATATCACGCAAAGTGTGGTGGTTATGGCTAAAAGGCATAAGCAGCTATTCCAGCCTTTATTGGGCTTCCAACTCTTCCAGGGTTAACACCTGGATAAGCTGATTTTTAGTAATCTGCCTTGCGGCTTGCAAAGTGTCGACGTAGTGCAAGTACTGCCCTTGAGTCATCACCCCATTATTTGCATTGCGCGTTGCCAGCTCCAGAGGCCGATCATATTGATTTAACGCAGCCGCCAATCTGTTTGCGTATTTGCGTTCTAGGAACTCTATCCAGTAACTCTGATTCTGCAACCACGCCGGCCAATTTATCTTACGTTCTTTACTCAGGATAATCTGAGTCAGTTCTCTGATCGTTTCAGGACGGAGCTCCGCGATCGGCACATTGAAACGCTCCGGTAGCACCTCCAGCAGCTCAAGGGGCACCTGCAAGGCGATGCGACAACTCAAGATTCGCGTGCAGGCCTGCCGGAAACTCTGGTCCGGATAGTGGAAGTCAACCTGCTGATCCAGCAAGTTCAACCGATGCCATGCGCGGTAGAAACCCGCTAAACGTGGCCCGGCACTTTGCAAATCCTCTGCGAGAATACGAGGCGGCAACATGAGCAGTTCAAGTCGATGCAAGCCCAACAGCCAGCCGTCTATACCACCGTCCATGTAGCCATAGGCTACTCGGTCGGCAATGCGCTCTACACCATCAGGAGATAACGCCGCATCAATCAACTCCCAAACGCGCCGCGTCAGGCTTTCTCTGAGCACCCGATGCTGAGCGTCGACAAACCTGGGATAAGCCGCAATGCTCCCCAGCAACTCAAAAAAAGAATCCGCCAACGGTTGCGCTTGCAGTGCCGCCCAGTCTTGTTCACGCGCTTGTACATCGCCAGGGGGTAGCAGCGCCAACCATCGATTGGCACTTTGATCAATCCCTGCTGCCGGCTCCCATAGCCCAAAATCAATATCCCGTTGCCCTGGGCGCTCTCCTCTAAGGCGCAGTATTTGCCGCGCCTGAGAGGAGAGTGGATTACCGCGCAGATTCATCCCGCGATGAACGTCGGGATAGATGAACACATCCGTCTGGACCAAGTCCTGGATCTTATTGTCGCGCAGGTCAAACCAACGCAATGAGGCAAGGGATACAGCCCCAAGCGGCAACCGATCCAGTTGGCAATTGCGCAGGTTAAGTTCGCGCAAATGCCTGAATGCATAGAAACTCAACTGGCGCCCCTGCCCCAGTGGATTCCCTGATAAATCAAGACTCCTCAAATCGCGCAACTGCGCCAATTGATACTCGTCCTGCAAATTCAAAACGAGCCGGTTGTTCGACAAGTTAAGCACTTTCAAGTGGGGCAACCCTTCCAGATCAGGCACATGTATGAACTGGTTGCCGTTGAAGTAAATCTGGCGAAGAGCCGGAAAACCTCTAAGGAAGTGCTCCGGCAATGCGCTCAGGCGGTTATTTCTCAGACTCAGTATCGTCACATCCCCAAAAAACGCGCGTATTGTCGGCAACGTGTTCAGATCCAGGTCATCCAGGTTAAGCTCCTCAGCGACGCCCCGGGTGAAACCTTCCTTAGCCCAGCTGCGCTGAATCCGCGCCGCCGCCAATCCCCGTGCGTGCACGGCAGGATGCTGCGGGTCGGTGCCCGACGAATCCCTGAGCCACCGCGACAACTCATCGTCCAACGCCTTCCGTTCGTGGAACAGTTTGTCAACCTCTTTTTTGCGATCGAGGAAAGAGTCACCAGCCTCCAGGAGAATGTCCCAAGCCTCTGTATCTGTCTTGGACGGAAACAAAACCCGCATACGTGACACCAGATTGCGATCCTCCACCTTCCATTCGTCCTCGCCGCTCAATGGATAACCCACTCTCCCGTCAGCCACGCGTCGCGGTGGGTTTTGCCACGTGGGCCATCCTATGCCAAGCAAGGTGTCCGCCGCCCTCAGTTCGGGGTCCAGGCGACGACCAATTTCCAGGATCAACTCATTGACGCCACCCTCATGGATATAGCCAATTGCCTGGCGCTCAAGGGACGGTAGCGCGTCCAACAAAACGGGCAAGAAAGGGCCAAGGCTTCCAACCGATTGTCGGCTGCCGTCCGATTGAGGAATGTACGCCCGGTAACCACCGGCCACTGGCTCCAGTACACGTTTGAGCAGCCCATCCGAAGTACCGATGCTGTCGATCAGCGATCCTCGCTCCCACACCTCAACCCGCAGGTGGGACGACCACCCCGATATATCCGGCAATGTGTGCAGGATTAACTTCGCGCTGTCTTCATTCATCGCCGCAGGCAGATATACGCCCTCCACAGCCCTGGCTCTGCGCAGCTGTTTGAGATACCAGCGGACATAAGGCGTAAGCGTCAAAGGTACACGGGCAGACTCCAGGCTGCTGCGTTCGGCAGGTGTAGCCTGGCTCACCAGGTCCTCGGCGATGGCTGCGGTCAAGCTGGGAAAATCACGCTGCAGCACTCGAGCCAAAGGGTCGGACGATGGCTCGCTCTTATGACACAGGGCCTTGAAAAACAGCCGCTCCATTTGTGGCTTGTCGATGCTCAACTTTGTCTCGAGCACCGTGATTTGATCGGTACGAGACGCCCCCGTCGTCCCGACCAATGCGTCGGCAGCCTCAGGCCCGACCTCACCGAGCAGTTCATCGTAAAAGTCCCGCCCGACTTCCACGCCGGATTTGACCCGCTGATGAATTGTGAAACGCTCAACGGTCTCCCGCAGGATCGCAGGGGGGCGCTCGTTACGTACATGCACCCGGCGCAGGATAGCCGGCGTCACCCCGCTGATCTGCTGGATCTGCACAATGGCATCCGGCGTTAATTCACGCACCCAAGGCCCGAGGCGCTGAAACGGTTTCTGCCCGTCCCAGGTCAGCGGGTTTTCCCATTCGTGGCGCCAGGCGCCGGCACCATTGTGGGTCAACACGGGTGCATAGGCCTGCTCCAGGGACGGGTGTTGAATACGCCAGGGCTCAAGCCCTTGCTCCTGGACGACCTTGTAATACTCTCCCTCGATAAACAGGTAGCGATCGGTACCCTGGCTGTAGAGGCCGAGCGCGTCAGGCTCGGGCACAATATTTGACGTCTCGACAACGCTGGCGTATCGCCCGATCTCACGGCGTGACGGATAAAACCTGTCATCGGGCGTACGGTTGTCGAGCAGGGTTCTGGCGACCGTGTGACGGAACTGAGAGGCAGCGTCCTGCGCATCCCACCCCAACCGTAGCAGGTCGTCTTCAGAGATCTGACTCACGACCGTTTGGTATAAATCTTGGGGTTCGGTCGACCTTGTTGTGAGGCTTTGCGTGTCAAACAGTGAGAACTGTCCGCGCCCGTGGTCGGTCACGACAATGGTTTTGTCCAGCGGTCCTCGCGAAACATAGGGTACTGCTTGCGCTTCAGGGCTGATGATCAGTACCTGGCCGGTCAGGTCGCGCAGTGCGCAGGCGGCAAACTCCGTGGCCCAATTCTGAGTTTTCTGACTGAAGCGCCGAGGATGGAATACGCCGTCAACGATGAGATCTGCGCGCGCCACCTGACGGGCAGAACGCAGGGCGGTGTACAGCGCTTCGGGTTGCAGTTGCGATTGCAGGAGCTGTGTCTGCTGATGTTCCGACAACGGATGTCGGCGTAGTACCTCCAACAACCGTGCCCGGCTCAATCTGGGGTGCAATATGTGTAACTGCTCAATCACGGGGTGCGGCGGGGTATCGCTGGCAACGCTATCAGGCAGTAATCGAAGCACTGACGCAGGTGCGCCCGTGGCCATGGAGCGACTGGTATTGGCGTACGCCGTAAGCGCCTCAAACAGATCAATACGCAACGTAGCGGCTCTGTCAGCCAGTTGTTCGACCAACGTCGACCTGCCCGATAAAAAAACGTCGGGGAGCAAATCGAAGACAGCCTGAGGCAAATCAACGCTGATCCGGCGTGGCATTGAATAAGCGAACAAGCCGTTTTCCAACACGGTGACCGTGACCACTGCCGTGGTCTTGTGGTCCGCACGTTTGCTATAGCGCCGCACTTCCACGCCTTGCGGGTTAAGAAGGCTCAAGGATGTGTTCTTCGGCCAATCCTTATGCCGGGTGAGTAACGGTGCGAGAATATCAACGGCACCGACCGCCTCAGGACGCTTAGCGTCGGCCCCCTCGGCTGCCCAGTCGATCAGCTTGTCAACGTTAAACCGATGCACCGCCTCGACCAGCGAGGCCGAGGGTGGTGCTCCATCCCAGACGTGCTCCAGGTCGGCCCGCGAGCTCTTGCTGAGGTTGACGATCCGCGCCAACGTTTGCGTTGGTACGTCCGTGGCGCCCATCATTTTTTCCACCAGTTGGCCGTCAGTCTGCCTCTTGAGCTCATCGGCCGTCAGCGGTTTGCTTTGCTGGGCCAGCCGCTGGTACAGCGCTTGGTGTCGGCGCCTGACCGTCGAGGCCACACGTAGGTGCAAGAACCTGCTACTGAGCAAATCAGCGATATCCATCGCCGCTTGCACAAAGTGTCCAGTTTCACCCGTCAGCAGCCCCTGTAGAACTGTTTGGCCTATTGAAACGAACATGGCAAACGCTCTCAACCGCCCCAGCCCCTTCAAAGGCCCTGGCGCCGGGATCAACAACAGGCTGATGATTTCACCGAACAGCGTCTGGGAAAACTCAAGCAAGGTGGCCATGATGCCCGGCGTTTCATGCGCCAATACCTTGAGGTTGGATCGGCAACGCTCGATGTAAAAACGACAGAGGCTGACGGTAGGTCCGTCGTTAACGCTCTGGCGCCTGTAGCCGATGTTGTTGACCTGGGTAAGCTCGCTTGCACGCCCGAACAACCGGTATAAGAGCCGCGCAAATGCATTGAGCTCCTCCGGCCTGGTCTCTTTCGCTGGCCTGGCGCTCAAGCGCGCGTAGTCTGACAACGACATGGACTGATACAACCACCTCATTTCCTTTCGCGCATGAAACGCCTTGAAGCCGACGTAAAACTCTTCGGCCGCCTCCAAAAATTTGTCGTAGTGCCTGAAAGCACCACCCGGCCGGTTGGGGAAATAGCTGAAGGCACCTTTGCAGCCTTTGACGGAAAAAATCACATAGGGGATGCTCAGGTAGTCGCCTCTTGGCAGGTCCGTGTAGACGCCAAGCAGGCCATATCGAACGGTCCCATTGGTATTGTTCGGGCCATGGGGAATGAACATTTTCACTTCTTCAGTGACCTCCCAAGGCGACTCGCCTGACAACGCACTCACCACAGCCTGGTACTTTTCGCGGTCAACGCGGCTTGTTTCAGTAGTCCTCAAGGCCTCTATCAACGCGAATTCAAGCTCTGCGGTTGCCAGCGCCATTACCTGCGCGCCCAATAGCGTGGTGCTCTGCAGCGCGCTATCGAGGCGCTTGCGCAACACGTCGCCAAGGTTGAGCTCGCGCACCAAGCCGATAAAATCCCCCGCGCTGATGCCGACATTCGAATCCAGGTAGCTGGCCTCCGTAAGGCTGACATGCCCCGGAAAACTCCATCCCGACAAAGCGCTGTAGTTCATGCACGCGGCCTCCCACAGCGTGATACTGGACAGCCCCGTACTGTCTACGCGGTCATCCACGGCGCGGGGAACCCTCAGGGCGGGGTCGTTTGGCGACGATGTATCAGCCGGTTTCACGTAACGGGTATGGATACGGGCGACCTTGGGATCGACCTCTTTACCGGCGAGTTTTTTCAGTGCTGCAGTCAGCGTCGACAACGAGGTGGCTTCATGCTCGGCAACGAGTTGATCAATAGCGGCTTCGAAAATGGTTTGCGCTTGGACGTAGGCCCTTTGCAAACGGAGGTAGTCTTGTTGCTGTTGCACATCGAGGCAGCCGTAAAAGCGCTCGAGGGTCTTGCGCAAAGGCATCAGCACGCGCGTCATGGACCACTCGGCGCCAGACATCAACGGCCCTAGCGCTTGTTGTTCCTCGATATACGCAGATAACGTATCTACGGCGGGGGGTGTCACTTCAGGCTCTGTCATTTTTCACTCAGGGGGTGTGATAAATGACGAGCCTATCCAACAGCGCTTACGCTGAGCGGTAGCTATGTAGCATCTACGTGATTACGCTGGTAGACCGCCTCCCCCATCGCCGCAATCTGACCTTCGATCAAGGCGTCGAAAGGCCCGAGCAACGCGTCGAACGAAGCCGGCGCTTCGAGTACCTGCAACGCTTGCACGATGGCTTCAACCGTCGACAAAGCGCCTGGACCAGGTGCCTTGCGCAACCGATAACGCGACACGCTATCGCCCTCCAGGGTGACGCGCGGCAAAGCGGCCAACAGCGGGTTGAGGTGTAGCAACTTGCGTGCCTTGCGCCAAGTGCCGTCGGGCACCACCAGCAACAAGGGGTGATCGTCAGGCGTATAGGCGTGCAATGGCCGCGCGTCGTCCGCCGGAAACAACAGGCGCGCCTTATAACCCGGCGGGCTCAACAGCGTGGCCAGGTTGTCAAATACTTCGCCCACCACCAACTGCGCGTTGTTCAAACCCAACGCCGCCAACCGCGCGGTATTGAGCGCGTGGTTGACCTCACTGGGGTGCTGCAACAGCAAGATGCGGGTGCGGCTGTCGAGGCTGGGGATCAGCGCGCACAGGCAGTGAGTGACGGGCCTGAGGCAACGAGGGCATTGGGGTCTGGACATGGATTATCAGGCCTGGTTGAGCTGCGCTTTAAGCAGATCGCGGAAAGTCTGGATCAGCGGTTCGCGGCTACGGCCACGGCGCATGATCATCGAGAACGGCGCCTGGTAGCCGAAGGTTGCCGGCAACAAAACGCGCAAGTCACCCTTGTCGGCCCAGGCCTGGGCGTAGTGCTCGGGCAGGTAGCCGATATAGGCGCCGGACAGCACCAGGATCAACTGGGCTTCCATACTTTCCACGGTGGCCGCACTGTGTTTGAAACCATGCCGCGCCAGTTCGGCCTGGCTCCAATAACCACGGCCGACCATGCGCTGCTGGGTGATCACTTGTTCGGGGATACGCCGCTCATTGAACAACGGGTGGCGAGTGCTGCAATACAGCCAGTGCTGTTCGCGATACAGCGGCATGTAGATCAGCCCGCTCATGCGGTTGGAGAACGCGCCGATGGCCAGGTCCAGGCGATTGTCCTGCACGCCCAGTTGCAGCTCGTAAGGGCTCATCACTGACAGATGCAGGTGTACGGCCGGGTGTTCGAGGCTGTAGGCACCGATGACTTCGGCGAACGGCAACGCTTTGTCGCTGACGGTGGAGTCCAGCACGCCAAGCTTGAGCGTGCCGCGCAGTTCGCCCTTGAGGGCAGCGGCATATTGCTCAAAACCCTCCAGCTCACCTAAAAGACGCAAGGTTTCCTGATGGAACAGTTCGCCTTTACTGGTGAGGCTGAACCCGCCCCGGCCGCGATGGCACAGCACCAGGCCCAGGGCCGATTCGAGTTGGCTCATGTAGGTGCTGATGGCCGACGTCGACAGGTTGAGTTCGTGCTGGGCATTGGCGAACCCCTGGTGGCGCACGACGCTGACGAATATGCGCAGGAGTTTCAGGTCGGGCAAGGCGTTGGCCATTTGTTCTCCGCGGAACACAAAATTCCTGTGGGAGCTGGCTTGCCTGCGATGACAGCAGTGAATTCAACGCCGCCATCGCAGGCAAGCCAGCTCCCACATTTGGACCGAGTTTAACCCAAGCATTAGTTTAGAAAAATCTGAACTAAGTATTTGCCTCTGCCGATTCTTCCCGCCACGGGCTTTTCGCAGAATCGGCCCCTAATAAACAAAACAACGATGAGGCACTCCCGTGGACAAGATTTTCCACCAACCACTGGGCGGCAACGAAATGCCGCGCTTCGCCGGCATCGCCACCATGATGCGACTTCCCCACCTGCAAACAGCCAAAGGCCTAGACGCCGCTTTTGTCGGCGTGCCCCTGGACATCGGCACTTCGCTGCGCGCCGGCACCCGCTTCGGGCCGCGTGAAATTCGCGCCGAATCGGTGATGATCCGCCCTTACAACATGGCCACCGGCGCCGCACCGTTCGACTCGCTGTCGGTTGCCGACATCGGCGACGTGGCGATCAACACCTTCAACCTGCTCGACGCCGTGCGCATCATCGAAGAAGCCTACGACGAGATCCTTGAGCATGATGTGATCCCGATGACATTGGGCGGCGACCACACCATCACCCTGCCGATCCTGCGTGCCATCCACAAAAAGCACGGCAAGGTCGGGCTGGTGCACATCGATGCCCACGCTGACGTCAACGACCATATGTTCGGCGAGAAAATCGCCCACGGCACCACCTTCCGGCGCGCCGTGGAAGAAGGCCTGCTCGATTGCGACCGCGTCGTACAGATTGGCCTGCGCGCCCAGGGCTACACCGCCGAAGACTTCAACTGGAGCCGCAAACAGGGCTTCCGTGTGGTCCAGGCCGAAGAATGCTGGCACCACTCCCTCGCGCCGTTGATGGCCGAAGTGCGTGAAAAAGTCGGCGGCGGCCCGGTGTACCTGAGCTTTGATATCGACGGCATCGACCCGGCCTGGGCACCTGGCACCGGCACCCCGGAAATCGGCGGGCTGACCACCATCCAGGCGATCGAGATCATCCGTGGCTGCCAGGGCCTCGATCTGGTTGGTTGTGATCTGGTAGAAGTTTCGCCGCCTTACGACACCACCGGCAACACCTCGCTGCTCGGCGCCAACCTGCTGTACGAGATGCTCTGCGTACTGCCCGGCGTGGCGCACCGCTGATGAGCGCGCAGCAGGTGTTGAAAGCTGCCGCCGAGCTGGTGGCGGCCTTCGCCGCGAATGACCGCGAGGCTTACTTTGGCGCGTTCACCGCCGATGCCAGCTTCGTGTTCTACACCCTCTCCCGGCCGCTGCTGAGCCGCGATGCCTACCAGGCGTTGTGGGACAGTTGGCGTGCGGACGAGGGGTTTGAGGTGCTGTCCTGCACCTCAAGCAATGCCTTTGTCAGCCTGCATGGTGACATGGCGGTATTTATTCATGACGTGGCCACCGAGTTGCGCATGAACGGGGAGCAATTTTTTAGCCAGGAGCGCGAGACCATTGTCTTCAAACGGCAAGCGTCTCACCTAGAACAACAAGGCCTGTGGCTGGCCTGTCACGAACATTTGTCCGCTATGCCGGAAGGGCTGCCGCCCCCTTAGCCAATGTGATCGGAGCTGATCATGAATAATAAAAACAACCAAAACAGTATTCGCAAAATAGAAACCAACGGGGTCGAACAGATCCCGGACCACGAACGTAGCGCAAGGCCCAAGGATCTGTTTCGCCTGATCTTCGGCGGTGCCAACACCTTTGCCACCGCCGTGCTGGGCTCGTTTCCGGTGCTGTTCGGCTTGTCCTTCCAGGCCGGTGTCTGGGCGATTGTGCTGGGCGTGCTGGTAGGTGCGCTGATCCTGGCGCCGATGGGCCTGTTCGGGCCGATCAATGGCACCAACAACGCCGTGTCTTCGGGTGCGCACTTTGGTGTGCATGGGCGGATTGTCGGCTCGTTTCTGTCGCTGCTGACGGCGATTGCCTTCTTCTCACTGTCGGTGTGGAGTTCGGGTGATGCGCTGGTCGGTGGTGCGAAACGTCTGATTGGCCTGCCCGAAACCGACCTGACCCTGGGCTTGGCCTATGGCTTGTTTGCCCTGCTGGTGCTGACCGTATGCATCTACGGCTTTCGCTTCATGCTGTGGGTCAACCGCATTGCGGTGTGGGCGGCGAGCCTGCTGTTTCTGCTGGGCATCTTCGCATTCGCGCCAGCGTTCGACAGCCACTTCGCCGGCACCGTCGCCATGGGCCAGACTGGCTTCTGGGCTGCCTTCATCGGCTCGGCACTGGTGGCCATGAGCAACCCGATTTCCTTCGGCGCGTTCCTGGGTGACTGGTCGCGCTACATCCCGCGTGAAACGCCAAAAATGCGCATCATGCTGGCGGTGGTGCTGGCGCAGATCGCCACCTTGATCCCGTTTCTGTTCGGCCTCGCCACCGCGACCATCGTGGCGATCAAGGCGCCGGACTACATCGCGGCCAACAACTATGTCGGCGGTTTGCTGGCCGTATCACCCAGCTGGTTCTTCCTGCCGGTGTGCCTGATCGCGGTGATCGGCGGCATGTCCACCGGCACCACCTCGCTGTATGGAACCGGGCTGGACATGTCCAGCGTGTTCCCGCGCTTGCTGTCACGAGTCAAGGCCACGTTGCTGATTGGGGTAATGTCGATTGCCTTCATCTTTATCGGACGTTTCGCCGCCAACCTGGTGCAAAGCGTGTCGACCTTCGCCGTGCTGATCATCACCTGCACCACGCCGTGGATGGTGATGATGATCATCGGCCTGATCGTGCGCCGCGGCTTCTACTGCCCGGATGACTTGCAGGTGTTCACCCGTGGCGAGACCGGCGGGCGCTACTGGTTCAGCCACGGCTGGAACTGGCGCGGCCTGGGCGCCTGGGTCCCGAGCGCACTGGTGGGCCTGTGCTTCGTCAACCTGCCGGGGCAGTTTGTCGGGCCGCTGGGCAACCTGGCCGATGGCATCGATATCAGCCTGCCGGTGACGCTGGGGCTGGCGTCGGTGGTGTACCTGACCTTGCTTCGCGTGTTTCCGGAACCGGCCGCTGTCTATGGGCCGGCCGACCCTCGCAGCCGGCGCGCGGCTTCGCACGTTAACCCGGCGCTGCAACAAGCCGCCTGATCGCCCATAAAAAAGAAAAACGGAGAACCGCCGTCATGGCTTTGGATTTATTCGTCGTACTCATCTACGCCGCCGGCATGCTCGTGCTCGGCTATTACGGCATGCGCCGCGCCAAGACCCACGAAGACTACTTGGTGGCCGGTCGTAACCTGGGCCCATCGCTGTACATGGGCACCATGGCCGCCACGGTATTGGGCGGTGCATCCACCGTCGGCACCGTGCGCCTGGGTTATGTCCACGGCATTTCCGGCTTCTGGCTGTGCGCCGCACTGGGCGCGGGGATCATCGCGCTGAACCTGTTCCTGGCCAAGCCGCTGCTCAAGCTGAAGATTTTCACCGTCACCCAGGTGCTGGAAAAACGCTACAACCCCATGGCCCGCCAAGCGAGTGCGGTGATCATGCTGGCCTACGCGCTGATGATCGGCGTGACCTCGATCCTGGCCATTGGCACCGTGCTGCAAGTGTTGTTCGGCCTGCCATTCTGGATGTCGGTGCTGCTCGGCGGCGGCGTGGTGGTGGTGTATTCCACCATCGGCGGCATGTGGTCGCTGACCCTTACCGACATTGTGCAATTCGTGATCAAGACCGTCGGCCTGATGTTTATCCTGCTGCCGATCTGCCTGTACCGCGTCGGCGGCTGGGATCAACTGGTGGCCAAGCTGCCGGCGTCGAATTTCAGCTTCACTGAAATCGGCTGGGACACGATCATCACCTACTTCATGATCTACTTCTTCGGCATCCTGATCGGCCAGGACATCTGGCAACGCGTGTTCACCGCCCGCGACGAAAAGGTCGCCCAGTACGCAGGCACGTTCGCCGGTTTCTACTGCATCCTCTACGGCCTGGCCTGTGCCCTGATCGGCATGGCCGCGCATGTGCTGCTGCCGAACCTGGACAACGTCAACAACGCCTTCGCCGCCATCGTCAAAGCCTCGCTGCCCGACGGTATTCGCGGCCTGGTGATCGCCGCTGCACTGGCCGCAATGATGTCCACCGCCAGCGCCGGCTTGCTCGCCGCGTCCACCGTACTGACTGAAGACCTGCTGCCACGCCTGCGCGGCGGCAAGCAGTCGAGCCTGAACATCAACCGTCTGTTTACGATGCTCACCGGCATCGCCGTGCTGGGTATCGCGCTGGTGGTCAACGACGTGATCAGCGCCCTGACCCTGGCCTACAACCTGCTGGTGGGCGGCATGCTGATCCCGCTGATGGGCGCGATTTTCTGGAAACGCGCCACCACCTCCGGCGCGATTGCATCCATGACATTGGGCTTTGTGACGGCGCTGGTGTTCATGTTCAAGGACGGCTTGGACGCAAACACACCGATCTACTACAGCCTGGCGGTCGGGCTGGTGAGTTTTGTGCTGGTGAGCTTGTTGTCGCGCCGGCCAGAGGCTTCGGTGGCCAGGGCCATTTGACAGATAACAGGATTTAGAGCGGTTTCTTCAGCGGGCGCGACGTCGGATGTCGCGCCCGTTTTTTTATTCTTCAATTATCAGGCGCTTTCGCCTGAATAATTTCCTGGACCAGAGAGGAGGCCCACAACAATCCCTGTGTGGTCCCCCCGGCATACGTTGCCCCGGCCACGATTTGGTTGTAGGCGGACCAGTGGACGATTGAGAGACCGTCTGCGGTGCCGGGCCTGGCGCATTCGATGATTTGCAAATCGCCTCTCTCGATTGCCCTGCGATAAGACACTGGAAAGTGCCGAGAAACAGCGTCCAGGCATGCCGTCAACATCTGCGCCTTGTATTCCGACGTCGAATCGGGAGGAACCTGCCCGCCGGAGACAAGAATGCAGCCCTCGTCCAGACGGCAATTCATGACGCCAATTGGCAGATCGTATTGCAATTTGAGCCCGCGCATTTCGGCACCTTCATTACCCACGGCGCGAAGTTTGAAAAACCAGCCAATGATTGCGATAGCTTCCGGCTCCTCTACGCCCATGGCCGTGACGACGAAGTGTTCTCTGCTCAAATCAGCAATTTGCACCGGGCTCAGGTGAGCGGCTCGAAACTGAACCCCAGAGCGCTGCAGCAGCGTTACTAACTCAGCCAGTAGCCGGGTAAATTCCAGCTCGTAGCCCGATACTTGAATAGCCCGACCGATCCCAGGGATTCCATAATTTGTCTGAAATTGACGTTGACTGATCTCGACAGCTTCACCTCCCCGCTTGCCGCTTGGCCAGCACCTATGTTCAATAGCCTGTTGCTCGCGGATTGCGGCCTCTACATCACTGGCGTTATCCCCGTAGGCACGCACAATCCCCGGCCGCGCGAATTGCGCCAGCGAGGGGTTGTCGGCCAGGAACTTTTCGAATAGCTCGATGCCTGCGCGATTGCACTCAACGGCTAAATGCTGATTAGCGGGCGCCAGATAAGCGTTGTGCAGCGGCTTTGCCGTCGTCTCGGTTGCTGACAGATGACGCATGTTCACAGGCTTATGACTGGCGCCATCACTAGACTGATTTCCTCCGTAAACCATAACTTCATAATTGGCCAGGCGGAACATCACGGCTTGGAACAGGCCGTTGATTCCTCGGCCGATGATCGATACACGCGGCGCACCTGTATCTGCCTGCTCAGCGGGGATCGTCATCGAGTGCGCCAATCTGCGGCTGACCAAACCGCGCAGGGCCATCAAGCTCAACTGAACCGAGACCGCGTAATCCAGGTCGCATTTGCAGGCTTCGGTGGTTGCTGCCTGGGTCGTCAGCGTCGCCGGTTTGCGCCACGTGCCGACACTGCAGCCGAGTGCTTGAGTGCGCATTCGAAACGCGTCCAGTATCTTAGGCCCGTAGTCCAATACCAGCTGCATATCTTCAGCCGTTGCCAGGCTCTGCAAAGCATCGTCGCTGAAGACGTCCGGCTTGGCGACGCAGACGAGGCGAGCGTTTTTATGTAAACCCTGGATGAGAGACCGATCAATGCGATGAGCGGATTCATCGTTCAGGGACAGACAAATGGCCACGGCATAAGCGTCATGTAATGCCCCGCGCCAGTCTGCGACAAATGACACCCTGGAATTGCACAGGGTGTTGCCACTGTTATCCGGCGCTCGCCCCTGTCTGTTGATAACCTTGATCCGAACATCCGGATCTCGATCAAGTAACAACCGGACAAGTTCTTTTCCCACATTGCCATATCCCATCACGCAAACATCGCGGGGCATGGAACCATCGGCCAGTGTCAACCAATAGGCGATATAGGCTGCGACATGCGGCGCATTGACCCCAGGCGTATTGACCACCCGTATATCGTTCAACGCGCACAGTTCCAGTGCCACCTTATCCAGACTTGTCCCCCTGCGGACCAAATGGAGGGTTCCAAATGGGTGGGATATGCGCCATTGGTCGATGACGTCCGCATCGATAATCTGGTCCCCGATAATGAGGGTTGAAGGCCGCAAAAGCCCTATCTGCATGAGTAGCGCTTGCTTGGTGAGGGTAGGCGGGAAAAATACGACGTTGGCGGGTGCATCAGCCTTCCAGCCTCTGGACACCGGGGCGATGTGCAAAACATTTCCGGTTGTGGCGATCAATGACGCGGCGACTGGGGGAACGCAAGAGAGCTTCATTGCTTGTCTCCAGAAACGCTGACTTACTTTTAATCCGAGGAAAGCTACGTGCTTGGTTGCAACCTAAGCTCATATTTGGATTGAAATAAGCCAGCCGATTCTGAAGAACAGGTAGTCCGGTTCCGACGCTTAGAGTTATGAGAGCTGTTGTCGCGAAAGAAACGTCGCATGTCGCGCCCGTTTTTTTACCTTGCACAAAACAACTGTGGGAGCGGGCTTGCCCGCGATAGCAATGTGTCAGTCAACTTTTTATCGACTGATACACCACTATCGCGGGCAAGCCCGCTCCCACATTCTAAACCTGTTGCTACCTGAGCTTAGCGGCGACGCGGACGACGCTGTTCGTCATCTGTGCGAATCGGAATCGGCTGCAGCGGTGGTTCGATCAGGCCCAGCGCAACGCCGAGGTCGTGGAGCCAGTTTTGAATTTTCTCTTTCATGGTTGCCCCCTTTGAGGGTAATGCGGCTAGGCGGGAGTTCTGTCGCCTTTTCCTACAGTGATAGTAGCTCTAAGTCCTAGGTAATGCTTGAACGAAACCACAACGAACTATTACAGGATTGATCCGAATCCTGCCGGATCGTTCAAGCAATCGCGCGCGTGTCTTGCAGGAAATCGGCCTTGCCCTCTTGTTGCAGATCGATCCATGCATTGAGGTTAGCGCCGAGCATGCCCTTGCGCCACATCAACCAGGTGGTGGCAGTGGCAAAAGGCCCGGTCAACGGATGAACGGACACGCTGTCCTTGCCAGGCAGGCTGTCGAGCATCGATTCGGACATCAACGCCACACCGGAACCGGCGATCACGCAGGCGAGCATGCCTTGGTAAGACTCAATCTCGATGGCGCGCCCCATGGCCACGCGCTCGTGGGAAAACCAGGTTTCCAGGCGCGCGCGGTAGGCACAGCTGCGTCGGAAGGTGAATACCGAGCGGCCGGCGACATCCTGGGGGCCACGCACGGGCGGGTGATCGGCCTCGCAAATAATCACCAGGCGCTCTTCGCACAGAGGCACACCGTCCAGCGACGCAATGGTGATAGGGCCATCCACCAAGGCTGCATCCAGACGGCCAGTAATCAAACCCTCTAACAATTCGCCGCTGGGCGCCGATTGCACCTGGAGGTTCACCATCGGATAGGCCTTGTGATAGCGCGCCAACAGTTTGGGCAAATGCACGGCGGCCGTGCTGTACATGCTGCCCAGCACAAAATCGCCCGCCGGTTGCCCACCCTGCACCGCACCGTGAGCTTCATCATGCAGCGCCAGCAGACGGGTGCTGTAGTCCAGCAGCACTTTGCCCGCAGGAGAAAGCTGTAAACGCTGGCGCTCGCGTACGAACAGCTCGACGCCAAGTTGCTCCTCCATCTGCTTGAGCCGTGTCGACAGGTTCGAGGGCACTCGATGCAGGCGCTCAGCCGCGCGGGTGATGGAGCCTTCTTCCGCCACGGCCTGGAAAATCCGCAATTGACTGAACTCCATACCTTTCTCCAAAACTGAACAAGTTACTCACTATTATTCATTTTTACAGAAAGTCAATGCGCTTTAGCCTAGAGGTCATTCGCTTCTCTGTAGGAAACCTGAACATGTCACCGCTGATTCGCTTAACCGCCAGCTTTATCGCCCTGATGATGGCCATGGGCATTGGCCGCTTCGCCCTCACCCCGCAGATGCCGCATTTGCTTAGCGAGGGGCAGATTGACCTGACCGGCGCCGGCCTGATTGCCGCCGCCAACTACCTGGGCTATTTCGTCGGCGCGGTGGATTCGATCTTTGCCCGCAGCCATCACCACATAAAAGCGCGTTTATATGGAGGGCTGTGGCTGTGCGTGCTGTTGACCCTGGGGTCGTACTGGGCGCATGGGTTCTGGCCGCATTTGCTGCTGCGCTTTGGCACCGGCGTGGCGAGCGCCTGGGCGCTGGTGATGATCACCAGTTTGAGCCAGCCGCTGGCAATAGCCGCCGGGCGCCCACGTTTAGGGGCATTGGTATTTGCCGGGCCGGGCTTGGGGATTCTGCTGACCGGCTTGCTGGCACTGGGTTCCAATCTGTTGGGCGAAGACTCTGCGACCTTGTGGCTGGTCTATGGCGTGGTGGCATTGGTGATGTTGCTGGCCATCCTGCCCTTTTTACCGAAACCGACCGTGACGGTGGCCCATGCCACCCGCGCGGGCAGCAACGGCAGTATTGCGCACCTGTGCTGGATCTACTTCTTGTATGGCCTGGGCTACATCATCCCTGCAACCTTCTTGTCGCAGATGGCCAGCGCGCAGTTCAAAGGCGCGTGGCAAGCCGACCTGTTCTGGCCGTGCTTTGGCCTGGCGGCGGCGCTGGGTGTGGTGGTGGCGAGCCTGCGTCGCAAGGACCCGGACACCACCCGCCGCTGGTTGATGACGACGTTATGGCTGCAAGCGGCCGGGGTATTCGCCTGCCTGCTGGGCAATGGTTGGGGCCTGGCGCTGGGGGTGTTGCTGTGTGGTGCGCCGTTCCTGGCGTGCATGCAACTGGTGATGGCACGTTTGCGGGAGGTGGCGCCCCACGGCTACCAGCGCAGCACCGGGCTGCTCACCGCCAGCTTTGCTATCGGCCAATTGTGCGGCCCATTGCTGGCGTCGGTGAGCAGCCACTTGAGCGGCGGCCTGCAACCGGCCTTGGTCATTGCCGGGTGCGGCTTGGTGGTGGCAGGTGCGGTGCTGGTTAACCGGCAACCAACGACGTTGGCGCACGAACCCGCTCACGCCGCGCCAGCACCAGGAAAAACAGCCCTCCCAGGAAGCACCCGGTAAACCAGGCAAAGTTGGCCATACCCTGCAATGCAGGCGTAAAGGTGATAGCGACACCCACCAACGTCGCGGGTACCAAGGCTTTGACGGCGGTCCAGTTCACGCCGCCGTCGAAGTAGTAGCGGCCGTTCGGGCTGTCGTCGAACAAGGCATCCACGTCGATTTTCTGCTTTTTGATCAAGTAGAAATCCACAATCAAAATCCCGAACAGCGGGCCGATAAACGCGGCAAGGATATCCAGGGTGTAGTGGATCATCAGCGGGTTGTTGAACAGGTTCCACGGCGTGATAAAGATCGAGGCCACGGCCGCGATCATGCCACCCGCGCGCCAACTGATCTTGCTCGGCGCGACGTTGGCGAAATCAAACGCCGGTGACACGAAGTTGGCGACAATGTTGATGCCGATTGTAGCGGTCACGAAGGCAAAGGCGCCGAGCAGCACGGCCATGCTGTTGTCGATGCGCGAAACCGTAGCGATCGGGTCATGCAACATTTCGCCAAACACCGGCAAAGTGCCCGACACGATAACGACAGTGACCAACGAGAACGCCAGGAAGTTAACCGGCAACCCCCAGAAATTGCCACGTCGCACGTCCTGCATGCTGCGGCAGTAGCGGCTGAAATCGCCGAAATTGAGCGTAGGCCCGGAGAAGTACGACACCACCAGCGCCGTGGCCACAATCACTTGGCCAAACGCCTGCCAGCCTGACAGGGATTTTTCTGCCAGGGTGAAACTGATGTTCGCCCAACCTGCCTTCCATACGATCCAGCCGGCCAGGGCAAACATCACCGCATAGACCACTGGCCCCGCCCAGTCGATAAAGCGGCGGATGGACTCCATGCCCGCCCAGAATACGGCTGCCTGCAATGTCCATAAGCTCAGGAAGCCAAACCAGCCCAGGTAGGACAGGCCCGCAAAGTGCGGCTCTGCATACACCGCCATCTGTGGGAAAAAGCGCAGCACTACGATAATCAAGGCACTCGACGCCAAGTACGTCTGGATGCCGTACCAGGCCACGGCGATCAAACCGCGAATCACCGCCGGAATATTCGCCCCAAACACGCCAAATGCCAGCCGGCAGATGACCGGGTATGGCACCGCCGCTTGCTGGCTCGGCTTGGCCACCAGGTTGGCGATCAACTGCACGATGCAAATGCCGGCGAGCAAGGCGATCAACACCTGCCAACTGGCCAGCCCAAGGGCAAACAGGCTGGCGGCGAACACGTAGCCGCCGACGCTATGCACGTCGCTCATCCAGAAGGCGAAAATGTTGTACCAGGTCCATTTCTGCGGCAGCGGCCCGAGGTCCTGGTTGTACAGGCGCGGGCTGTAGCCTTTGGGCAATTGTTCGGTCATCGCTTGGCTCCTCGAAATACCGGCCTGCGCTGCCGTAACGGTGTGCATACGGGAGGCGGTCTGGTTTGTATACGAGGTGTTCAGCAGAATGTGTGCCAATGGCACACAATCCCTCTGAAACGGTGTTCCAAAGGAGTTTATGAGGGCTTATTGGCGGGGGGCATGCTCAGCAACGGTGCACGTCAATCCTGTACACAATCAATGCTGCACCCGATGTGCACACAGATAGCCGACACTGCAACAGGCGGCCGTCAGGAAGGTGCCCCAGGCCATGTCCATCAGCGCCAGCCCGGCTGACCAGCCGTTCAGCGTGGCCCAGTTGCTCAGGTCATAGGTGCCGTAAGCCACCAGGCCGAGCAAAGCACCAAGGCGTGCCGCACGTTGCCAACTGCCGCTGGGCAGGACCACGAACATCACGCAACCCACCACATACAGCAGATAAAACAGCACGGCGGGCAGCAGGCGTGGCTGATCGAGCATCAGCGAGCCGAGCAGGGATTTGTAGGTCGGGCCCATGAAGACGCCGAGCCAGAGGCCGTCGAGCACCAGAAACGCGAGCAAGGTGCCGAGGTAGGCGAAGAGTATTTTGCGGGTCATGGTTGCAGCCTCTGTAGGCGCCGAGCGGCACCTACAGAAGAGCAAAACGCGATCAGCTTAGTTCAATGCGATCGGCGTGAATTACAATCTGGCCCTGCTTGTAGAGCGCACCAATGGCCTTCTTGAAGTTGCCTTTGCTGACACCGAACAAATTGCTGATCACCGCCGGGTCGCTTTTGTCACTGACCGGCAAGCTGCCGTTGTTTTCACGCAGCTTGGCGAGGATCTTCGAGTTCAGGCTGGAGGCCGCTTCCTGGCCGACCGGTTGCAGGCTCAGGCTGATGTTGCCATCGGCGCGGATTTCTTTGATAAAGCCTTTCTCTTCCTTGCCCGGGCGCAGGAACTTGAACACTTCGTTCTTGTGGATCAGGCCCCAGTGCTTGTTGTTAATGATCGCCTTGAAACCCATGTCGGTGGCTTCGGCCACCAGCAGGTCGACTTCCTGGCCCACCTGGTAGTTGGCAGGCGTCTTATCCAGGTAGCGGTCAAGTCGCGCGGTGGCGGTGATGCGCCTGGTGTGCTTGTCGAGGTAGACGTGCACCACGCAGTATTCACCCGCGGTCAGCTGGCGTTTTTCTTCCGAATACGGCAGCAACAGGTCTTTGGGCAAACCCCAGTCGAGGAATACACCGATGCTGTTGACTTCGACGACTTTCAAACTGGCGAATTCGCCGACTTGAACTTTCGGCTTTTCAGTCGTCGCGATAAGTTTGTCATCGCTGTCCAGATAAATGAAAACGTTAAGCCAGTCTTCATCTTCACTGGGAATATCTTTGGGGATATACCGATTAGGCAAGAGGATTTCACCATCTTGCGCACCATCCAGGTACAAACCAAAGTTAGTGTGTTTAACCACTTGCAAGCTGTTGTAGCGCCCGACTAAAGCCATTTCCAGATACCTTCGTTACGTGGGCGGCATTCTACCCGAGTTGCGCCCGCCACGCGCGTGCGCCTGAAAAATCGCGGCCTGGCATGGCCGCGTAATGGCACCGCCCCGCTCGTCTGATCAATCGATCGAGTTTTGCCGGTGGCCAGCAGCCGCATAAACCTTGTGGTTTCGAGTTAAAACAGTAAGTTAGCGGTTTATTTCAAGGTCAAACTTTGGCCGATGAGAGCGGCTTGGGTTATTCCCAGAGGATATTTGCCAAGCAATTGTCAAGTATTTCCTGTACGATGCCTGGCCAAGTTAATTTTCTACAGGTTAGTGGCCGCCATGCGCGTAAAAGCATCCAATAGCAAAGCAAAGCCAGCTCCCGCCGTTGAAACCAGCGAATCGATCAACAGCCAAATTGCTGCTTTCCTCAAGTCCGGCGGCGAAATCCAGCAAATTGCCAAGGGCGTGAGCGGCCAGACTTTCGGCCCGTCCAAGCAGATCAGCCTGGGCAAAAAGTAACCCCCGCGCATCGCATCTAGCTCCTAAGCGTCTTGCCTTCCAAGGCGCCGGGACTAGAGTCTGAAACACCCTCCCGCTACATCTCCTGATGCGCTAATCGACGAACGGGGCTCACCGCGTAGCATTCGCCGGTATGCTTGCACCCGTCTAGCACGGGCATCTGTCCGATTTTTTCGTTACTGCTCCTCGCTTTTCATGGAGTGAAGCATGCTCAAGCCCTGCTTGTTTCTCATCGCTGCCCTTACGGCAAGCCCTCTTGCACACGCGCAGATTTTTCAGCGTGAGCTGGGTGACTTCGACCTCAAGTTAGGCACCACGCCCAGCCGCAGCATGGCCCAGGGTCTGGTCAAGCCGACCTCGCCGGGCAGCGATTCCTTCCACGGCGGCCTGGACCTGAGCCACGACAGCGGCCTGTATTTCGGCCAGTTTTCGCCCAATATGGGCCTGTCCTCGGCCAACAACCTCGAAGTCGACTCCTACATGGGCTTCAAGCGCCCCTTCGACCAGACCCTGGGCTACGAAGTGGGCATGATCCACTACAGCTACCCCAAGCTGAGCCCTCTCGACAGCCAGGAGTTCTACGGCGGCCTGAACCTGCTGGGCAATCGCTTCGGCGTGTCTTTCAGCAACGACCCCGACCGCCAGGACAGCACGCTGTTTGCCGACCTCGGCGGTACACAGCCTTTCGGCATCGGCGTCAGCATGAAGTACACCACTCACCAACTTGGCACGCCAGCAGCGGTGGAAGGCGGCACCATCAGCAGCTTCAGCGACTGGTCGGTGCAGTTCTCGCGAGCGTGGAAAGGCGTGGACCTGGACCTGATCTACAGCGGCTCCAGCCTCAGTGGTGGCGACTGCTCGGCCTACTCCGGACACAATTCGCAATGCGACGGCCTGTTGACCTTGAAGGCCGCCCGGTCGTTTTATTAATGGGCTGAACTGTCGCGACCCGCGCAGGTTCACATATATGAACCCTCTCTGCGCAAGGACACGCCCATGCTGCGTCGGCTCAAATTACTAGTGGTAGTACTGACCTTGAGCCTGGTGCTCGCCGGCTGCAATCGCGTGGGCCTGGCTTACCGTAACCTTGATGTGATCATCCCCTGGACCCTCAACGACTACCTGGACATGAACGCCGGGCAGAAGAGCTGGTTCAACGACACCCTCAAGGAGCATCTGGCCTGGCACTGCACCACCCAATTACCAGGTTACCTGGACTGGCTTGATCGCCTGCAACAGATGGTCGACAGCAACCAGATCACCGACGCCGCACTGCAAGCGCGCACCGTCGAAGCCAAGCAGGCGATCGCTGAAGTGGCCCGCGAGATCACGCCGTCAGCCATCCAACTGCTGCAGGGCCTGGATGATCAACAAGTCAGAGACATGGAGGATGCGCTGGCCAAAGACCTGCGCAAGCGCCAGGACGAATACCTCAAACCGCCACTGGCCCAGCAGATCAAGGAGCGCGCCGAGCGCATGAGCAAACGTCTGGATGCTTGGATGGGGCCGTTAAGTCCCAGCCAGCGGAACCGGGTGACGGCGTGGTCAATCGCGCTGGGCGAACAGAATCAGGAATGGATCGGTAATCGCGCGCATTGGCAGGCGCAATTTATCGACGCCTTGCAGCAGCGTCACAGCGCTGACTTCCCACAGAAAATCCAGCAATTGCTGGTGGATCGGGAAAGCTTGTGGACCCCGCAATACCGCACCGCTTATGCACAGACCGAAGCCGCTGCGCGTAGCCTAATCGTTGACTTGATGGCCGAAAGCACCCAACAGCAGCGGCTGAAGCTGACTCAGAAGATCAACGGCGTACGCAGCGACTTCAAGGCCCTCAAATGCCTCAAGGCCGCCTCAACTTAAAATGTGGGAGCGGGCTTGCTCGCGAATGCAGTGTGTCAGTTAATAGATTCATCGACTGATACACCGCATTCGCGAGCAAGCCCGCTCCCACATTTTGGTCTGGGGTGTGCCTTATTACGCAATCTGCGCCTTGGAAGCCACCTCAGCAAATGTCGCCGGGTCCAACGCGTCTGCCTGCTCGTCCAGCACCTGGCGCGGGTGATCGTTGCCCGGGATTGAGCTGTCGATCAGGGCCAGCAGCTGCGCGCCCAGCGCCGTGAGGATGAAATTCTCACCATTGCCGCCCTCTTCTTCCGGGCGCGATTCAATGAAACCGCGTTTGAACAATAGCGCTTCGTAATCGGCAGCGGTCTTTTTCAACGCGTCCAGGTTACCGGTGGATTCGCCCGCCGTGGCCTTCTCGGCCGCTTCCTGCTCGGCATACTTGCGCGGCGCAAAGCTGCCTTCGCCATTCTGCACTTCATGCAGCAGACGTTCGATCAGATCCCAGTTGTAAGTCGTCATCCTGATTCCTCCTGCGGGCAGATTAAAAAGTGGCCCGTTAGAGGTAATGACACGACCGTGCTCTGGCCGTTCACCCGAATAGACGAGCGTCATTTCTCTGAACTTTCCAGACATTCGCCCCCTCAACTGAACATCACTGCCAAGGAGGTCCGACCATGAAAACCCTGATGAACCTGGCCATCGCCGCCACCCTGCTGAGCGCCCTGCCCGCCTGGGCCTGCACGCCGGAAGAGGCCACGGCCAAACGCGAACAACTGGCCAAGGAAGTGACCAAGTTGACCCAGCAAAACCCGGCCAAGGCCAAGGAAATCAACGATGAGTTGCAACACATGAACCTGGAGACCGCCAGCGCGGATCTGCCGGACAAGTGCCAACTGATCGACCAGCGCCTCAAGGAGCTGGAAGAGGCGGCCGATAAAGCTAAAAACTAAGGGCATAAAAAAACCGGACAGCGTCCGGTTTTTTTTGTATCAGCGGCCTTATTCGGCAGCTGGTGCTTCTGGCTTGCGGCGCTTAAGTGGCGCCATGCCGTCCTTGCTGACGAGCGACAGGTTGTCGGTCTTCGGCCGGTTGGCGATCTTGCGCTTGGTCGGCGACTTGGCGCCGGTTTTCTTCTTGTCGCCCTTGGCGTCGGTTTTTTTCTTCTTCACGCCAACGGCCTTGCCCGACGCCTTGACCTTCTTCGGCCCGGTGTAGGTGCCTTTGACTTCCTTGATAGTGCGGCGCTCGAACGACTGCTTGAGGTAGCGTTCGATGCTCGACATCAGGTTCCAGTCGCCGTGGCAGATCAGCGAGATGGCCAGGCCATCGTTGCCGGCACGCCCGGTACGGCCAATACGGTGTACGTATTCGTCGCCGCTGCGCGGCATGTCGAAGTTGATGACCATGTCCAGGCCATCCACGTCCAGGCCGCGCGCGGCAACGTCGGTAGCCACCAGGATCTTCACGCCGCCAGCCTTGAGGCGGTCGATGGCCAGCTTGCGGTCCTTCTGGTCTTTCTCGCCGTGCAGCACGAACGCCTTGTATTCCTGCGCCACCAGACGACCGTAGATGCGGTCCGCCGCGGCACGGGTGTTGGTGAAGACGATGGCCTTCTGATAGGTCTCGTTGGCCAACAACCAGTTCAGGATCTGTTCTTTGTGTACGTTGTGGTCGGCCATCACGATCTGCTGACGCGTGGTGGCGTTCAGGTCGCTGACATTGTTGACCTGCAGGTGCTCGGGGTTGTTGAGCACCTTGGCAACCATGTCGCGCAAGGTCGAACCGCCGGTGGTGGCGGAGAACAGCATGGTCTGCTGGCGGTTGACGCACTCGGCCACAAGACGCTGCACATCGTCGGCAAAGCCCATGTCGAGCATGCGGTCGGCTTCGTCGAGCACCAGCACTTCGACTTCCTTGAGGTCGAGGTTGCCGGCGTTGAGTTGCTCGATCATCCGGCCTGGGGTGCCGATCAGGATGTCAGGCACCTTGCGCAGCATGGCAGCCTGGACCTTGAAGTCTTCGCCGCCGGTGATAATGCCGGACTTGATGAAGGTGAACTGCGAAAAGCGCTCCACTTCCTTCAAGGTCTGCTGGGCCAACTCACGAGTCGGCAACAGGATCAGGGTCTTGATGCTCACGCGGACTTTGGCCGGGCCAATCAGGCGGTTCAGCACCGGCAAGACGAAAGCGGCGGTTTTACCGCTGCCGGTTTGCGCCGTCACCCGCAGGTCACGCCCTTGGAGCGCGAGCGGGATGGCCGCTGCTTGCACAGGCGTAGGCTCGACAAATTTAAGCTCGGCCACGGCTTTGAGCAGGCGTTCGTGCAGGGCGAATTGGGAAAACACGGGTGCTACCTCGAAGAAATACAAAATATCAGCTGCATAGGGTAACGGTTTCGGGCGCTCAAACCGAGTTTCTTTACGCGAACGACGCTAATCAGCTGCTTTTTTGTCAGCAGATTTGTCCGCAAAATCAACTTTGTTGCACATAAATGCTCTAATCGGCCCGTGTTGTCTTACAGAAGAATCGGTTTTACCCATGGATATCAAACAGCTCTGGCTCAACGTCCAAGACCTTTGGGGCGCCCTCGATGAACACCCACTGCTGCATTCCAGCCTGGGTTTACTGATATTGCTGGTCGTCGCCCTATTGGTCGGACGGGTAGCGCGCTACCTCATCCTCCACGCCGTCAAACTGCTCGGCCGGCAACCGGCGCTGCACTGGCTCAATGACCTGCGGCATAACAAAGTCTTTCATCGCCTGGCGCAGATGACGCCCTCCCTGGTGATCCAGTTCGGCCTGTACCTGGTGCCCGACCTGAGCAAGACCGCCACCCTGTTTATCGGCAATGTGGCGCTGGCGTTCACCATCCTGTTCATGACGCTGGCCGTAAGCGCCCTGCTCAACGCCTTGCTGGATATCTACGCACGCACCGAACATGCCCGCACGCGCTCGATCAAGGGCTATGTGCAGTTGGCCAAAATGGTGTTGTTCGTGTTTGCCGCGATCATCATCGTCGCCACCTTGATCGACCGTTCGCCGCTGTTGCTGCTCTCCGGCCTGGGTGCCATGTCGGCAGTGATTTTGTTGGTGTACAAGGACACGCTGCTGTCGTTTGTGGCCAGCGTGCAGCTGACCAGTAACGACATGCTGCGGGTCGGCGACTGGATAGAGATGCCCCAGGTCGGCGCCGATGGTGACGTGGTGGATATCACCCTGCACACGGTCAAGGTGCAGAACTTCGACAAAACCATCGTCTCGATCCCGACCTGGCGCCTGATGTCCGAGTCGTTCAAGAACTGGCGCGGCATGCAGGCCTCCGGCGGGCGCCGTATCAAGCGCAGCCTGTACATCGACGCCAGCGGCGTGCGCTTTTTGCGCGACGACGAAGAAGTGCGCATGACCCAAGTACACCTGCTCACCGACTACATCAGCCGCAAGCAGGCCGAACTCAAGGCCTGGAACGAAGCCCAGGGCCACAGCGCGCAACTGTCGGCCAACCGGCGCCGCATGACCAACCTCGGCACCTTTCGCGCCTATGCCTTGGCGTACCTGAAAAGCCACCCGGATATTCAGCCAAACATGACCTGCATGGTGCGCCAGATGCAAACCACCGCCCAAGGCGTGCCGCTGGAAATCTACTGCTTCACCCGCACTACGGCGTGGGCCGATTACGAGCGGATCCAGGGCGATATCTTCGATTATTTGCTGGCGGTGCTGCCGGAGTTCGGCTTGAGCCTGTATCAGCAGCCCAGTGGTAATGACTTACGCGCCGGAGTGTTGCCGGCGGTGTTGGGGGCCAGTCATTTGCCAGCGTTGGAAAACGAATCTGCCTGATGCCATCAATTCCCTGTGGGAGCGGGCTTGCCCGCTCCCACACAAGCCTCAGCGGTGGATCGCGTCCTTGCGCACACCCAAGCGACTGACCCACACCGCCCCCAAAATCACCACACCTCCCAACGCCAAGCGCCCCAACGGCTCGTGCTGATTCCAGATCAGCAAGTTCAGCAACAACCCCACCGGCACATGCAGGTTGTTCATCACCGCCAAAGTACCGCCGTTGACCAGGCAGGCGCCTTTGTTCCACCAGTACATACCCAGCGCCGTGCTGACCAGCCCAAGGAATACCAGCACGCCCCACTGCAGCGGCGCTTCGGGCAAAAAGTTGGTTTTACCGAACAGCAGGAATGCCGGCAGCACCACGATCAAGGCACCCAGGTAGAAGTAGCCGAAGCGCCGGTAGTGCGGCAGGTCGCTGGGATAACGCGCCACCAAGTGCTTGTACATCACCTGTCCGGCAGCGTAGGTGAAGTTGGCCAGTTGCAGCAGCAAGAAACCCATCAGGAAGTTCGGCGTGATCTGGTCGAAGCGAATCACCGCCGCGCCGCCCACGGCCACCAAGGCGGCGACCAATGCCCACGGGTTGAAGCGGCGGTTAAGCGCGTCTTCAATCAGGGTCACGTGCAACGGTGTGAGAATGGTGAACAGCAGCACTTCCGGCACCGTGAGCACACGAAAGCTCAAATACAGGCACACATACGTCACGCCGAACTGCAGCGCACCGATCAGCAACATGCCGCGCATGAAGGGTGGCGCCACTGAACGCCAACGGGTCAGCGGGATGAAGATCAACCCGGCCAATACCACACGCACCAGCACGGCGAAGTAGCTGTCGACGTGACCGGCGAGGTATTCGCCGATCAAGCTGAAGGAAAATGCCTGAATCAGGGTAACAACCAGTAAATAGCCCATGCGCGCCTCGTTTTGAATGGGCGGGACATTAAAGGTTTTCGGCGTTTACTGAAACTCAAGGCAAAAAAAACCCGACCTCGCTATAGCGGCAGTCGGGTAGGAGCACTCAGGAGCAACAAGTGCAAAGGGAGGTTCGATACGCGTACTTGAAGGGTTTGCGTGGAGCGATATAAACACCACGCGATTATGTGACGATTAAAACGTTACGCGACCTGTGCCAGCAGCGCTTTGGCGTGGTTGATGCCCTTCTCCTGAAAGTCACCGCTCAGGTTCACGCCTTCGGCATGAATGAACGTAACGTCGTGAATCCCGATAAAGGCCATGACCTGGCGCAGGTACGGTTCCTGGTGATCGGAGCTGGCGCCGGTGTGGATGCCACCGCGAGCGGTCAGCACAATGGCGCGCTTGCCGGTGAGCAAACCCTGCGGGCCGGTGGCGGTGTACTTGAAGGTCACACCGGCGCGCAGCACGTGGTCCAGCCAGGCTTTAAGGGTGCTGGGAATGGCGAAGTTGTACATCGGCGCGGCCATCACCAGCACATCGGCGGCGAGCAGTTCGTCGGTCAGTTCGTTGGAGCGATCCAGGGACGCCTGTTCGACGCCGCTGCGCTGGTCGGCGGGTTTCATCCAGCCGCCGAGCAGGTTGGCGTCCAGGTGCGGGACCGGGTTGAGGGCCACGTCACGCAGGGTGATCTGATCCGCCGGGTGGGCCGCTTGCCATTGGCTGATGAACTGTTGAGTCAGCTGGCGGGAAATCGAATCCTGCTGGCGGGCGCTGCTTTCGATGATCAGAACATTGGACATGGCTAGGTAGGCTCCATCTGTAAATGCTGTAAGGCGATGGAGTGGAGATTAAACAGAGCCAATTCGATAAAAAAGCGTAAAAAACTGCTATAACCCATCTATAAATTTGTTTATAAGCGGAGTATTGCTGTGGGCATGCTCCGCTGCCGGTTTATTTTGGGGCGCACGCCAGAGCGATACGCATCTTGATAATCGAGCGGGTGAATTTGACCGTGGTGTTGGTGCTTTTACCTGCCGGCACCGTCACCGTTCGGCGACGTGGCGATTCCGGGCCGTTGGTGAAGGTTACCGAGCACACCGCGTCATTGGTGCCGTAGTTATTGAGCTGTATCGAACTGATGTCGTTGTCGATGTCGGACGCCGTGTAGTCAATGCTCACGCCCTCGATCTTTTTAGTGACGTCGGTGGAATAGGCAAACGCGCTCAGCGGCAGCAGCGCCAGCAACACACAACAGAATTTTCTCATTCGGCAGTCTCCAATAAGGACCGCCAGCTTAGGACAAGAGGAGCTCATCTTGAAAGCGCCCCGCGTTACCCTTGATCAATGGCGCACGCTGCAGGCCGTGGTCGACCATGGTGGCTTCGCCCAGGCGGCTGAAGCGCTGCACCGTTCGCAGTCCTCGGTGAGCTACACCGTGGCCCGCATGCAAGACCAGCTCGGCGTGCCATTGCTGCGCATCGACGGGCGCAAGGCAGTGCTCACAGAGGCCGGTGAAGTGCTGTTGCGCCGCTCGCGGCAACTGGTCAAAAACGCCAGCCAGCTGGAAGACCTCGCCCACCATATGGAACAGGGCTGGGAAGCCGAAGTACGCCTGGTGGTGGACGCCGCCTACCCGAATGCGCGGCTGGTGCGCGCGCTCACCGCCTTTATGCCGCAAAGCCGTGGCTGCCGCGTGCGCCTGCGTGAAGAAGTGCTGTCGGGGGTTGAAGAGCTGTTGATAGATGGCATGGCTGACCTGGCCATCAGCAGTTTCATCATTCCGGGCTACTTGGGCACGGAAATGAGCGACGTGGAATTTATCGCCGTGGCCCACCCCGACCACTCACTGCATCGCCTCAACCGCGAGCTGAGTTTCCAGGACCTGGAAAGCCAGATGCAAGTGGTGATCCGTGACTCCGGCCGCCAGCAGCCGCGCGACGTCGGCTGGCTCGGCGCCGAACAACGCTGGACCGTCGGCAGCTTGCCCACCGCAGCTACCTTCGTCAGCAGCGGCCTGGGCTTTGCCTGGCTGCCCCGGCACCTGATCGAACGTGAACTCAAGGATGGCCTGCTCAAGCAGTTGCCACTGGAAAAGGGTGGCAGCCGCAACCCGACGTTCTACCTGTACTCGAACAAAGACAAACCCCTGGGGCCGGCCACGCAGATTCTTATCGACTTGTTGCGCACCTTTGACACCGCTCCCCTGGATGCCCCTTTCGCCGCCCCCCAGCAAGCCTGAAACGGAGTTCACCCATGGCCTGGTTCGACCACGAAGGCTGCAGCCTGCATTATGAGGAATACGGTCACGGCGCCCCGCTGATCCTGATCCATGGCCTGGGCTCCAGCAGCCAGGATTGGGAACTGCAGATTCCGGTGCTGGCCCGGCATTACCGCCTGATCGTGGTGGATGTGCGCGGTCACGGTCGCTCCGACAAACCCCGCGAGCGCTACAGCATCCAGGGCTTTACCTTCGATCTGCTGGCGTTGATCGAACACCTGAACCTGCCGCCCGCCCATGTGGTGGGTTTGTCCATGGGCGGCATGATCGCGTTCCAACTGGCGGTGGACGAACCCGCGCAGGTCAAGAGCCTGTGCATCGTCAACAGCGCGCCCGAGGTCAAGGTGCGCAGCGCCGATGATTACTGGCAATGGGCCAAGCGTTGGAGCCTGGCGCGCGTGCTCAGCCTGGCCACCATCGGCAAGGCGCTGGGCGATCGGCTGTTCCCCAAACCGGAGCAAGCCGACCTGCGGCGCAAAATGGCCGAACGCTGGGCAAAAAACGACAAACGTGCTTATCTCGCCAGCTTCGATGCGATTGTCGGCTGGGGCGTGCAGGAACAACTTTCCAGAATCACCTGTCCTACGCTGGTCATCAGCGCCGACCACGACTACACCCCCGTGGCGCAGAAAGAAAACTATGTAAAACTGCTGCCCGATGCGCGGCTGGTGGTGATCAAGGATTCCCGCCATGCCACGCCCTTGGATCAACCCGAAGTCTTTAACGCTACCTTGCTCGATTTTCTAAAGACAGTCGAAACCACTACCCAGGATCACTGACCCATGCTGAAAAAAATCGCCTTCTTTGCCGGCTCCTTTCTGTTCGCCGCCAACCTGATGGCCGCCACGGCTACTGCACCGGCCAAACCTGCGGCACCGGCCAAGTCCAGCGCGCCCCACGTCCTGATCACCACCACCAATGGCGAGATCGAAATCGAACTGGACCCGGTAAAGGCGCCGATCAGTACCAAGAACTTCCTGGCCTATGTCGACAAAGGCTTCTACACCAACACGATTTTCCACCGTGTGATCCCGGGCTTCATGGTCCAGGGCGGCGGTTTCAACGCGCAGATGTCGCAGAAGCCGACCGAAGCACCGATCAAGAACGAAGCCAGCAACGGCCTGCATAACGTGCGCGGCACCTTGTCGATGGCACGCACCAACGATCCAAATTCGGCCACCAGCCAATTCTTCATCAACGTGGCTGACAATGCCTTCCTCGACCCGGGCCGCGATGCGGGTTATGCCGTGTTCGCCAAAGTGGTCAAGGGCATGGACGTCGTCGACGTCATCGTCAACTCGCAAACCACTACCAAGCAAGGCATGCAAAACGTGCCAATCGACCCTGTTGTGATCAAGTCGGCCAAGCGCATCGACTGAGGTCCGCAGCAAGCTCCGCACGCGGCCCACAACGCCGCGTGCGCATTTGAAAGGAGAGCCCGCAGCGCGGGCGTCAGACTGAATGCTCTATCGTCGCTTTGAACAACTGATCGACATCTTCCGCGACGCTCCCAGCGCCGCCCCTCCTGATAAAGTCCTGCCCTTCTACCTCTACTACCTGCGCCAGGTGTGGCCAAGCTTTGCCGCCTTGCTGGTGGTCGGCCTGATTGGCGCGTTGATCGAAGTGGCGTTGTTCAGCTACCTGAGCCGCATTATCGATTTGGCCCAAGGCACGCCGCCCGCCAACTTTTTCCAGATTCACAGCGCCGAGCTGATCTGGATGGCCGTGGTGGCCCTGCTGCTGCGCCCGATATTCAATGGCCTGCATGACTTGCTGGTGCACCAGACCATCAACCCCGGCATGACCAGCTTGATCCGCTGGCAGAACCACAGCTACGTGCTCAAGCAGAGCCTGAATTTTTTCCAGAACGATTTTGCCGGGCGCATCGCCCAGCGCATCATGCAAACCGGCAACTCCTTGCGCGACTCGGCGGTGGCGACGGCGGAAGCCATCTGGCACGTGTCGATCTACGCCATCAGCGCCCTGGTGCTGTTTGCCGAAGCGGACTGGCGCCTGATGATCCCGCTGATCACCTGGATCGTTCTTTACAGCCTGGCGTTGCGTTACTTCGTGCCCCGTGTAAAAGAACGCTCGGTGATTTCCTCCGAGGCGCGCTCCAAATTGATGGGCCGCATTGTCGACGGCTACACCAACATCACCACCTTGAAGCTGTTCGCCCATACGCAAAATGAGCAGGAATACGCCAAGGAAGCGATCATCGAGCAAACCGAAAAAACCCAGTTGGCCGCGCGCGTGCTCACCAGCATGGACGTGGTGATCTGCACCTTGAACGGCGTGCTGATCGTCACCACCACCGGCCTGGCCTTGTGGCTGTGGACGCAGTCACTGATTTCCGTGGGTGCCATCGCCCTGGCTACCGGCCTGGTGATCCGTATCGTCAACATGTCCGGTTGGATCATGTGGGTGGTCAACGGTATTTTCGAAAACATCGGCATGGTGCAGGACGGTCTGAAAACCATCGCTGCGCCGCTGGCGGTGACCGACCGCGAAAACGCGCCGCGCCTGCAAGTGCCCCACGGCGAAGTCCGTTTCGAGCAGGTGGATTTCCACTATGGCAAAAAGAGCGGGATCATTGGCGGCTTGAACCTTCAGATCAAGGCCGGTGAGAAAATCGGCCTGATCGGCCCGTCCGGCGCGGGCAAATCAACCCTGGTCAACCTGCTGCTGCGCCTGTATGACCTGCAAGGCGGGCGCATCCTGATCGACGGCCAGAACATCGCCGAAGTGGCCCAGGAGTCCTTGCGGGCACAGATCGGCATGATCACCCAGGACACCTCGCTGCTGCACCGCTCGATCCGTGACAACTTGCTGTACGGCAAGCCGGATGCCACCGATGAGGAGCTTAACGCCGCCATCCACAAAGCCCGCGCGGATGAGTTCATCCCGCTGCTGTCGGATGCCGAAGGCCGCACCGGGCTGGATGCGCATGTGGGCGAGCGCGGGGTGAAACTCTCGGGTGGCCAACGCCAGCGCATTGCCATTGCGCGGGTGCTGCTCAAGGACGCGCCTGTCCTGATCATGGACGAAGCGACGTCGGCGCTGGATTCGGAAGTGGAAGCGGCGATCCAGGAAAGCCTGGAAACCCTGATGCAGGGCAAGACCGTGATTGCGATTGCGCACCGCTTGTCGACCATTGCGCGCATGGACCGCCTGGTGGTGTTGGAGAAAGGCCAGATTGCCGAGACAGGCAGCCATGCCGAACTGCTGGCTCATGGTGGTTTGTATGCCAGGTTGTGGCAGCACCAGACCGGCGGGTTCGTCGGCATCGACTAAAAGCCCACACTATCTGATAAACGCCTGTGGCCTCGGAGTTAGCCCTGCCGGTAAGGCAGGGCTGCCCTCGCCTCTTGCGCATACGCCAGAATCCCCACGCGCTCACGCTCCAGGAAGTCTTCGACGGCATTCTTCAAACCCGGATGGCGCAGATAGTGCCACGACCGTGTGATCACCGGTTCAAACCCGCGAATCAACTTGTGTTCGCCTTGGGCGCCGGCATCAAAACGTTGCAGGCCGTGGGCGATGGCGTAGTCCATGCCTTGATAGAAGCAGGTTTCGAAGTGCAAGCGGTCGAACTCCGCCAGGCAGCCCCAGTAGCGGCCATAAAAACTGTCACCACCGATCAGGCTGAAGGCCATGGCCACTGGGCGTGTGCCTTGTTTGGCCAGCACCACGCGGATCGCCTCGGGCATGCGTTCGGCCAGCAGGCTGAAAAAGGCGCGGGTCAGGTAGGGTGTTTGGCGACGCACCGCGTAGGTGTTGGCATAGCAGGCGTAGACAAAATCCCACTGCGCCTCGCTTAACTCATGGCCTTGCAACCATTCAAAATCGATGCCCTGCCCGGCCACTTGCTCGCGTTCTTTGCGCATCTGTTTGCGCTTGCGTGAACTCAAGGCATCAAGAAAGTCCTGAAAGTCGCGATAGCCGCGGTTTTGCCAATGAAACTGGCAGCCCAGGCGCTGCAACCAACCCGCTTGCCCGGCCAATGCCGTGTCGGCCAACGGGTCGGTGAAGTTGATATGGGCACTGGAGAGCCCTTCGATTTCCAGATAACCGGGCAGGCTGCCCAGCAGCTCAAACCCGTCCTCGGCATTCCTGGCCAATAAGCGCGGGCCACTCACCGGACTGAATGGCACCGCCGCCAGCAACTTCGGGTAGTACTCGATGCCCGCGCGCTCACAGGCATCCGCCCAGCCGTGATCAAACACGTACTCGCCGTAGGAGTGCCACTTGCGGTAACTGGGCAAGGCTGCCACCAGTCGCTCGCCCTCCCAATGCAACAAATGCTCGGGCTGCCAACCGGACTGCGAGCCCAGGCTGGCGCTGTCTTCCAGCGCACTCAGGAAGGCATGCCGCACAAAGGGCTGTGCCTGCGGCACCAGGGCATCCCAGACCTCTGGGGCGATTGCGGACAGGCTGTCCAGGCGTTGCAGCGGCATCGGCATCCTCACTGTTTCTTGGCATGAAAGCCTGGCGAGTATCGCCTATCGCGGCGCCAGGCACACCTCGAAACGAGCGAGACAAACCTGGAAACGATTAGTTCCAGATTAAATAATTTGTCATCTAGGTGAAATCACTTAGCCACTACTCCGTCATAAACGATCGCGATACTGACGCCTGTTTTTAGAGCGCCTGGTTCTACCAGGCGGCTATTTTCCGTCCGTCATCGGTCGGTTGTGTCCTGGATGGTTTGCCATCCCTCCTCACTTTCGGAGATTGATATGCGTCTTGCTTCCACTAAAACTGCGGCGGCCCTGTGTGGCGGCCTGTTGCTGGCCCTGAGCGTTCCGGCCAGCGCTGCAGTCGACGCTAAATTGCTCGACATGCTCAAGGCCAACGGCCAGATCACCGCTGCGCAGTACACTGAACTGCAAACGGAATTAGCCAAGGACCAGAAAGAAAAGCAGATCGCACAGCAAGCTCAACAAGAGACCAACGAGCAGATCGCGGCCACCGCGAAGAAAACCAACGACCTCAGCGTCTTCGATCAGAAGCTGGCCTGGGCCGCGCGCACCCAGCTCAAGGGCGATGTGCGCTTCCGTCAGGAAACCGTGAAAATCCAGGGCGAATCCAACAACGGCGGCCGCGACAAAGACCGTCAGCGTATCCGTGCCCGCCTGGGCGCCTACACCGAGATCAACTCCCAGGTCGACACCGGCATCCGCGTGGCCACCGGCAGCAGCGATGACGCGCGCTCCACCAACCAGGATCAGGACAACTACTTCGACAAGAAGTCGATCTGGCTGGACCTGGGCTACATCGACTACCACCCGGACCAGATCAAGAATCTGCACGTGATCGGCGGCAAGATGCTGCAACCGTGGGTGAACATGGGCGACGTGATCTGGGATAGCGACATCAACCCTGAAGGCCTGGCCGTCACCTACAAGTACCCATTGGGTACCAGCGCCGAGCTGTTCGGCAGCCTGGGTAACTACAACCTCAAGGACAACGTGGACGGCGACGGCGTGCAATTTCGCCACGACCTGCGCCTGACGTCTGGCCAGTTGGGCACGCGCTTCTCGCTCACCGACAACCTGAAGATGACCCTGGGCGGCAGTGTCTACGCCTACCAGAATGACAAGGACAGCCGCTGCACAACCACCACCACGCCATGCGCGCTGGCGGTCAACGGCAACTCGGCCAACAACGAATTCCGCCTGTATGAAGGCTTTGCCCAAGCCGACATCGGCGGCCTGGCCGTGCCTTTGGCGTTCTACGGCCAGTACGTGAAAAACAACGATGCGGTGACCGATCAGGACACCGCCTGGTTGATCGGTGCCAAGTCAAAGGTGTTCGGTTTCAACCTGGACTACAACTACCGCGATACTCAGCGTGACGCGGTCGTAGGCGCCTTCACCGATTCGGACTTCGCCAACGGCACCACCGGTTCGCGCGGCCACAAGCTCAAAGTCAGCTACGACATCGACAAGAACTTCGCCCTCGGCGCCACGTACTTCCTGACCAAGGCTGACTACGCCAGCCGCACGCAGCGTGATGCCAACACCAACACCCTGCAGCTGGATGCTGAAGCCAAGTTCTAAATGTGTGTGCAATAACCCTTGGGCCAGGACGGCCCGAGGGGGTTTCAACAGCCTTGCGTGGGCGGATCGATCCCCATCATCCGTTCGACTCACCCACGCGAGCCTGCCTTTACCCCGCCTTTACTGATCCTTGAGCCGTTCGGCAGCCAACCGCTCAGCCAAAGCATCAGCATCCTTTACCGGCTCCTGCGGCATGATCTTCAATGTCGCCTGCAGCAGGCGCATCTGACGAATAAATCGCCGGCAGTTGGGGCAGAACATCAAGTGATGACGCACCAGCAGACGCTCTCGAAAGGTCAATTGCCCATCGAGGTAGTCACTGGACCGCGCCACTTGTTCCTTACAGGTCAACATTCGCCCGTTTCCTCAAAATGCTCCACCGTGGCGAAGACTTTAAGCCGTGCTCGATGCAACAGCACACGGACATTGGAGAGCGAGAGGGTCAGAAGATTACAAATCTCCTCCAACTCCAGGCCCTGACGTTCACGCAACACCAATACGCTGCTTTGCAGCTCCGACAAACTCAGGATCGTGTGCTCCAGGCATTTGCGCAGTTCGTCCTCGGTCAGCAAGGCTTCCGGGGTGTCCTGGTGCCAGGCGTAAGGCGCAACAGCCCAATGGCCGTCGTCGGGAACGAAGCGGTCATCACCAATGGTGCCGTGGGGCGAAGGCAAATCGTCGAGCAACACTTCCCGGCGGTTCTGTTTGTAGCGGCCCTTGGCGGAGTTGGCGGTGATGGTCAGCAGCCAGGTCTTGAGGCTGGAGCGCCCTTCGAACTTGGCCAGGTTACGCACCACCGACAGCCAGGCGTCCTGAACCACTTCATCGGCGTGGCGCTGGCCGACAATCGCATAGGCAACCGCGCGCATGGCGCTCTGGTAGGTGGTGACCAGTTCCTTGTAGGCCCGCTGCTCGCCCTTGAGCAGCCGTTCAAGCAGGTGCGCGTCGTCCGCTGCTGCCATTGTTTACCTCTAATTACTTTGGAATACGGTCGATGTGGGAGCTGGCTTGCCTGCGATGCAGACACCCCGGTAGTTCAGATACACCGAGGCGATACTATCGCAGGCAAGCCAGCTCCCACATTAAATCGGGCCAGATCCAAAGATTAGCGCTTGCGCAGGATCACGCTACCAATCGAGTAACCCGCACCAAACGAGCTGAGCACTGCAACAGAGCCCTTGGGCAGATCGTCCTGATAGGTGTGAAACGCGATCACCGAGCCCGCCGAGCTGGTATTGGCGTAAGTATCAAGGATCACCGGCGCTTCTTCCACCGAGGCTTCTCGGCCCAGCAGTTTCTTCACAATCAAGTGGTTCATGCTCAGGTTGGCCTGGTGCAGCCAGAAGCGCTTCACGTCGGTCACGCTCAGTTGGTTTTCTTCCAGGTGTAAACCGATCAACTCGGCGACCATCGGGCAGACATCACGGAAGACTTTGCGACCTTCCTGCACGAACAGCTTGTCCGGCGCGCCGATGCCTTCTTCGGCGGTGCGGTTGAGGAAACCGAAGTTGTTACGAATGTTGTTGGAGAACTTGGTCAGCAGCTTGGTACTGACCACGTCGAACTGATGCTCGGAGGTGGCCAGATCAGCACGCTCAAGAATCACCGCCGTGGCCGCATCGCCGAAGATGAAATGGCTGTCGCGGTCGCGGAAATTCAAGTGGCCGGTGCAGACTTCCGGGTTGACCATCAGGATCGCCCGAGCCTGGCCCAACTGGATGCTGTTGGCCGCGTTCTGGATGCCGAAGGTGGCCGAAGAACACGCCACGTTCATGTCGAAGCCGAAACCCTGAATGCCCAAGGCTTCCTGGACTTCAATGGCGATGGCCGGGTAGGCGCGCTGCAGGTTGGAGCAGGCGACGATCACGCCATCGATGTCGGCGGCGGTCTTACCGGCGCGTTGCAAGGCTTGTTCGGCAGCGCCGATGGCCATCTGGCAGAGTACCGACCACTCGTCGTTGCTGCGCTCAGGCAAGCGTGGGGCCATGCGTTGCGGGTCAAGGATGCCGTCCTTGTCCATCACAAAGCGGCTCTTGATGCCCGACGCCTTCTCGATAAAGGCTGCGCTGGACTCGGTCAGCGCCTGCACGTCACCGCGCTCGATGGCCGCAGCGTTGTCGCTGTTGAACTGTTGCACGTAAGCATTGAAAGACTGCACCAGCTCTTCGTTGGAGATGCTGTTGGCCGGGGTGTACAGGCCAGTGCCGCTGATGACGACGTTATGCACGGTCGTTCCTCTAAATCTGTCAGGCAGAGAAGAAATTGGTACCGTCGTACCAAACTTTAAGTCGTTCGATGCCCTCCAGCGGGCAACAAACTGGCAACGCTTTATCCCAGCGCGCCACAGTGTTTGGCGGCGTTACCGGTCTTTATGACTGCGAAGTTTGCCACAACCTCGCGCATTTGGCGCCATCCCCAGGATTAACCCGCTCCCACAAAGGGTTCAGGCCTCAACCTGGCTCCACTGCTTGCTCAAACGCTTATCCGAAATCGGCACCTTGGTGCCCAACTGCTGGGCAAACAGCGACACTCGGTATTCTTCCAACCACCAGCGATAGAGTTCGAGCTGCGGGTCACGCTTGCCTTCCTGGGCGTGTTTGTTCAGGCGGTTCTGGTACTGCGCCCATAAGCCGCCAAGCTCAGTGCTCCAAACCCGATCTTTTTGCACCTGGCTCGGCAGTTTCTCCAGGCGCAGTTCGATAGCCTTGAGAAAACGCGGCAATTCCTTGAACCACTGCGCCGGGGTTTCGCGCACAAAACCTGGATACACCAGGTTACCGAGTTGCTGCTTGATGTCGTTCAGCGCCACCGCCTGAGCCAGGTCGATCTTGCCTTTGAAGCGCTTCTGCAGGCCGTGCCAGAGTTTCAGTATGTCCAGGGTCAAGCGCGCCAGGCGTTCGGCGTGTTCGGTCCAACTGCCGCGCTTGCGTTCGGCCAACGCAGCCAGACCGGCACCGTCACGCGGCAGGCTGGCTTCGCCTTCGAGCACGCAGGTGTCGAGACTGGCCAGCAGAATATCTTCCACCAGTGCGTCGATACGCCCCAGATCGCGGTACATCAGGCCCAATTCGGTCAACCCGGGCAACTTGCCACGCAGGAATTTTGCCGGTTCCGCCAGTTGCTGCATGAGCAGGCGCTGCAAAGCGCGGCGGTGCTGGAACTCGGCTTCGGCGGCGGTGGAGAAACGCCCTTCCTTGACCGTGCCGTTTTCTTCGACCAGTGCCGGATAGACTGTCATCGACAGGCCAGCAATCTTTTGCTGGGTCTTTTCCGCCACGGCGGCAAACACCTTGGCTTCCACCGGTTGCTGGCTTTTCGCGGTTTGCGGCACGGCTAATGCAGCCTGGCTGGCTTCGGCGAAACGTGCGGTCAGCTCGGCCAGGTCGCGGCCTTCGCCCAGGAACTTGCCTTGGCCGTCGACCACCTCCAGGTTCATCTTCAGGTGGCTTTCCACCTGCTGCGCCGCCTCGGCCCAGGCTTCATCGCTGACCCGTGCGCCGGTCATGCGCAGCAATTCGCGGCCCAGCGCCTGGGGCAACGAGCCCTGGCCAAATTCGATACGTTGCAAGGCGGCCTTGACGAAATCCGGCACCGGCACAAAGTTCTTGCGCAGCGCCTTGGGCAAGTTGCGCACCAGTGCAATGCACTTGGCCTCGATCACACCCGGCACCAGCCACTCCAGGCGCTCGGGCGGCAACGCCGGCAACAGCGGCGCCGGTACGCGCAGGGTGACGCCATCGCGGGGGTGGTTGGGTTCAAAGTGGTAACTCAGGGCCAGTTCCAGATCGCCCAGGTGCAGGGTGTCGGGGTAATGCGCGGCCGTGACTTCACTGGCCTCGCGGGCCAGCACGTCTTCTTCACGCATGATCAGCAGTTGCGGGTCTTTCTGGCTGTTGACCTTGTACCAGCTGTCGAACGTGGCAGTCTGGTGGATCTCTGCCGGCAAGCGCGCGTCATAGAAGGCGTACAGGGTTTCTTCATCCGCCAGAATGTCGCGACGACGGGCCTTGGCCTCCAGTTCATCGAGCTGTTCGAGCAGTTGCTGGTTGGCGGTGAGGCACTTGGCGCGGGATTGAATCTCGCCGCGTACCAAACCTTCACGGATAAACAACTCGCGGGACACCACCGGGTCAATCGGCCCGTAATGCACCGGCCGGCGCCCGACCACAATCAGCCCGAACAGGGTGATCTGCTCAAACGCCACCACTTGGCCGCGCTTCTTTTCCCAGTGCGGTTCGAAGTGGTTTTTCTTGATTAAATGCCCCGCCAGCGGCTCGATCCAGTCGGCATCAATCTTGGCCACCATGCGCGCATACAGTTTGGTGGTTTCCACCAGTTCGGCGGTCATCAGCCATTGCGGACGTTTTTTACCAATGCCTGAGGACGGGTGAATCCAGAAGCGCCGCTGCCGTGCGCCGAGGTAATCGCCGTCTTCGGTTTTCTGGCCGATCTGGCTGAGCAAACCGGACAGCACCGCCTTGTGCAGCTTCGCAAAGTCGGCCGGCTCCTTGTTGACCGTCAGCTGCATATCACGGCAGATCAGGCTCAACTGGCGGTGGGAGTCACGCCACTCGCGCAGGCGCAGGTAATTCAGGAAGTTCTTGCGGCACCAGTTGCGCAACGGGCTGGCGGTCAGTGCCTGGCGCTGTTCTTCAAAGCCGCGCCACAGGTTAACCAACCCGGCGAAGTCCGAATCCACATCCTTCCACTGTGCGTGGGCCTGGTCGGCGGCTTGCTGACGCTCCGGCGGACGCTCGCGTGGGTCCTGGATCGACATGGCACTGGCCACAATCAACACTTCCTGCAAACTGCCGAGCTTGGCTGCCTCAAGCAGCATGCGACCCATGCGCGGGTCCACCGGCAGGCGCGCCAATTGGCGACCCAGGGGCGTGAGCTGGCTGTTGCGGTCGACTGCCGAGAGTTCTTGCAGCAGGTTGAAACCGTCGCTGATCGCCTTGCCATCCGGCGGCTCGATAAACGGGAAGTCGGTGATTTCGCCCAGGCGCAAGTGCAGCATCTGCAGGATCACGGCGGCGAGGTTGGTGCGCAGAATTTCCGGGTCGGTAAATTCCGGGCGTCCGATAAAATCTTCTTCGCTGTACAAGCGAATGCAAATGCCCGGCTCAACCCGGCCGCAGCGGCCTTTGCGCTGGTTGGCACTGGCCTGGGAAATCGCTTCGATCGGCAGGCGCTGCACCTTGGCGCGGTAGCTGTAGCGACTGATGCGCGCGGTGCCGCTGTCGATCACATAGCGAATGCCCGGCACGGTCAGCGAGGTTTCCGCAACGTTGGTCGCCAACACCACGCGGCGGCCTGGGTGGGACTGGAAAATCCGCTGCTGTTCGGCCGGCGACAGGCGCGCGTACAGCGGAAGAATTTCGGTGTGTTTGAGCTGGGCCTTGCGCAGCATGTCGGCGGCGTCGCGAATCTCGCGTTCACCCGGCAAAAACACCAGCACATCGCCGGGGCTGCGGCGTTCGCTGCGCTCATAGGCGGCAATTTCGTCGAGGGTGGCGAGGATCGCCTGGTCGACGGTCAAGTCATCCTCGACGCGGTTGCCCTCCTCGTCCTGCTCCAGCGTCAGCGGGCGATACCAGGTGTCGACCGGGAAGGTGCGGCCCGAGACCTCGACAATCGGCGCATCGTCGAAGTGCTTGGAAAAGCGCTCCAGGTCGATGGTCGCCGAGGTGATGATGACTTTAAGGTCCGGGCGGCGCGGCAGCAGGGTTTTCAGGTAACCGAGCAGGAAGTCGATGTTCAGGCTGCGTTCGTGGGCTTCGTCGACGATGATGGTGTCATAGCGTTCCAGATAACGGTCGTTCTGGGTTTCCGCGAGCAAAATACCGTCGGTCATCAGCTTGATCAGCGTGTTGGAATCGCTCTGGTCTTCGAAACGCACCTGATAGCCAACCAGCGCGCCCAAGGGCGTAGCAAGCTCTTCGGCAACCCGGCTGGCGACGCTGCGCGCAGCAATTCGGCGCGGCTGGGTGTGGCCGATCAGGCCATACTGGCCGCGCCCGATCTCCAGGCAGATCTTCGGCAACTGGGTGGTTTTACCCGAGCCGGTTTCGCCGGCAATGATCAGCACCTGATGCTTATTTAGCGCCTCTTTGATCTCGTCGCGCTTGGCGGCGATCGGCAGGCTGTCGTCATAGCGAATCACTGGCAGGCTGGCACGCCGCGCGGTGACCTGGGCGCAGGACGCCTGCATACGCGTGACCCACTGCGCCAGCTTCTGCTCGTCGGGCTTCTTGCGCAGCTCAAGCAACTGGCGCCGCAAGCGGTGACGGTCGGCGAGCATGGCGTGATCGAGGTTCTTGAGCAGTTGGTCGATAGCGGGCGCTTGGTCAGTCATCAGGTACTTTGCAGGTCGTCTATTTATGCACGGCCGACAAGTGTGGCAGAAAAGCGCCTCATCTGGCAGACGCCTCTCTAAATGTGGGAGCAGTATGCGTTTACAGCGGGTCTTTGCGCCGATACGGGAACACATCAATCACTTTGCCGGCGCGAATCGCTTCCTGCAGGCCTTTCCAGTAGTCGGCGTTGTACAACTCGCCATGCAACTCGTCGAACAGCTTGCGCTGGCCGGCATCGGCAAACAGGAACGGCGGGAACTCTTCCGGGAACACGTCCAGCGGGCCGATGGAGTACCAGGGCTCCGAGGCCATTTCATCTTCAGGCGTGCGCGGTGCGGGGATGTGGCGGAAGTTGGCCTCGGTAAGAAAGCAGATCTCGTCATAGTCATAAAACACCACACGACCGTGGCGGGTGACGCCGAAGTTCTTTAGCAGCATGTCGCCGGGGAAGATGTTCGCCGCCGCCAGTTGCTTGATCGCCAGGCCGTAGTCTTCCAGGGCTTCGCGCACTTGGGCGGGGTTGGCGTTCTCCAGGTAGAGGTTGAGCGGGGTCATGCGCCGCTCGGTCCAGCAGTGGCGAATCAGTACCGTATCGCCCTCCACTTGCACCGTGCCGGCGGCGACTTCAAGCAGTTCGGCCAGGCATTCGGGCTCGAATTTGCTTAGGGGAAAGCGGAAGTCGGCGAACTCCTGGGTATCGGCCATGCGCCCCACGCGGTCAACACTTTTGACCAGCCGGTACTTCTCGATCACCGTGGCGCGGTTGACGTTTTTCGACGGCGAAAAGCGGTCCTTGATGATCTTGAACACCGTATTGAAGCCCGGCAGCGTGAACACGCTCATGACCATGCCGCGCACGCCGGGCGCCATGATGAATTGATCATCGGTGGTGGCCAGGTGGTTGATCAACGCACGGTAGAACTCCGACTTGCCGTGCTTGTAAAACCCGATCGAGGTGTACAGCTCGGCAATATGCTTGCCGGGCAGGATGCGCTTGAGAAAGCCGATAAACTCCGCCGGCACCGGCACATCGACCATGAAGTAAGAGCGTGTGAAGGAAAAGATGATCGACACGTCGGCCTCATCGGTAATCAGCGCGTCGATCTGGATGCCACGCCCTTCGCGGTGCAACAGCGGGATCACCAGCGGCCACTGCTCATCGCGGGTGTAAATGCGGCCGACCAGATAGGCGCCTTTATTACGGTAGAGCACCGAAGAGAACAGCTCGATACTCAGCTCTGGGTCTTTGCACACCCAATCCGGCAGGTTTTCGCGCAGCTGCGCCTGGAGGCGGCGCAGGTCGCCGTCGAGGTCGGCATAGGCTTCGCTGAAGCGGTAATCGGCGAAGATCTGCGCCAGTGTCGCCGCCAGGTCGCCCGCAGGCTGATACGTGCGGGTTTGCGCCGCACGCGCCCGGCGCAGGCTGGGCCGCGTGGTGTGGATGAACATGCAGCCGTCGCTGATCAGGTCATGGCTGAACAGCCCGCAGAAGATCGAGTTGTACCAGGTCTCGGACAGCTCATCGTCAAAACGCAGGTCGATAAGGCCGATATACGCGCTTTTGACCAATGGCCACGCGTCGACTGCCAGCAATGTCGCCGCATCGAAGTTAGCCCGCAGGCGCGCCGTGACTTCAGCGACCTTCTCTTCATACAAATTGATCCGCGCCGCCGACGCCGCCTGCCCTTGTTGCCACTGAGCCGTTTCGAAACGTTCGCGGGCGCCGTCGGTGATCTGGCGAAAGTGCTCACGGTAGTCGTCGAAGCCATCGAGGATCATGCGGGCAATGGCAGGGGCAGATGGCGACATGCGGGAAACCTCGAACGGGTATCTGGATGCCTGAGCTTAGCCAGTGAATCGAGGCAGGAGAAGGATGATTTGCACGACCCTGCTGTACAACTTCATGCAATTTGTACATTTATTTTCAGTCTTCATAATCAGACCAGTTGGTCAACAAACACACTGAAAAGTCACATAGCTCGCCGCTACAGGCCCGGAACCGCGTGGCTCTGCGCTCGCCGGGCGTAAACCCCATCAAACAGTGAATTCACAACTTATGTAACAACCTTGGTACCACTTAGGGGAAACCCTGATTACCACCTTGATGGCACTTTGATATATAGCGCGCCCTTTCCCAACCTGACAAGGTCTGAAGACCGACCCGGGAACCGGTTCAAATCGCCTAAGGAGCACTAAGATGTCATTGAGGAATATGCCGATCGGTCTGCGCGCCAGCCTGAGTTTTGGGGTGTTGGCCAGCATGCTGGTGATCGTCGGAATGTTTGGCCTGGGGCAGATGGCCAAGCTGCGCGAAAGCGCGTTGGTGATTGAAGAGTCGTGGATGCCGAGCATCGAGAATATCCACGACGCGGCGGCCTGCATCGCCAGCATCCGTCTGGAGTCGATGCGCATGGCGACCACCGACGAGTCACGGATCCGCGACAACAGCAAAAGCCTGATCGCCAGCCAGCGCAGCGAACTCAAAACCCTGCTTGAGCACCACGTAGACCTGCTCAGGGGGGACGACGAACGCGCCATGCTCAAGCAGCTCAACAGCGATGTGAACACCTACAACAGCATCGTCAGCCAGATGGTGGAGTTGGTCGACAAGGACCAGCAGCAAGACGCCATCGACCTGCTCAACACACGCATCGGCCCGCAGGGTACGGTCCTGAACAAAAGCCTGGAGGACATGATCACCTTCAATCAGAAAGGCGTGGAAGCCGCCGCAGACGCGGCGGCGCAGATGTATACCAGCGCGCAGTGGGTGGTCGGCCTGATCATTGTGTGTGCACTGATCGCGACCCTGTTGCTTGCCTGGCTGCTGACCCGCAGCATCACCGCCCCGCTCGGCCAGGCCCTGGCCGTGGCGCGCACCATTGCTGGTGGCGATTTGAGCCAGCCCGTCGTGGTCAAAGGCAGCGACGAACCGGCGCAATTGCTGACGGCCCTGGCCACCATGCAGGACCAGTTGCGCACCACCATTCATGGCATCAGCGAGTCGGCGCAGCAACTGGCGTCCGCCGCCGAAGAGATGAGTTCGGTGATGGAACAGAGCACTCGTGGCCTGCAAGCGCAGAACGATGAGATCGAACAGGCCGCCACCGCCGTCAACGAGATGAGTGCAGCGGTGGACGAAGTCGCGGCCAATGCGGTGTCCAGCGCCGAGGCGTCCAAGGCCTCCGACGAAGACAGCAAGCACGGTCATTACCAGATCAGCGAAACCATCAGCTCGATCCAGAACCTGGTGGACGAAGTGCTCGGCGCGTCCAGCAAGGCCGAAGGCCTGGCGGTGCAGGCCCAGGACATCAGTAAAGTGCTGGAAGTGATCCGCGGCATCGCCGGGCAAACCAACCTGCTGGCGCTTAATGCCGCCATCGAAGCCGCCCGCGCAGGCGAGGCCGGGCGTGGGTTTGCGGTGGTAGCCGACGAAGTGCGCTCGCTGGCCCAACGCACCCAGGACTCCACCGAAGAAATCGAGCAGATGATCAACGGCATCCAGCAAGGCACCCAAGGCACCGTCGAAGCGCTCAACAGCAGCGCCGAGCACGCCGGCCAGACCTTGCAGCGGGCCAACAGCGCCGGCAGCGCTCTGGGGAAAATCACCGCGGCCATCTCGCAGATCAGTGAGCGCAACCTGATGATCGCCAGCGCCGCCGAGCAACAAGCGCTGGTGGCTCGCGACGTCGACCGTAGCCTGGTGAACATCCGCGACCTGTCGACCCAGACCGCCGCCGGTGCCACCCAGACCTCGGCGGCCAGCCAGGAACTGTCACGCCTGGCGGTGGACCTCAACGGCATGGTCACGCGGTTTGTCCTGTAATTAGCGATTGTGTCGCGCAGGCCACTGGGCAACACTCGCCGCCTTATTGACGTAGGAGTGTTCCGTGAGACCTGCCGACACCCTGTACCTGTTGGGGCTGGCTGCCATTTGGGGCGCCAGTTTCCTGTTCATGCGCATCATCGCGCCGGAAATCGGCACGGTGCCGACTGCGTTTTTTCGCGTGTCGATTGCGGCGGCCGGCTTGCTGGTCATCCTCACCGTGATGCGCGTGAACTGGGACTTCCAGGGCAAGTTCAAGACAGTACTGCTGCTGGGCGTGATCAACTCCGGCATTCCCGCCACCATGTACTCCGTGGCGGCCCAGGTGCTGCCGGCGGGTTACTCGGCGATCTTCAACGCCACCACGCCGTTGATGGGTGTGTTGATTGGCGGGTTGTTCTTCAGTGAGCGCCTGACGCCGTCCAAAATCGCGGGCGTGTGTTTGGGCCTGTTTGGCGTCGGAATCCTGACCCGTGCCGGGCCGGTAGCCTTTGATAGGGACTTGTTGATGGGCGCATTGGCCTGCCTGCTGGCCACCACGTGCTACGGCTTTGCCGGGTTCCTGGCGCGACGCTGGCTCGATCAGCGCGGCGGCTTGGACAGCCGACTTTCGGCGTTAGGCAGCATGCTCGGCGCTACCCTGTTCTTACTGCCGTTCTTTGCCTACAGCGCCATCAGCCATCCACCGGCGAGTTGGGGTGGTTGGCAGGTATGGTCGTCGTTGCTGGGGTTGGGGCTGGTGTGTACGGCGTTTGCCTACATTCTGTACTTTCGCTTGCTGTCATCGATTGGGCCGGTGAAGTCGATGACGGTGACCTTTATGATTCCGCCGTTTGGGGTGTTGTGGGGCGCGTTGTTGCTCGATGAGCCGTTGTCGATGGCACATCTGTATGGCGGGATGCTAATTGCGGGTGCCCTGTGGTTGGTGTTGCGGCCGGGAAAATTATCGGCCCGCTAGTTGTCCATGAGCACCTGGTCACTCAGTAAACGCTTGAGATACTGGCCGTAGCCATTCTTGCAGAGTGGCGCCGCAAGCGTCTCCAATTGCGCGGCATCAATCCACTTTTGGCGAAACGCAATTTCTTCCGGGCACGCCACTTTCAGGCCCTGGCGACGTTCAAGGGTGGCAATGAAGCTGCTGGCTTCGAGCAGGGAATCGTGAGTGCCGGTGTCCAGCCACGCGTAGCCGCGGCCCATGATCTCGACCGACAGCTTGCCGCGTTCCATGTAGATGCGGTTCAGGTCGGTGATTTCCAGCTCGCCACGGGGCGACGGCTTGATGCTCTTGGCAATCTCGACCACGTCGCGGTCGTAGAAATACAGACCGGTTACCGCGTAGTTCGACTTGGGCTTGAGCGGTTTCTCTTCCAGGCTGATGGCCTTGCCCTGGGCATCGAACTCGACAACGCCGTAACGCTCCGGGTCGTTGACGTGGTAGGCGAATACGCTGGCACCTTCTTCGCGCGCCATTGCACTGCAGAGCAATTGGTTGAAGTGGTGGCCGTGGTAAATGTTGTCACCCAGCACCAGCGCCGACAGGTCGTTGCCGATAAAGTCTTCGCCAATGATGAACGCCTGCGCCAGACCATCCGGGGACGCCTGTACGGCGTAGGAAATATTCAAGCCCCAGTTGCTGCCGTCACCCAGCAGTTGCTCGAAGCGCGGGGTGTCCTGCGGCGTGGAGATGATCAGAATGTCGCGAATCCCCGCCAGCATCAGCGTGGTCAGCGGGTAGTAGATCATCGGCTTGTCGTAGACCGGCAGCAATTGCTTGGAAATCGCCAGGGTTGCAGGGTGCAGACGGGTGCCTGAACCGCCGGCCAAAATAATGCCTTTACGTTTTTGCATGTTCATTTCTCTAGAATTTCTACGAGCATCCGTGCCACGCCGTCCTGCCATTGAGGCAAGCGCAGTGAGAAGGCATTCTGCAGTTTTTGAGTGTTGAGTCGGGAGTTGCCGGGGCGCTTGGCGGGCGTGGGGTACGCGGCGGTGGTAATCGCGCCTACGTTCGCCGGTTCGACCTTGAGCTGCACGCCGGCTGCTTGCGCTTGTTCGAGCACGAAGCGGGCATAACGGTGCCAAGTGGTCTCGCCCGCTGCTGCCAGGTGATAAACCCCGCTCAGTTGCGGGTTCACACCGAGCGTGCGGATAGCGTGGGCGGTGATGTCGGCCAGCAGGTCGGCGCCGGTGGGCGTGCCAAACTGGTCGTCGATCACGTTCAGGCTATCGCGCTCGCTGGCCAGGCGCAGCATGGTCTTGGCGAAGTTGTTACCGCGTGCGGCGTAGACCCAGCTGGTACGCAAGATCAGATGCGCGCAACCGCTGGCCTGGATGGCCTGCTCGCCTTGCAGCTTGGTCGAACCGTAGACGCTCAACGGGCCAACCGGGTCGCTTTCCAGCCACGGCGTGTCGCCGGTGCCGGCAAACACGTAGTCGGTGGAATAGTGCACCAGCAACGCATTGAGCTTGAGCGCCTCGGCGGCCAGCACCGCCGGGGCTTCTGCGTTTACACGCAGGGCCTGGGCGGGCTCGCTTTCGGCCTTGTCGACGGCGGTGTAGGCGGCGGCGTTGACGATCACGTCAGGCGCAAAGCGCTGCACCGTCGCGGCCAAACCTTGCAGGTCGTTGAGGTCGCCGCAGTAGTCCTGGCTTTTGGAGTCGAGCGCAAGCACTTGGCCCAGCGGCACCAGACTACGTTGGAGTTCCCAGCCAACCTGGCCATTTTTTCCCAGCAATAAAATCTTCATACCCGATGCTCGCAAGAGTGCTTCTCGATCCATTCACGGCAAGAACCGGACTGGCAATTAATGACGGGCAGTATAGAACTGCATCTGCACCTGGATGAACGACGGTGGGATTTAACACGTTAACTCGTCGCTATTTGCAAAACGCAAACAAAACAAACATTAAAAAATACAAATGATGTAATTTACGCAACACTAATGGATAAATTCGCAAAATGCGACAAAGGTCATCATGCCAAACCCAGACTTTTTCGGCTTGGATGCCCCCGTTGTATGGGATACGCACTCGGCCTACGAACACCTTCACGCGCTCGAACAAGCCGATACCAAGCGCACCGCCGAACGGCGCCTGCACGAGCTGGGCTTGCTCCCTGCCGAACTCACGGTGCACAACCTCGAAGATGAGTTGGGGCGCCCACCAACCCCTGCCGTGTTGGCCTGGGATATAGAAAGGGCACGCGCCAAGCGCAAGCTGGTGATCTTCGCGCAGTTGTTTCGTACACCGGACGGGCAAGACTTTTTGCACGCCAATGACGCCAGGGGCGCACGCTACTGGCTGCCGCTCGGCACCGTACCGCTCGATCCCCAAGCGCTGTCTAACGCCCTGCTGCACCTGCAGGCCCACATCGCCAAATACATCGTCGTGTTTCCCAGCGGGCGCCTCACTGGCATCTGCAGGCAGGCCTGCGCGCCCGCCAACGTCGAACTCGGACTGCTGAGCTATGCACCGGTACTGGATGAACAGCGGCTGAGCGCACCGCACTCGCCGGCCAAATCCCTTACCCCTCACCTCAAGCGGCTTGAGTCAGAGAGCGTGCAAATCATCCGCGAAGCCGTGGCCGAATCCGAAAACCCAGCCATGCTGTATTCGATGGGCAAAGACAGCGCGGTCATGCTGCATCTGGCCCGCAAAGCCTTTTACCCGTCTGTGCCGCCCTTCCCGCTCTTGCACGTCGACACGCGCTGGAAGTTTCAGGAGATGTACATGTTCCGCGATTTCATGGCGCGTGAAAGCGGCATGGACCTGCTGGTGCATATCAACCCCGAGGCGATCAGCAAGAACATCAACCCCTTTGACCATGGCTCGGCACTGCACACCGACCTGACCAAAACCGAAGGCCTCAAGCAAGCCCTGGATAAGTACAAATTTGACCTGGTGTTTGGTGGCGCACGCCGCGATGAAGAGAAATCCCGCGCCAAGGAGCGTGTGTTTTCCTTCCGCAGCCAAAGCCATCAATGGGATCCAAAAAACCAGCGTCCCGAGGTATGGAACCTCTACAACACCCATAAAAATCCTGGCGAGAGCATTCGCGTATTTCCGTTGTCCAACTGGACAGAACTCGATATCTGGCAATACATCCACCAGGAAAACATCCCATTGGTCCCACTGTATTTCGCAAAACAAAGGCCTGTCGTTATCCGTAATGGCGTGGCACTTATGGTGAATGATTCACGCATGAAGTTGCTCCCGGACGAGAAAATTGAAGCGCGCAACGTGCGTTTTCGTACCTTGGGCTGCTACCCACTGACCGGCGCGGTGGAGTCAAACGCCCTCACCGCCGCCGATGTCATCCTTGAACTGCTGGGCTCCACCCGCTCCGAGCGACAAGGCCGAGCGATTGACAGTGACAGCGCTTCAAGCATGGAAAAGAAGAAAAAGGAGGGCTATTTCTGATGGCACTCGAACCTCCTGCACCCACTACTGATGCAACGATCGAAGCCTTTCTGGCGCAACAGCGTGACCAGGATTTGCTGCGATTCATCACCTGCGGCAGCGTAGACGACGGTAAAAGCACACTGATCGGGCGCTTGCTGTGGGATGCACGGCAACTGACCGACGATCAGTTGACGGCGCTGCAAGCCGACTCGAAAAAACACGGCACCCAGGGCAAGGATCTCGACTTCGCGCTCTTGGTCGATGGCCTGTCCGCCGAGCGTGAGCAAGGCATCACTATCGATGTGGCCTACCGTTTTTTCTCCACCGCCAAACGCAAGTTCATCGTCGCCGACACCCCAGGCCACGAACAGTACACACGCAATATGGTGACGGGAGCCTCGACCGCTGATGTCGCGGTGATACTGATCGATGCCCGCCAGGGTGTACTCACGCAAACCCGCAGGCACGCCTACCTGGTGTCGTTGATGGGCATTCGCCAGGTTGTGGTGGCAGTGAACAAGATGGACCTGGTCGGGTTCGACGAAGGCGTTTTTCGCCAGATTACCGATGAGTTCCGCGAGTTTTCCCAAAGCCTGGGGTTCGAGAAGATCATCCCGATCCCCCTCAGCGCGCTCAAGGGTGACAACATCACCCAACGCTCCACCCACACGCCCTGGTACAACGGCCCGACCTTGATGGGCTGCCTGGAAACCCTCGAGATTGCTGCGCCTGCGTCCGAGCGCCTGGTATTCCCGGTGCAATGGGTGAACCGCCCGGACGCCTCGTTCCGAGGCTTCAGCGGCTATGTGGCAGAAGGTCAGGTCAGCGTCGGCGATGAGGTGCGCGCAAGCCTCTCGGGCCACACCGCAACCGTTACCGACATTATCGGCATGAACGGCTCCACGCAGTCCGCCACCGGCGCCGATGCAGTGACGTTGACACTGAGCAAGGAAATCGATGTCTCACGCGGCGACATACTGTCCCTGAGCCACAGCCCACTGGAAGTTACCGACCAGTTTGAAGCTGTGCTGATCTGGATGAACGAAGACGCCGGGCTCAACGGCCGCAGTTACGACATCAAACTAGCGACGCAATGGGCATCCGCTTCAATTACCAACATCAAATATCGCATCGACACCAACACCCTTGCCCGTGACGCCAGCCGCCATCTTTCCCTGAATGACATCAGCGTCTGCACCCTGGCGACCAGCAAACCGTTGGTATTTGACCGCTATCAGCAATCCAAGACCTTGGGAAGCTTCATACTGGTTGATCGCGTCACCCACGCCACTGTTGCGGCAGGGCTGATCAACCACAGCCTGCGGCGGGCGCAGAACGTCCACCGGCAGGCGCTCTCGATTACCCGTGAAGACCGTGAGAAGCTCAATGGCCATCCCGGAAAAGTCATCTGGTTTACAGGGCTGTCGGGGTCGGGCAAATCGACCCTGGCCAACGCACTGGAATTGGAACTGCATGCCCAAGGCTATCGCACCTATATTCTCGACGGCGATAACGTGCGCCAGGGGCTGAACAGAGACCTGGGCTTTACCGATGCGGACCGCGTGGAAAATATCCGGCGTATCGCCGAAGTGGCCAAACTGATGATGGATGCCGGGCTTATCGTCTTGACGGCCTTTATCTCGCCGTTCAGGAGAGAGCGGCAAATGGCGAAAGAACTGATTGGGGAAGACCGGTTTGTTGAGGTGTACGTCAGTACAACACTTGAAGTGTGTGAAGAGCGAGACGTGAAAGGGTTGTATAAAAAGGCCAGGGCTGGGCAACTGCCTAACCTGTCAGGTGTGGGCAGCCCTTATGAAGCACCCGTCGATGCACAGCTTGAAATCGATACGGCACATACCGACCTCGCATTGGCACTTGAACGGCTGCAGGACATTATCAAGTAATCAATGTGACACCCTGCGGGCAACACCTACCTTGTTGGCGACAGGGTAGGTGTTTTTCCCGGTCATTAATGCATCAATCCATTAATGACGAATGCTCACAACCCGCTCAACGCCGAGTTGTGTGTGCAGCTCAATCCGAATTCAATCAGGCTTTTTTGGCCTGGATCTTGAATTTGGTTGGGGAAGTGCAGTTGTAGCGGAAGTTGCCTTCCTGCTGGATGACTTTGATCGAGTAGGTACCCGCGTCCAGTTTGCTGATGTCGAGCTTGCCAACAAAGCCGGAGTTCGCCAGGTCAGGTTTGGAGAAGGCTTTGGCAACGTCCGGACGAGGAGCGCGTGCGACCGGCGAAGTCATGACAACATCATTCTTGGCGTTGATGATTTGCAGTGTCACGTCTTTTGGAACGGTGCTGGCGACAGCGTTATATGCCCAACCCCATGGCTCGAACGGGACATCGGACACAACTTCGGCACCGTTAACCGGGCTGTCCAGCGAGCACGAATCATTCGCCGCAACATCTTTCATCTTGTCTGCATCACAGCCTGCAAGAAGACCCAGTAAAGCAACAGCCGGTAGCAGATAGAGAGAACGCATAAATATTCCTTTTTAAGTTACTATTTTCAAACAATTAAGATCTGAAAAGCTTCAAACAGAGGCTTTTCAAACCCGCGATTTTATTGCCAATCACTGCCAGAAATTTCGGGCGCAGCACATCGACTTCCTGCATCTTGCGATGATACCAACCGGCATCAATCTTGTAGTCCCTTGCCAGCACTTCCCGATGCCCATCCGAGCTGAGGAGCAGATTGAGTTCGAGAATACCGACCATCTCATAGGCCTTGCCCAAGGCTCTGTTTGGCACGAAAAACAACAGTGCTTTCTCGATATCCAAGTGCGTGTCACCCGGGACGTCAGGATATCTCAGCAGGTCAGAAAAACCATCCTTGAGAGGCTGGCTTCCGACGTTCTGAAAGAACCCACTGGCAATCAGATAATGCTCATTCATCGTGCGCACAGCGTTAGCCACCGTTTGGCTACTGGCGCTTTGCCCTGGCAGCACGCGAAAGTTGATCAGTTCACGTTCAGAGATGTGAATAGGGAAGCGTTTGACCAGTCGGACCCACATATCAAAGTCAGGCAGCTGTCGAAGGTTATTATCGTAGACACCCACCTGATCAAAACATTCACGCCGAATCAGCATCGTCGGATGGCAAATGCAGTTGCCCCGATCAAAGAAAAAGCGCAACCACTCGCCCTGGGAACGGTTCGGCTGATCAAATACCGAACCAAAGGTCAAACGACCCTTGCTGATGACTTCGCCACGCTTGTCAATGAAACGGGCCCGGCCAAAGGTTGCGCCTAGCTGCGGGTTCTCAAGCAATACCTGCAGTTGATAGGCCAGCTTGTCGTCATCACACCAGGAGTCATCCGAGTTGATCAGCGCGATATATTGCCCTTGCGAACGCGCAATCAACTCATTGGTAACCGCACAGGCGCCACGATTTTCTTCATTGGGAAAAAAACGGACTCTAGGGTCGACAATAGACTCGACGACTTCCCGAGTGCCATCGGTGGAACCGTCGTCGGCGATCAAAAATTCCAGTTCGACCCCACGCTGCTTCAATACGCTGGCAATCGCTTCTTTCACGTAATCAGCGTGATTGAAGGTTGCCATTATCACGCTGATCAGAGGCGCGCTCATATACCTCCACCGCGGCGGATGAGTCTCAGGAAAACTTTTTTAACCACTGGCGGCGTCAGGGCGTTGAACAGCATGACCACAACAGGCGGCAGGAACTGCTCAACGTTGGCTGCACCCCAGGCAACCGCACGCGCAACGGAGCCCAGTGAATGGCCATGTCGCGACCTGACAATCGCCTTGCGCAAGTGGCGCTGCAGTTTGACGAAGCTGGCATGAAACAGCTGATCGGTCAGCTGGTCATAGGCAGGAATCAAACTCAGCTGCAGCTCCAATTGCCCCGTATGGGCAACGTGGGACCACGCCCCGCCTGAATGCACGCGATACACCGACATCGGTTCTTCGATAAACCCGATCAGGCTGCTTCTGGCCACGCAGATATTAACGATCCAGTCATACGACTTGATCTCAAACAACGCGTCCGGCAATGCGTCCAAGGCGGATTTTCTATAAAGACAGGTCGAGAAGTTACCGACCAGATTATCCGCAATCAGATCACGTGCACTCAACAACCGATAACCGTCACCGCGCTCGACCCGGCTGACGAAGCTGGCATCGTCTTCATTAAAAACGAAGTAATTGACCGAACACAGGCCACATTCCCAATGTGCATCGAGAAACCTGGCCTGGCGCGTCAACTTATAGGGGCTACTCCAGTAATCATCACCTTCGAGCACCGCGACATAGCTGCCGGAACACGCTGAAAAACCGCGCTGGTAATTCCTGGTAATCCCCAGGTTGGCCGACGGCGCCAGGTACTTGAAGGTAAAGCGCGAGTCGCGCCCCTCATAACGCTGGATACAAGCCAACGTAGCATCCGATGAAGCATCGTCCGCGATAACCAGTTCAATAGCGCCGCAGAAATCCTGACTGAACAGGGAATCCAGTGCTCGCTCGATATACCGTTCATGATTAAAGGTAACCAACAGCACCGATAATTCGAAGCGCGAACTTGCGTCTGACATTACTTCACCAACGGCCGGGCTGGGTTACCCACGACCGTGGTGTAGGGTTCAACATCTTTGACCACCACCGCGCCCATGCCCACAACCGCCCCCGCCCCAATCTTCAACGGAGCCCCGTGCCTGCCTTGTTTGATCAGTGCACCGGCGCCTACGTAAGCATGGTCACCAATCGTGACATTGCCATTACATTTCACGCCAGGCCCGAACGTAACAAAATCGCCTATCACACAGTCATGGGAAATATTGCATTGGTTGTTGGCCTGAAAAAAACGACCAATCTTCACATTGGAAGTAATGATCGTTTGCTCGGAGATCATCACCCCCTCTCCGATCTCATTACTGTCCAACAAGATCGCGCTGCCGGCGATTAACGAGAACGGCTGTATATCGTTCGCCAGACACGCGTCAGCAATCCTTTGGCGAGCCTCGGAGTTACCAATCGCAATGTTGAATCGCTTGACACCCTCGAGCTCGAAAAAGGCTTGCAGACTGATCGCCCGATACCCATTGATATCAGTGTGCGTGTCTAAATTCTCCACGACGAATAATAATTCAGAGTTCAATTCGGCGGGCGTGCCCTTGATCATTGATCGCAGCATCGGCATGACTTCCCTGCCATGCCCGCCTGCGCCAATAAGACCAAAAAATGTTTTCATAATGCTCTCTGAACGATTATTCGCTGTTTCGGCAGGAACGTGCTGAGGCACCCTCCTGCCAGTCCACCTTCAACCCGCTGGCCTACGCACTGATACGCTGTAGTTCTCTGCGTAGACGGCGCACGACCCGCTTTAAAAAGTAGACGACACGGTTCTGACCCGACGGGTCTGCAAGGGTCCCGCCTACCGAGGCCGGCGCCGCAACAGCAGCATGATGAGCCGCCATCAGGAAATGCCCAAACCCGGCTTGCCCAGTTATCCGGTAGAAATCAAAAACCGAGAACATGTACTCGTCGCGCAGCACGCGCTCGAATTCCGGGTCCGCACACCGTTTAATAAACAAGGACAAGGCCGCCGCTTTACCAGAGGGTTGCACAAACGCGCTGTCCAGCAGTAGAAAGAACTTCTCGGCTTCCAACCTGGCTGGAGTAAGCGGTACGCCTTTGAGTCGCAAGTGTTCAGAAAACCCGTCAATAAAGACGTCGTCCGACAGCGACTCAAAGAACGAAGCAAATATCTCAACCAGCTCGGTCAAGTTGCGCGCCGAGTTTTCCGGCGAAACAGCACTGGTATTGTTGCCATCGCGAAGATGGGCGACCAGGTTCTCCTGGACCACATGGATCGGGAACTGTTTGACCAGCCGGATCCACATATCGAAGTCTGGCAGTTGCCTTAACCCTGGATTGTAATAACCGAGGGTCTCGAACACTTCCTTGCGCGCCAGCATGCTCGGGTGGCAAATGCAGTTGCCCTTCAAGAAGAAGTGCTTGAGCCACTCACCTTGCGTGCGGTTAGGCTGCCTGAAGACATCGTTCCAGATCGCTTCAGGGCCGGAAATCTCCTGCCCCGTGCCGTCCACCAGGTCGGCCCACGTAAAGCACGCGCCCAACTCAGGCTGAGCGTCCAGGATCGCAACCTGCTTGCTGAGCTTGGACGGGTACCAGGCATCATCGGAATTGAGCAGCGCAATATATTTACCGCGCGCCTGCTGGATCAGAAATACCAGGTTGCCCACAGGCCCGAGGTTTCGCTCTTGCCGGAACGTGCGAATACGCGGATCCGTAAAGCTGGAAATCACTTCCCAGCTATTGTCCGGCGAGCAGTCATCGGAGATCAGCAATTCAAAGTTGGAAAAGCTCTGCCCCAGGACACTGTCGATGGCCTTAGTGATATGTTTTGCGTGGTTATAGGACGGTACCACGACGCTGACTAATGGCATGCCATCAGCGCCCGATACTGCATCCACTTTATCAAGAGACATGGCGAGCCTTCCAAAGGCGATACACTTTTTTGATCGGTTCCGGACAGTACTTGCGCAGCCTTGCCAGCTTGACGGGCGCGCCCGGCACCACTGATAGATTGGCAACTTCCTGCACACCGCCTTCCGCCGGTTGCACGCTTTGCATGCCCAGTGGCAGCGGATCGACGCTGACGGTCGAAAATACCGGGTTACTCATCACCTGACGCAACAGCTCGATCCGTGGCGCCAACTGTGCCTCATAGCTGTACAGAGCGCGAACACGACCAATGCCGGCCTCGCCCACCGCTTTCAACGCCGCAGGGTCGGCACGGTATTTCTCAACCAGTCTGACGATGTCCCACAGGTCGTACTTGAGCAGCACGATGTCTTCGCCGTCGGTAAATCGACCTTGGGCGGAGTTGAACTCGTCATAAGCGAAAATGGCGGTACCGCGCAGTGCCGCTTCAGTGCAACTGGCGGTCGGGAAACCATCAAACGAGCCAGGGAAAATTTTCCCACTGATATTCGGCGACATGATGATGTCCATGTCCTGGAAGAAGCCATCAAACTCATCCGGGTTCAGCGAACCATGAAACGTGATGCGATCACTGAACGTGCCAACATCAATGACCGATTTGTTATAGGGGCCGACGACATGGAAGTAAATGTTGTCATAGCGCTGACGCAGAATGCTCGCCGTGTTGATAAAGACGTCATAACCTTTGTCTTCACCGTACGTCGTGTACTTATGCGCCATGAAGCAGACGTCCAGACGCTCCTTACCGAACCCCCAACGGTTTTTCTCCAGGCGCGGCAGTTGGCTGGCGGGCTCAGGCATCACCACCCCAAAAATCATCTCTACCTTGTCAGCCGGGCACAGATTCTTTTGAGTGATGTAGTTATAAATGACTTGTTGGGTAACGATGACTTTCTGGAAGCAAGGCGAATCAAAAATTCGCTTGAGCTTCTTGTCACACTCGGCGCTGTCCAAGGCAAAACCGCCGCCTGGATACAGGGTGAACACGAACGGAATATTCAACGCCTCGGCAGGTGCCAACAACGAGTAAGCGTTGGAAATGAAGTCGGCATACAACAGCTTGCCGATGGCCAGTGGGAAGGTCTCATCCGCGACCATGACCCGATTGCCCAGCTCCGGATAGGTGTGCTGGTAATCACGTACTACGCTGTTGATCGAGGCCGTTTCAAGCACGTGCAACGTCGCACCCGTGGTCAGCACCAGTGATCGCTTGAATGCCTTCAGGTAAGCCGTGAACTCAACATGGCGGAAACCGCTCCGACGCGATGGGAACACATCATCGACGACAATCAAGTCAAGCTTTTCAAAGCTGTCGGCGTACCTGCCGTCGACCCAGGAATACAACTCAAAGTTGTATTTCTGAAAGCCTTCGTTGTAGTTGAAATCGGTAAAAGCGTTGTACTGGTCGATCAAGTCGATCAGCGTCGTCGCTTTGTCCAACTCTTTACGCGCACTCCATTCGCCGCCGATATGCTGACGGTAGACCGACAGCGGCTGCTTGAGATGAGCAATACTGCCAAATTGTGCGCAATAGATATTGAAGAACCAATCCACCGTATAGATATCGAAGAGCTCGGCGGGGATAACCTCCAACAATGGCCCACGGTAGAAGCACGCCGTGAAGTTGCCGATGACGTTATGCTCGGCCAGTTCCAGGCCGGTTACCGTGTCACTGGCAAGATTTTTGTGTACCGAAAAAACCTCGCGCGAAGAACCATCAGACACACACAGTTCGATCGAGTTGAACGACATCACCGATTCCGGGTGAGTCGCCAGGAAATCAATGTGCTGCTGAATACGCGTATCCGAGGTCCAGAAATCGTCGCCTTCGCAGAACGTCAGGTAGTCACAGCCTTTAGCCAGTTTCACCGAGGTCGCCAGGTTCGCTACAACGCCAACGTTCTTGGTGTTGGCATGGAACTCAATGGTGATTCGCTCGTTTTGCTGGTTTTCGATCGTGGACCGAACTACCTGCGCAGTGTTATCCGGCGACACATCGTCGATCACGATAATGCGCATGCGGAACGCGCCTTGCTGGCGCAGTACCGAGTTGATGCACTCGGCAATGTAGTCTTCATGCTTGTAGGTCAGAACAACCACGGTCACCAAAGGCAGGTGCTCAGGCCCCTTGAGGATCGAGGATTGCTTCTGGAAATGCAGCTTGCGCAGATACAGATCAACGCGATAACGCGCACTGCGAGCCGAACACTCACCTTCGGGTTTGGCGAAGATCGAAAAGTCCGGGGTAAGCAATACCGGTTCAAATCCCGGCAGCACAGACACGGCGCCTTTTGATTCGATACAAACAAGCCCTCTTCCCGAGAGCAAATCGAAAAGCTTAACCACGGGAGACTGCTGTACTGGCGTTGAATCCAGGAGCAGCAGGTCAATTTTTTTCCCACGGAGTGAATATTGCTTGGCGATGAACCGAGCCGACAATGCAACGTCGGCGCCTTTCAACACGAGGGGTTGCTGAAGACCGAACTCCTGCATGAGAAAATTCAGCAAGCCGAGCTTATCCTCGTCGCTGAATTGATCACGTATAAAGACTTCAGTACCACTCACGTTCGTGCTCCCGCCTGCATATTCACTAGTATTGACAGCCATTTTAAATGTCCCTATTTATACAAAACTGCCGATCACGACAGGTCTTGTTTTACCAGACGGCAGATCATGTCCACCTCTTCCAAAGAAAGGGTGTGATACAGCGGCAAGCATAGAATTCGACGGGAAATATCTTCAGCGACGCTGGCGCTCTGCCCGTGTACATACGGCAGTTTTGTCAGCGACGGGTAGAAATAACGACGCGGGTAGATGCTGTTCAGGTTGAGAAACTCAACCAGTTTCAAAAGCACTGCTTCGCTTTCAAATACCACCGGGAAATAGGCGTGGTTATATTCAGTTTTCGGCAAAATCTTCTGAAAAGTGACAGGCAGCCCTTCCAGGTTTTGCACATAACGCTCACACAACTGGCGGCGCACTTTCAAGATATCGGGTACATGCTTGATGTTGCACAGGCCCATGGCCGCATGAAACTCCGAGTTCTTGCCGTTGATCCCCACGTCACCGAAATCAGTCGCCGAGGAATGGCCGAAGTTTCGCATCATGGCCATACGCTTGGAGACGTCTGCGTGCGGGCTGATCACGGCACCGCCTTCCACTGTATGGAAGAGCTTGGTGGAGTGGAAACTGCACGTCGATACGTCACCGTAAGCCAGCAGGGATTTGCCTTTGTGCTGAGTACCAAAAGCGTGCGCCGCATCGTAGATCACTTTCAAGTTATGCTTTTTGGCAATAACCGCAATCGCTTCCACGTCACACGGGTTACCAAAGACGTGCGTCGCAAGGATGGCAGTGGTCTTTTCGGTAATGGCCTGTTCAATCAGGTTCACGTCAATGTTCAGCGTGTCCCGGCAGATATCGACCATGACCGGCTCGCAATGCTCCCAGACAATGCTGGAAGTGGTTGCAACATAACTGAACGGCGTGGTGATGATCTCGCCCTGAAGCTCAAGGGCACGGATTGCAATCTGCAGCGCGACGGTGCCGTTGCTCAAAAACAGCAGATTATCAACCGACAGGCATTCCTTGAGCTTGATTTCCAGCTCGTTCAGCAAAGGGCCGTTGTTCGTTAACCACTCGCGAGACCATACGCCTGCCAAATAGCTTTGGTAGTCGGCATACGGCGGCATAAAGGGTTTGGTGACTGTAATATTCATGAAGTTCTCAAGCGAAAATTAATAACATCTCATTTAGAGAGACGTTTTCTTAGGATTCCATACCACGAACGCTCAAATTCATTAAGACGGCCTTCCAAATCCTCGATCAATAGCTTTTGATCGGCGATTTCCTGAACGAGTTGGGAGTTCGTATTAGCACTGGCAACACCATCAAACATCAACTGTTCGATCCTATCTGCCTGTTGCTTGCTCGTTGAATTCAACGCATCAACAGAAGCAGTCAGTTGTTGAATCAAACGTTCTCGGGTGTTGAGATGTTTTTCCACAACTTCAGACTGTTCTATCTGTTCGGCCAACGACCGTTCGAGCACATTGATGCGCTCGCCACGGTCTGCATTGTCTCTTTTCAAAGCCTCATTGGCTTCGTTTGCCTGCTCAAGCAAGCGTTCACGTGCCTGCAACGCTTGCTCAAGTACCACCCGTTGCTCAGCATGAGCGGCCAGAGCCTCTTCAACACTTAGCACCTGATTTGTACGATAAACAATTTCTTGTTTCAAACCGTCGATCGTCTGCCCCAGAGCCTCAAGCTCCGTTGCATCATTAGCCCGGATTTGCTGCATAGCTTCTACTTGCTCGGCCTGGGCGGCAAGTGTTTGCTGTAATGTTTCGTTCAGTTCAGTGCCAGTCGCACGTTCTTGTTCCAGCGCGCGAAATTTCTCACCCAACTCGTCAATCAAGTCACCGCGGGCTTGCCACTCATCTTTGAGATATGTCGCGTGCTCAGTGTGGCCTGCGAGCGCCCTCTCCAGGGCGTAAATCTTTTCCATACGCTCGGCATTGTCATGTTCCAAGGCATGAATGGTGCTGGCCAAGTGGTCCAACAACTCGCCACGAGCAGCCCAGTCCTTGGCCACCAGGCTGGCGTCACCTAAATGGTGTGCGCATTCGGCAACAGACTGTTCCAGCGTCTGAATGTACTGAGACTTTTCGAGATTTTCCTGTTCCAACCCACTCAGGCTGTACTCGCGAAGGTGAACGTTTTCCGCCTCCGTCTCATCTGGCGTCTCGACCGGGTACCCGTAGTGAGACAACCAGGTGGCGATCTCTGATGGCAGGCTCTTATCAAAGGCGCTTTCGTTTTTGCGCCAGGCTTCAACGCTGTCTGCAAACACTGTTTTACTTTTTTGTTTGCGCCACGCCGAATAGGCCTGCGACGACACCAGGCCCAAGTCAAACTTGCAGAACTGGTCGTAATCGATGAACGCCTGGGGGTCCAACATCTGCGGGACAAAATCAACGCCGAGGAATTCACAGATTCTTCTCAGCTCTGCCGTAGTGTCCGACACCAGGTTTTCATATTTGACCTCAAGGTAAGCCTCAGGCTTGAGCAAGAGCTTTGCATCCAGTGCAATTTTCTTGATCTCACGCTGCCACCTGGAGAGGTTCAAACGCGCAGAGCGGTGCCACCACGCGGTACGTGCGAAGGACAACGCAACGTCGCGGCCGTCGCGCACCACATGAATGAATTTTGCCTCAGGAAACAGGCCTGTCACCAAATCGAGGCGTTGCCCGTACCACGGTGTCTGTTCGATAAGCCAGCTTTTGCCGTGGCTTTGAGCAACGGCCGCATAAAAGGCAGAGACGAACGCGCCAAATGAATGCTTTGGCGTCGTATCCCGACGACAGAACTCAGGGTAATCAAAAAACTGATCAAGGTTGTGCGGGCAGCAGCGCTCAATGATCGAGATCAATTGTTCGCTGTCGAGCCCCTGCTCATTGGCGAGCAGGTACGCCTCATGCAGCCGGTCGCCGTTGCTTGAGTACTCGAACAACAACTGAATTTCCGGTGGCACGCAAAGCACCGGATTGCTGTTCAACATCTGGGCCAGCCAGGTGGTGCCGCAACGTCCGGTGCCTACGATAAAGGCCTGTTTGATGTTTTCGCTCACAGCAGCTCCTCAACCCTCAACTCTGCGAACTGATGGACCTGGGACCAAATACGGGCCTTCTCCCAGCGAGCAACGCGGAAGACCACGGCATCATTGATCAAGTCAATAAACTCTGCCGACTCGTTTTCAATAATCACCGAGGAAATATTGATCCGCAACGAGTAGTGCCCTTCCTGCAACGGCATCTTGAATATGTACTCAGCGACGTATTTACCTCCCGGCCTGGTCAGCAGGTAAGGCTGGCCGACATGCTGGAAACCACAACCGGTGATATTGTTCTTCTTTTCGTCAAAAACACTGACGTTCAACGTCACGGACTTCTCGGCATAAGCCTCGAAATTCACCCGGATCTTGACCTGCTCGTTGAAATCCAGAAAGGTCGTGGGCTCATCGCTCATATTGAGCAGCTCAACAGAGCGCGCCCTGACTTCGCCCGTACCGTACCGGAACTGAGCGACACGCGCTTCGAACGCCTGGTCGACCTGGAAAACCTTTTCCTCGATGACCGGCAGCCCCAACGGCTGCTCAACCGGCTCGGCCGTCTCGCCAAACGGCTTGGACACCCGCGCAAACTTGCGATGTTCCGCGTTCATTTCTTCGCGCATCGAGCGAACATACAGCTCGGTTACATCGGCCGAAGGCCCCACGGCAACCACTTTTCCGCCGTCCAGGTACACACAGCGCGAACACAGGCTTTTAACCGTGCCCACATCGTGGCTCACAAACAGAATGGTCGCCCCACGCTCTTTGATCTGCGTCAGCGCAGTCATGCACTTGGCCTGGAAATTCATGTCACCGACGGAAAGCGCTTCGTCGACGATCATGATTTCAGGGTCAGACATGATATTGCAGGCAAACGCCAGCCGCACGAACATACCGCTGGAGTAGGTTTTTACCGGCTGCTCAAGGAACGCGCCAATGTCGGCAAAGGCTGCGATTTCATCAAAACGGTCTTCAATTTCCTTGCGGCTCAAGCCCAGGATCGCGCCGTTCATATAGACGTTTTCACGCCCTGTGAACTCCGGGTTGAACCCGGAGCCGAGCTCCAGCAGCGCCGCGATACGCCCATTGGTCTGGATCGAACCTGCGGTCTGGCTGAGCGTTCCGCAAATAATCTGCAACAGGGTGGACTTGCCACTGCCATTGCGGCCGATGATGCCGATGGTCTCGCCTTTCTTGATGTCGAAAGACACATCACGCAAAGACCAGAATTCGTTGAAATACTGTTTTCTCTGCAGGCCGAAAGTCCCTTGGATACGGGGATAAAGCGACTGCTTCAATCGATCGTGTGGCTTAGCGTAAATCTGAAAGCACTTGCTAAGATTTTGTACTGAGATCGCGGTATCAGAGGACATCTGCAAACCCTTTGCGAGTTTTCTGGAACCAAGCAAAACCCAGCCATGCAATAAAGAGGGAGCCGAGGAAGTAAATGGCAATGAATTGCAAATCCGGCACCACTCCCCAGAACAGCACATCACGTCCACCTTCCACAACGGAAGTCAGAGGGTTGAGCAGCAGCAGGATCTGAAACCGCTCAGGCAGCGCACTCGTCGGATAGAAGATCGGCGACAGAAACATGGTCACTGTGGTCAGGATGGCAACGAACTGCGAGACATCTCGCAGGTAAACCCCCAAGGACGCCAGAAACCAGGTCAAGCCCATGATCAGAAACAGCAAGGGCAGCACCACAATCGGCAGCAACAGCACCGTCAGATGCGGAATACCAAAAAGGATCACATAGGCCGTCAGCCACACAAAAACACTCACCGCGGCATGGAACAGCGCGCAGCCCAACGAGACCCAAGGCAGCACTTCCAGCGGGAACACCACTTTTTTGACGTAGTTCACATTCGCCAGGATGAGCCCCGGACCTTTGTTGATACATTCGGCAAAAATGTTGAATACGATCAATCCCACAAACAGGACCATACCGAATTCCGCCATCGAGGTGCTTTCCGAGCTCCAGCGCGCCTTGAAGATCACGCTGAAGACAAAGGTATAGACCGCCAACATCAGGATCGGTGTGATGAACGACCAAAGCACACCCATGATCGAGCCCCGATAGCGCCCCAATACATCACGCTGAATCAGGGTGCGTATCAGCTGACGGTTACGCCACAGGCTCCCGACCATCTCCCGCGGAGACACAGAAAAATTCTGCATCAGTCAAATACCTCGGCGGCCGACAGCAACTGCCCTTTGGTGTCTTTTTCCGAAAGTGTCGGGGCGACATCGATCGGCCACTCGATTGCCAGGCTCGGGTCATCCCAAGCAATGCAACGTTCGTGCGTCGGAGCGTAATAATCGGTGCTCTTGTAAAGCAGCTCCGCAGACTCGCTCAGCACCACAAACCCGTGGGCAAAACCTTCCGGAATCCATAGCTGGCGTTTGTTTTCGGCGCTCAGCACTTCACCCACCCACTGCCCGAACGTCGCGGAGCCTTTGCGGATATCGACAGCCACATCAAAGATCTCGCCCGACACCACACGCACCAACTTACCTTGCGGCTGACGGACTTGGTAATGAAGACCACGCAATACGTTTCTCACAGAGCGAGAGTGATTATCTTGAACAAACTTGACCGAGCGGCCGATGGCGCTCTCAAACTGCTCTTGATTGAAACTCTCAAAAAAGAACCCACGCTCGTCGCCGAATACTCGGGGCTCGATTAGAACGACGTCTGATATCGCTAGCTCTGTGTGCTTCATTAATAAATCTTCTCGGTCAGCAGGCGTTTCAGGTATTGGCCATAACCATTTTTGAGCAACGGTGCGGCCAGGCGCTCCAGTTGTTCGGCATCGATCCAGTTCTGACGGAAGGCGATCTCTTCAGGGCAAGCTACTTTCAGGCCCTGACGGTGCTCCAGCGTGGCAATGAAGCTGCTGGCTTCGAGCAGGGAATCGTGAGTGCCGGTGTCCAGCCACGCGTAGCCGCGGCCCATGATCTCGACCGACAGCTTGCCGCGTTCCATGTAGATGCGGTTCAGGTCGGTGATTTCCAGCTCGCCACGTGGCGACGGCTTGATGCTCTTGGCAATCTCGACCACGTCGCGGTCATAGAAGTACAGGCCGGTTACCGCGTAGTTCGACTTGGGCTTGAGCGGTTTCTCTTCCAGGCTGATGGCCTTGCCCTGGGCATCGAACTCGACAACGCCGTAACGCTCCGGGTCGTTGACGTGGTAGGCGAATACGCTGGCACCTTCTTCACGCGCCATTGCACTGCAGAGCAATTGGTTGAAGTGGTGGCCGTGGTAGATGTTGTCACCCAGCACCAGCGCCGACAGGTCGTTGCCGATAAAGTCTTCGCCAATGATGAACGCCTGCGCCAGACCATCCGGGGACGCCTGTACGGCGTAGGAAATATTCAGGCCCCAGTTGCTGCCGTCACCCAGCAGTTGCTCGAAGCGCGGGGTGTCCTGCGGCGTGGAGATGATCAGGATGTCGCGAATCCCCGCCAGCATCAGCGTGGTCAGCGGGTAGTAGATCATCGGCTTGTCGTAGACCGGCAGCAATTGCTTGGAAATCGCCAGGGTTGCAGGGTGCAGACGGGTGCCTGAACCGCCGGCCAAAATAATGCCTTTACGTTTTTGCATGTTCATTTCTCTAGAATTTCTACGAGCATCCGTGCCACGCCGTCCTGCCATTGAGGCAAGCGCAGTGAGAAGGCATTCTGCAGTTTTTGAGTGTTGAGTCGGGAGTTGCCGGGGCGCTTGGCGGGCGTGGGGTACGCGGCGGTGGTGATCGCGCCTACGTTTGCCGGTTCGACCTTGAGCTGCACGCCGGCTGCTTGCGCTTGTTCGAGCACGAAGCGGGCATAACGGTGCCAGGTGGTCTCGCCCGCTGCTGCCAGGTGATAAACCCCGCTCAGTTGCGGGTTCACAGCGAGCGTGCGGATAGCGTGGGCGGTGATGTCGGCCAGCAGGTCGGCGCCGGTGGGCGTGCCAAACTGGTCGTCGATCACGTTCAGGCTGTCGCGCTCGCTGGCCAGGCGCAGCATGGTCTTGGCGAAGTTGTTACCGCGCGCGGCGTAGACCCAGCTGGTACGCAAGATCAGATGCGCGCAACCGCTGGCCTGGATGGCCTGTTCGCCTTGCAGCTTGGTCGAACCGTAGACGCTCAGCGGGCCGACCGGGTCGCTTTCCAGCCACGGCGTGTCGCCGGTGCCGGCAAACACGTAGTCGGTGGAATAGTGCACCAGCAACGCATTGAGCTTGAGCGCCTCGGCGGCCAGCACTGCCGGGGCTTCTGCGTTTACACGCAGGGCCTGGGCGGGCTCGCTTTCGGCCTTGTCGACGGCGGTGTAGGCAGCGGCGTTGACGATCACGTCAGGCGCAAAGCGCTGCACCGTCGCGGCCAAACCTTGCAGGTCGTTGAGGTCGCCGCAGTAGTCCTGGCTTTTGGAGTCGAGCGCAAGCACTTGGCCCAAAGGGGCCAAGCTGCGTTGGAGTTCCCATCCCACTTGGCCATTTTTGCCAAGCAGAAGGATCTTCATGCCGTACGCTCGGCGTAGTTCTTTTCAACCCACTCGCGGTACGAGCCGGATTGGATATTGCTGACCCAATCCTGGTTGTCCAAGTACCACTCGACGGTCTTGCGGATACCGGTTTCGAAGGTTTCAGCCGGCTTCCAGCCCAACTCACGCTCCAGTTTGCGCGCGTCGATGGCATAGCGGCGGTCATGGCCTGGGCGATCAGTCACGTAAGCGATCTGGTCGCTGTAAGGCTTGCCGTCCGCTTGAGGGCGCAGCTCGTCGAGCAACGCACACACGGTGTGGACGATATCCAGGTTCGGCTTCTCGTTCCAGCCACCGACGTTGTAAACCTCACCTACAGTGCCGGCTTCCAGTACACGACGGATGGCGCTGCAGTGGTCTTTCACGTACAGCCAGTCACGAATTTGCTGACCGTCGCCGTACACCGGCAGCGCTTTGCCGGCCAATGCGTTGACAATCATCAGCGGAATCAGTTTTTCCGGGAAATGGTAAGGACCATAGTTGTTCGAGCAGTTGGTCGTCAGCACCGGCAGACCATAGGTATGGTGATAGGCGCGGACCAGGTGATCGCTCGCGGCCTTGCTCGCCGAGTAAGGGCTGTTTGGCTCGTACTGGTGAGTTTCAGTAAACGCGGGGTCGTCCTTGGCCAGGGAGCCATAGACTTCGTCAGTCGACACGTGCAGGAAACGGAAGGACTGCTGCGCTTCGCCTTCCAGGCCTTTCCAGTAGGCACGTACCGCTTCCAGCAGACGGAAAGTACCGACGACGTTAGTCTCGATAAAGTCTTCCGGGCCATGGATAGAACGGTCGACGTGCGACTCGGCAGCGAAGTTCAGGATCGCACGTGGCTGGTGCTCAGCGAGCAAGCGCTGGACCAGTTGGGTATCGGCGATATCGCCTTGGACGAACACATGGCGCTTGTCGCCCTCGAGCGAGCTGAGGTTCTCCAGGTTGCCGGCGTACGTCAGCTTATCCAGGTTAATGACCGGCTCATCTGTCTGAGCTACCCAGTCCAATACAAAGTTTGCACCGATAAAGCCAGCACCGCCGGTTACTAAGATAGTCATTGAGTCAGATCTTTTTCAGTAGTGTTGCAAAAATTAGCCCGAGGTTCCCCATGAACGTCTGCCGATATAAACCGGCGGACCAGAACCCCAGCACTCGTCTAAATAACGTTTGACTGCGTGCACCTTTAAAGCGCGCAAGCGTCGTTCGATGTTCTTCACAAAGACGATGCTCCATGGCTTCGAGGGCGCGAATATTCTGTTCGTTCCACTCGTAAAAACGTCCTTGAAAGATCATCCGCAGCCGAACCAGGCGCGCTGCCCAGCTGGAGTTGCTGCCAATCAGATTTTCATCATGCTGGCGGTACTGCATTCTAGGCTCGGGATCGTAGTGAACGATGCCTCCCGCGCCCGTAACGAGTTGATACGCCCACCAATCATGCGAAGGAACGACGACATCCGCGCCCGCCTCCATGATCAGCCTGCGAGCGGCCTGGTTGAACACCATGGTATTGCCGCCCGCAATGCTCTGAACGAGCGCGTTCGAGAAGTGCGGAGGCAAGGAAAAGCGCGGTGAAAACCCAAGTGCATCACCGGAGTCACTGACCAGCTGCGTGCGGCCACAGTAAAGCGCCGGCACATCCGAAGGCTGGCTCTGCAGCCACTCAACGGCCACCTGCAGTTTCTCGTCGTTCCAGATGTCGTCCTGATCACACCAGGCAAAATAATCTGCCTGGATATCGGCGCGACACGTCAACGAAAGGAAGTTGGCAACGAAGCCCTTTTGCGGGCCGCGCACCACGCTTAACCGGTCGCTGCCCCAGCGATTGCAGTACTGCTGAAAGATCGCCGACGAGCCATCTTTGGAGCCGTCATCCGAAATGACTAAGGTCCAGCCACGGTAGCTCTGCCGCTCAATGGAGTCGAGCTGGTCCGCAAGGAACGCTTCGCCATTGTACGAGCACATCAAAACCGCAACGTTTGCAAGGCAAACATCGTTGGGCAGAGCATTGGAAAGGCTACGCGATGTGAAAATAGACACAATATCCCTTTCAGATGTACTACATATCCTGCAGGGAGGTAGGATATAGGCCGCAATAAGGTCGGAATTATTACAGTATTGGCCTGTAAGAGCAATCTTACTTGTGACCGACGGTCAAGCATGGTGAACCGGTCAAAACGCTCTACGCTGGGGCCTTGCACCTCCAGCGTGCCACTTGCATTTTTACCTTGGTGGTCGCCGGCTTGATGCCGGCCGGGGACAACAGCGGCAAGCCCAAGTTCCAACGCATTCAACTAGCCAGACGAACGACCACGCACCGTTCTGCGCGCAGCACTCCACGCACCGCCCAACTCACTGCGCGGTCATTACCGCGAAAGGTATAGTTCATATTCAGTTATGATGCGTCGACAACTCAACAATGAGAACATACTGATCTATATCAACGCACGTTGAATAGGGGCAGTTATGTACTGGATGACGAACCCGAACCACTTCAATATCGCGCTCTTAACAACCTTTCGGTCGACGCCACGACACACTTACCGGCTCTCATCCAAAAAGAGCAACGAAACTACTTTGTCAAATGAAATATAAGCAGCGTTGAAACTGGAGCTGGAATGACTACCAAGACCCTCGCGATTATCGGCGCAGGCTTCTGCGGTTCGACGCTGGCCGTGCATTTGCTCCGCCACCCGCCGGTCACACCGCTGAAAATCCTGCTGATCAGCCGGCCAGGCAGCATGGCTCGGGGCGTGGCCTACAGCACACAGGCCCGCGCACATGTGCTGAATGTACCGGCTGGCCGAATGAATGCCCTGGCTGGTGAAGACGATAGTTTTTATGACTATGTAAAACGCACCCACCCCAACGCCACTCCCGCACTCTTTGCCGAGCGGCGCCTTTACGGCGATTACTTGCAGGCACTGCTTCAACAGGCATCCGACAACACGGCGCCAGGCTGTGAAGTGCAGGAGGTTATTGGGGAAGTGGTCAAGATAATCCCTCAGCCAAATGCTCAGGGCGGCCTGCTGTTAATGGATAACGGCGAACATTTTCGCGCCGACACCATCGTTTTGAGCATTGGCAGTTGCGCACGCCAGGCGCCTCCCATTGCCGACGAATATCGACCGTTCTACGAAAGCCCAGGCTACGTACACGACCCATGGCAACCTGGCGCACTCGATGGTATCGGTACAAACGACCCGGTCTTTCTGATCGGAAGCGGGCTGACAATGCTGGACGTGGTACTCGACCTGCGCGACCGCGGGCATACCGGCTCTATTCAAGCCGTGTCGCGCCGCGGCCTGCTGCCACAACCGCACCGCGAATTGAACGCGCACCCCGACTACGACGAAGGGCTGGCACAGCACATGCTCAGCGATTGCACGGTGCGCCACTATGTACGCGCGGTACGTGATGCCATTCGCCAGCATGCGCAAGCCGGCGGAGACTGGCGAGATATCATCGGCGGGTTGAGATCTGCCACCCAGCAACTGTGGCACGCCTTACCACTTGATGAACGCCTGCGTTTCCTGCGACATGTACGCCCTTACTGGGATGCCCATCGCCATCGTTGCGCCCCGCAACCGGGGGCACGCATGCAGGCGGAGCTGGCCAGTGGCAAACTCAAGCTTATGGCCGGCCGCATCGTTGGCTACACCTCGAATCCTGGCAGCGTGAGCGTTTGCGTACGTCGTCGCGGCACCCGCATCGAGGAACAGCTGGAAGTCAAAGCGGTGATCAATTGCACGACGCCAGCACTGGACCTGCGCCAATTGGACGACCCGCTGCTCAAGTCCCTGCGCTCTGAAGGCCTGCTGGTGCCTGACGCACTCGGAACCGGCATGGCTATCGCACCCTCGGGCGCACTGCTTGATTGCAACGCAGTACCGTCAGACTGGCTGTATTACGTCGGCCCCTTTCTGCAGGCGCGTGACTGGGAGGCCACCGCCGTCCCGGAACTGCGCGAATACGTGAAAGCCATGGCGCAGACCCTGGCCACGGCCCTCAGCCGAGCATGAGGCGCACGCTGGCGGGGCTCGTCTTGGCGAGCCCCGCCAGCGCCGACGCATAGATCAGCGCCGGACTCAGTGCCGACGAAACACAAACACCAAGCCGACAATGATCAACCCCATCCCCAGCACGCTCAACAGCGCAAGCCGATTGCCAAAGATCAGGTAATCCATCACCGCCGTTACCGCCGGCACCAGGTAAAACAGGCTGGTGACATTCACCAGATTGCCACGCGCGATCAGTCGATACAGCAGCAACGTCGCCAGCAACGACACCACCAACCCCATCCACAGCACCGGCAGGTAAAAGCTGGCGCTTTGCTCAAAGTGGAACGGCTGGAATGGCACAAACACCGCGCACAGCAGCAGCCCGGCCACGTACTGCACCGGCAGCGTGCCCAGCGGGTTGTCGGTGATACGTTTTTGCATGATCGAACCCAGCGTCATGCTGGCCAGCGCCAGCAAGCCGAACAGCATCCCGGCCAGGGACATACCCGACAGCCCGATGCCCTGATAGACCACCATGATCAACCCCGCCAACCCCAGCCCAAGGCCGAACAACCGGCTTAACGAGCGCTGACGCTCCATCAGCACCACGGTGAGGATCGGCTGCAACCCCATGATGGTGGCCATCATCCCTGGTGTGACTTTGAGGTCCAGGGCCAGCAGATAGAAAATCTGATACGCGCCCAACAACACCAGGCCGGTCGCCGCCGCGTACAGCATGGGTTTGCCGGTGCGCGGCAGTTTCAGCTTGAGGATTGGCACCAGGATCACCAGGCCCGCCAGGGCGATGGCAAAACGGATTAGCAAGAAGGCAAAGGGCGAAGCATGGGCCAGGCCCCACTTGGAGAAAATCGCCCCGCTGCTCCACAGCAGGACAAACAGGCTCGTCGAGGCCGCCGCGGCCACGGATTGTTTCGATAAAACAGACATGGTTACCACCTGTTATCAGGCAAAAAAAGCCGATTCAGCTGACGCTGAGATCCAATAGGTTTTTTTCAGGCGGGCAGACGGGAACAGCGTTTCGCTGATCAGCCCGTAATGCCAACACCCGGCGGTGATACGACTGCGTACACCGGCGTGCTACTGACAGGTGGGGGATAGTGACTGATCTGCGCAGGCTGCTTGTTCCCACACGGCACGACCACAGCGTTGACCGCTGAATCGACTACCGCTATGCGCTGGGAAGCTGGCATGTGCTGATCTTTTTGAAAGGATTGGGACCGACGAACTATAACCAGCCGCCAACCGGTTTTGCAATCACTTCACCCCAGCGTTTTGCGTGGAAGAGTTTTCATGCCTGCAACGAAAACCGGTCGTTATAATGCCGGCCAGTTTTTTTCAAGGATTTCACATGATTGCTCTGCCCTGGCTGTACCTGGTGCTTCTTTCCATTGGCTATGTACTGGCCTTGACCTACGGGCAATTGGGCATGCTGGCGGCGGTCTCCGTGGTCTTGCTGCTGATCGCGGGTTACGCCGTTCGCCAGCAACGCAACCCGTGGGCGCGTTACCTCGGGCACGGCTTGTTTATCGTGCTGGCGCTGGGCCTGGCGATGCATTGGTTGCCAGGGTTCTACAACGGCCGTGGCATCGCACCTCAACGCTTTACGCCTGATTCGGTGCCCTTCTCGATGTACCTCAACCAGGACAAACCGTTGATCGGCTTCTGGCTGCTGCTGGCCTGCCCCTGGATCGTGGCACGCAGGTCCTTGCGCCTATCGATCTGCGTCACGGCGCTGGCGTTGACCCTGACGGCCGTGGCAGCGCTGGGTGGCGCAGCCTTGCTGGGGATGATCAGTTGGGCACCGAAATGGCCGGAACAGGCGTGGCTGTGGGTATTGAACAACCTGCTGCTGGTGACCCTGGTTGAAGAGGCGCTGTTTCGTGGCTACATCCAGGGCGGCCTGAGCGAGCGCTTCAAACACCTGCCCTACGGTGAGAATGTGGCACTGCTGCTGGCCTCGCTGTTGTTTGGTTTGGTACACCTGGGCGCAGGTTGGCATTGGGTATTGCTGGCCAGCATCGCCGGGGTTGGCTACGGCCTGGCGTATCGCTTTGGTGGGTTGGGCGCTGCAATCGCCACGCACTTCGGGCTGAACCTGCTTCACTTTGGGCTGTTTACCTACCCGATGCTGGCCGGCTGATTATTGCAAAAATAAGTTAAATAAAAGCCCGTAAGCGCCGATAACCCCTGAAAGCCTTGCGGATTGAACAACCATGCGTAATAACCAACCCGTTACCCAGCGCGAACGTACCTTCCCCGCTCAGCAACGGTTGATCTCCACCACAGACGCCAAAGGCGTGATTACCTACTGCAACGACGCTTTTGTCGAAATCAGTGGGTTCACCCGCGACGAACTGGTCCGAGCACCGCACAACCTGGTGCGTCACCCGGATGTACCGCCTGCGGTGTTCGCGCACATGTGGTCCACGCTCAAACAAGGCTTGCCATGGATGGGCATCGTCAAGAACCGCTGCAAGACCGGCGACCACTACTGGGTTAACGCCTATGTGACGCCGGTCTTCGATGGCAACCAGGTGATCGGTTACGAATCGGTGCGCATCAAGCCCACCGCCGAGCAGATCCGCCGGGCCGAAGCGCTCTATCAGCGCATCAACCAGGGCAAGTCGGCCGTACCGCAGCGCGACAAGTGGCTGCCGGTGTTGCAGGACTGGCTGCCGTTTATCCTGGTCAGCCAACTGAGCTTCATGATCGGTGCATCGCTTAATTCCCACTGGGGTTTTGCCCTGGCGGCGGGTTTGTCGGTGCCACTGGGTCTGTTGGGGCTGAGCTGGCAGCAGCGCGGCCTCAAGCGCTTGCTGCGTTTGGCTGAGCAGACCACGTCTGACCCGCTGATCGCGCAGATGTACACCGACAGCCGTGGCGCGCAGGCGCGGCTGGAGATGTCGATTCTCAGCCAGGAAGCGCGTCTGAAGACCTGTCTGACACGTTTGCAGGACACGGCTGAACACCTGAACGACCAAGCGGCGCAGTCCAACACCTTGGCGCATAACAGCTCCAGCGGCCTGGAACGCCAGCGTGTAGAAACCGAACAGGTGGCCACGGCGGTCAACCAGATGGCCGCGACCACCCAAGAAGTCGCCAGCCATGTACAGCGCACGGCGGATGCTACCCAGGAAGCCAACCGCCTGACCGGTCGCGGCCGCGACATCGCCGGGGAAACCCGCGAAGCGATCCAGCGTCTGTCGGTGGCCGTGGGCGAGACGGGTGCAACCGTCACTCAACTGGCCAAGGACAGCGACGAAATCGGCGGCGTGGTCGATGTGATCAAAGGCATTGCCGACCAGACCAACCTGCTGGCACTGAACGCCGCCATCGAAGCGGCGCGTGCCGGTGAGATGGGCCGAGGTTTCGCGGTGGTGGCTGACGAAGTTCGCCAGCTGGCGCAGCGCACGGCGGAGTCCACCGGTCAGATCCATACGCTGATCGCCAAGCTGCAACACACCGCAGCGGCAGCCGTGCAGACCATGGACGCCGGGCATCGCCAGGCCGAAGAAGGTGTGGCGCGGGTAATGGAGGCGGATCAGGCGCTGGTGGGCATCAGTGAGGCGGTGGCCAATATCACCGACATGACCACGCAGATTGCAGCCGCGACCGAAGAACAGAGCGCAGTGGCCGAAGAGATCAGCCGTAACATCAGCACGATTGCGCTGTTGGCGGATCAGACCTCGGAACAGGCCATGAACTCGGCGCAGTTGAGTGAAGAGCTGACGCATACGGCCAATACCCAGTATTCGCTGGTAGAGCGCTTTAACCGGTAAATCGCTATCGCAGGCAAGCCAGCTCCCACACTTGGAATGCATTCCAAATGTGGGAGCTGGCTTGCCTGCGATGAGGCCCTAAAGGCTAGCAAGAAAGTTTGAAACCTTCACCGCCGCCGCCTCCAAATGCTGCTCATGACTAAACCCCGAAGCCTTCAACGGCTTCAAATCATGATCCCCCGCCACCAACCACATCACCTCGATACTCGGCGATAAGTCATACCCTTCCACCGCCGCCCGATTGCCCAGCGCATCACGCTCGCCCTGCACAATCAACGTCGGCGTCTTCAGCCCGGCCAGATGCTCGACTCGAGGCTTCTGCGGTTTGCCCACCGCATAAAACGGATAGCCCAGGCACACCAACCCATCCGCACCCAGTTCATCCGCCAGCAAGCTGGCCATGCGCCCGCCCATGGACTTGCCGCCAACCGCCAATTTCCCAGCGACATGACGTCGCACCTCGGCGTACACCTCACGCCAGCATTCGAGCAGTTTCGGCGCCGGGTTCGGCGGGCGTTTACCGCCGTCGACGCGGCGTTGAGCCATGTACGGGAACTCGAAGCGCAACACGTTCACGCCATGCCCGGCAAGGCGTGCAGCCATGTCGTTCATGAAAGTTGAGTCCATCGGGGCGCCAGCGCCGTGGGCCAGGATCAGCGTCACAGGTATACGTGCGCCAGCCACGGTCGCTGCATCCCACAACCAGCCGCGCTCGCGCACACACTGCGCCCATTGATCCCCGTCAATACTGGCCTTGTGCTCTTTGCCCATGCTTGCCTCGCTTTTTAGTCTGCCTATAACTCCAGCCCAAGTGCCGCATTTGCTTGGGTTGAACCGTGGATGGGGAACCATGAACACTACTTTAAGTACCGCCTATAACTACAAGGTGGTCCGCCAATTCGCCATTATGACGGTGGTGTGGGGCATCGTCGGCATGGGGCTCGGGGTTTTTCTCGCCGCCCAATTGGTATGGCCTGCGCTCAATTTCGATTTGCCCTGGACCAGCTTCGGCCGTTTGCGCCCGCTGCACACCAACGCGGTGATCTTTGCCTTTGGTGGCTGCGCACTGTTCGCCAGCTCGTTTTACTCGGTGCAACGCACCTGTCAAACCCAACTGTTCGCGCCGAAAATTGCCGCGTTCTGCTTCTGGGGCTGGCAGCTTGTGATTGTACTGGCCGCTATCAGCCTGCCACTGGGCTACACCACCTCCAAGGAGTACGCCGAGCTGGAATGGCCGATCGCCATTCTTATCGCCGTCGTCTGGGTTGCCTACGGTGTGGTGTTCTTCGGCACCGTGATGAAGCGCAAAACCAAGCACATCTATGTCGGCAACTGGTTCTTCGGTGCGTTCATCATCACCGTGGCCATTCTGCATATCGTTAACCACGCGTCCTTGCCAGTCAGCTGGACCAAGTCCTATTCGGCCTACGGCGGTGCGACGGATGCGATGGTGCAGTGGTGGTACGGGCACAACGCGGTAGGCTTTTTCCTCACCGCAGGCTTTCTGGGGATGATGTATTACTTCGTGCCCAAGCAGGCCGAGCGTCCGGTGTATTCCTATCGTTTGTCCATCGTGCACTTCTGGGCGCTGATCACCCTCTACATCTGGGCAGGTCCCCACCACTTGCACTACACCGCGCTTCCGGACTGGGCACAGTCGCTGGGCATGGTGATGTCGCTGGTCCTGCTGGCACCGAGCTGGGGCGGGATGATCAACGGCATGATGACCCTCTCGGGCGCCTGGCATAAATTGCGCAGCGATCCGATTTTGCGCTTCCTGGTGGTGTCCCTGGCCTTCTACGGCATGTCGACCTTCGAAGGGCCGATGATGGCCATCAAGACCGTCAACGCCCTCTCCCACTACACCGACTGGACCATCGGCCACGTACACGCCGGCGCCCTCGGTTGGGTCGCGATGATTTCCATCGGCGCGCTGTACCACATGATCCCGAAAGTCTTCGGCCGCGAGCAGATGTACAGCCTCGGTCTGATCAACGCGCACTTCTGGCTGGCCACCATCGGCACCGTGCTCTACATCGCCTCGATGTGGGTCAACGGCATCGCCCAGGGCCTGATGTGGCGTGCAGTCAACGAAGACGGCACCTTGACCTACTCCTTCGTCGAAACCCTGGTGGCCAGCCACCCTGGCTTCATCGTGCGGCTGGTGGGCGGTGCGATCTTCCTCAGCGGCATGTTGCTGATGGCTTACAACACCTGGCGCACCGTGCGTTCGGCGCAACCCGTCGAAGCCACTGCCACTGCGCAGCTGGCCTGAGGAGTCGATGATGAAACACGAAACGATTGAAAAAAACGTCGGCCTGTTGATGCTGCTCATGGTGCTTGCCGTGAGCATCGGCGGCTTGACCCAGATCGTCCCGCTGTTCTTCCAGGACGTCACCAACAAACCAGTGGAAGGCATGAAGCCCTACACCGCGCTGCAGCTGGAAGGCCGCGATATCTACATTCGCGAAGGCTGTGTGCAGTGCCACTCGCAGATGATCCGCCCGTTCCGCGCCGAAACCGAACGCTACGGTCACTACTCGGTCGCGGGCGAAAGCGTGTGGGACCACCCGTTCCTGTGGGGCTCCAAGCGCACCGGGCCGGACCTGGCACGCGTCGGCGCACGCTACTCGGACGACTGGCACCGCGCGCACTTGTACAACCCGCGCAACGTGGTGCCGGAATCGAAAATGCCGGCCTACCCGTGGCTGGTCACCGCGCCGGTCGACAGCAGCCACATCGAGACCAAGTTGAAAGTGATGCGCACCCTCGGCGTGCCGTACACCGACGACGACATCAGTGGCGCCGTCGCCAGCCTCAAGGGCAAGACCGAGATGGACGCGCTGGTTTCATACCTGCAAGTGCTCGGCACTGCCATCAAGAGCAAGAGGTGAGCCATGGGATTTGAATTCGATGCGGGCACCATCCGCGGCCTTGGCACGCTGGTGGTCGCCATCGCCTTTATCGGCCTGTCGCTGTGGGTGTTCAACAACCGGCGCAATGCGGACTTCGAGCAGGCCCGCCTGCTGCCGTTTGCCGATGAACCCTCCCCACCCGACGCTCAAGAAGAGCCTGCAACAAGGAGCACCCAGCCATGACTACCTTTTGGAGTACATGGATCTGCGTATTGACCCTCGGCAGCCTGATCGGGCTGACTTGGCTGTTGGTCGGCACCCGCAAAGGCGAGACCAAAGGCAGCGTGGACCAGACCATGGGCCACGCCTTCGACGGTATCGAGGAATACGACAACCCGCTGCCCCAGTGGTGGTTCATGCTATTCGCCGGCACCCTGGTGTTTGCGGTCGGCTACCTGATCCTCTACCCGGGCCTGGGCAACTGGAAAGGCGTGTTGCCGGGTTATGAAGACGGCTGGACCCAGACCAAGGAATGGGACAAGGAAATGGCCAAGGCTGATGCCAAGTTCGGGCCGATCTTCGCCAAATTCTCGGCCATGCCGGTGGAAGAAGTGGCCAAAGACCCGCAGGCGCTGAAGATGGGCGGGCGCCTGTTCGCGTCCAATTGCGCGGTGTGCCACGGTTCGGACGCCAAGGGCGCGTATGGTTTCCCGAACCTGGCGGACAACCTCTGGCGCTGGGGCGGCTCGGCTGAAGCGATCAAGGCCACGATCATGAGCGGACGCCATGCGGCGATGCCGGCCTGGGGTGAAATCCTCGGTGAGGACGGCGTAAAGAATGTCGCCGCTTATGTGCGTCATGATTTGGCCAAGCTGCCCTTGCCGGCCGACAACACGGCCGACCTGGTGGCCGGCCAAGCCGCGTTCAATACCACCTGCGTGGCGTGCCACGGCCCACAAGGCCACGGCATGGAAGCCATGGGCGCGCCGAACCTGACCGAACCCGCCGGCTTCATCTACGGCACCAGCCTGGCGCAGTTGCAGCAGACCATCCGCCACGGTCGCCAGGGCCAGATGCCGGCCCAGGAGGTACTGCAAGGCAATGACAAGGTGCACCTGCTGGCGGCCTATGTGTACAGCTTGTCCCATACGGCTGATGGCGCAACGCCAGAAAGCCAGGCCGAGTAATCACCGACTGCCGCCCCAAGATGGGGCGGCAGCTCATTGTTTTTAAGCGACCAAGTGTCGCACCCTTCTGAACACCAACTTTCCCCCCCCGCCATTCGGGTCTACGCTTGCTTGCACAGCGGACCGATTCCGGCACACGCAACGACTCCCGTTGCGACCCCGAAAATTTCTTGTCCACTCGATCAGCTTTCCATTTCCGATTTTGTCCCTACGCAAAACATGGAAAGGGCGCAGAATCTGGCTCGGAACGCATTGATACAGGTCAGTCATTGCGTTGCAATGGACCCTCGCTTTCTACATACTTGCGGCCGATTTTACCTATAAAAAAACCTAAACCGTGGAACCTTAGAATGAGCACAGCAATCAGTCCGACTGCTTATAACTATAAGGTCGTCCGCCAGTTCGCCATCATGACGGTGGTCTGGGGGATCCTTGGCATGGGGCTCGGGGTGTTTATCGCCTCGCAACTGGTGTGGCCGGAGTTGAATTTCGGCTTGCCATGGACGACCTTCGGCCGCCTGCGCCCGCTGCACACCAACCTGGTGATTTTCGCCTTCGGTGGTTGTGCGTTATTTGCCACTTCCTACTATGTCGTGCAGCGCACCTGCCAGACGCGACTGATCTCCGATGGCCTCGCCGCCTTCACCTTCTGGGGCTGGCAAGCCGTGATCCTCGGCGCCATCATCACCCTGCCGCTGGGCTACACCACCACCAAGGAATACGCCGAGCTGGAATGGCCGATCGCGATTTTGCTCGCCATCGTCTGGGTGACCTATGCCGTGGTGTTCTTTGGCACCATCGTCAAGCGCAAGACCAAGCACATCTATGTGGGCAACTGGTTCTACGGTGCCTTCATCCTGGTGACGGCGATGCTGCACATCGTCAACCACGCCTCCTTGCCGGTGAGCTGGTTCAAGTCCTACTCGGCCTATGCCGGGGCAACCGACGCAATGATCCAATGGTGGTACGGCCACAACGCCGTAGGGTTCTTCCTCACCACCGGTTTCCTGGGGATGATGTACTACTTCGTGCCCAAGCAGGCCGAACGCCCGATCTACTCGTATCGCCTGTCCATCGTGCACTTCTGGGCACTGATCACCCTGTACATCTGGGCCGGTCCCCACCACCTGCACTACACCGCGTTGCCGGACTGGGCGCAGTCGTTGGGCATGGCCATGTCGATCATCCTGCTGGCGCCCAGCTGGGGCGGCATGATCAACGGCATGATGACGCTGTCAGGCGCATGGCATAAATTGCGCACCGACCCGATCCTGCGCTTTTTGGTGGTATCGCTGGCGTTCTACGGCATGTCGACCTTCGAAGGCCCGATGATGGCCATCAAGACGGTCAACTCGCTGTCCCACTACACCGACTGGACCATCGGCCACGTACACGCCGGCGCCCTCGGCTGGGTAGCGATGATCTCCATCGGCGCGCTGTACCACATGATCCCCAAACTGTTCGGCCGTGTGCAGATGCACAGTGTCGGGCTGATCAACGCGCACTTCTGGCTGGCCACCATCGGCACCGTGCTCTACATCGCCTCGATGTGGGTCAACGGCATCACCCAGGGCCTGATGTGGCGCGCCATCAACGATGACGGCACCCTCACCTACTCCTTCGTCGAAGCGCTGCAAGCCAGCCATCCGGGTTACATCGTGCGCGCCCTGGGCGGTGCATTCTTTGCCTCCGGCATGTTCCTGATGGCCTACAACGTCTGGCGCACCGTGCGTGCCTCCGACCCGGTAGAAGCCGAAGCCGCCGCCAAGATCGCCGTTGTGGGAGCTCACTGATGAAGCATGAAGTAGTCGAGAAGAATATCGGCCTGCTGGCCTTCTTCATGGTCATCGCCGTGAGCATCGGCGGCCTGACCCAGATCGTTCCGTTGTTTTTCCAGGACGTGACCAACAAGCCGGTCGAAGGCATGAAGCCGCGCACCGCCCTTGAAGTCGAGGGCCGTGACGTCTACATCGCCAACGGTTGTGTGGGTTGCCACTCGCAAATGATCCGTCCGTTCCGCGCCGAAACCGAACGCTACGGTCACTACTCGGTGGCCGGTGAAAGCGTGTGGGACCACCCGTTCCTGTGGGGTTCCAAACGTACCGGCCCGGACCTGGCCCGTGTCGGCGGACGCTACTCCGATGACTGGCAGCGCGCGCACCTGTACAACCCGCGCAACGTGGTGCCTGAGTCGAAAATGCCCGCTTACCCGTTCCTGGTGGAAAACAAGCTCGACGGCAAGGACACCGCCAAGAAGCTCGAAGTCTTGCGCACCTTGGGCGTGCCCTACACCGATGAAGACATCGCCGGTGCAGCCGCTGCCGTGAAGGGCAAGACCGAAATGGACGCATTGGTGGCCTACCTGCAAGGCCTTGGCACCATCATCAAAAGCAAACGGTGATCTTCATGGATATCGGGATGATTCGTGGCCTGGGCACCGTTGTGGTGATGGTGGCCTTTGTCGGCCTGGCGCTGTGGGTGTTCAGCCCGCGCCGCAAGTCGGAGTTTGACGACGCGACCATGCTGCCCTTTGCAGATGATCCCGAGGCCATCAAGCACGTCGAGCAAGCTTCTAGGAGTAACAAAGAATGACTACGTTCTGGAGTCTGTACGTCACAGTCCTCAGTCTGGGTACCATCTTCGCCCTGACCTGGCTGCTGCTGTCGACCCGCAAGGGCCAGCGCACCGAGCAAACGGACGAGACCGTCGGCCACTCGTTCGACGGCATCGAGGAGTACGACAACCCGCTGCCCAAATGGTGGTTCATGCTGTTTGTCGGCACCATCATCTTCGCCCTTGGCTACCTGGCGCTGTACCCCGGCCTTGGTAACTGGAAAGGCCTGTTGCCGGGCTACAACTACCTCGACAACGACAAGCAAACGCCCTTCGCCAACGGCCAGACCGGCTGGACCGGCGTACACGAATGGGAAAAGGAAATGGCCAAGTCGGACGCCAAGTTCGGCCCGATCTTTGCCAAATTCGCCGCGATGCCGATTGAGGAAGTCGCCAAAGACCCGCAAGCCTTGAAGATGGGTGGCCGCCTGTTCGCCTCCAACTGCTCGGTGTGCCACGGCTCCGACGCCAAGGGCGCCTACGGTTTTCCCAACCTGACCGACGCCGACTGGCGCTGGGGCGGCGAGCCGGCCACCATCAAGGAAACCATCATGAAAGGCCGTCACGCGGTGATGCCGGCCTGGGCCGAGGTCATTGGCGAACAAGGCGTAGCCGACGTGGCGGGCTTTGTGGTGACCAACCTCGATGGCCGCAAACTGCCGGAAGGCACCAAGGCCGACGTGGCCAACGGCGCGAAACTCTTCGCCGCCAACTGCGTGGCCTGCCACGGCCCGGCCGGTAAAGGCACACCAGCGATGGGCGCGCCCGATCTGACGCACCCGGGCGCATTCATCTACGGTTCGAGCTTTGCGCAACTGCAGCAGACCATTCGTTATGGCCGTCAGGGTCAGATGCCGGCGCAGGAGTTGCTGCAAGGCAACGACAAGGTGCACTTGCTGGCGGCGTATGTTTACAGCCTGTCCCATGGGGATAATACGACCGATACAAAGTAGAACTACCAAAAAAAAACCGCCGATGCCTATCGGCGGTTTTTTTGGCAGTTAACAACGATTGAATTCAACTCCATACCTGCAAGCATCAAAACAACAGCACCCTATTCGCTGCATGCACACTTATACATTCAACTGTTTTCCACACCCAAACTCATGGCAAAAAAAACCACGCATTTCCAGGATTAAAATTTAACACGCCTATAATATTCGCGTCGCATTTCAAGGAACGGAGCATAATGAGTATTCAGCGACTCTAAAATACGCTTATCAATTACCCCATCAAACCTTTCAACACCTCCAAACTCAAAATTTCGGCCCTCAAGCTGCTTCAAGAGACCTGGCATTATAAAAATCATTTTGGCCAACTCGACATTCTCTGCGGATACGCCAGGCGTACGTCCGCTGACAACGTCCTTCAGCGCCCGGACGGAAATGCGTCCAGGGAAATGGGGACATTCAAACACGCTAAAATTACGCAACAACCTACCCACCACCTCAGCCGTCACCACCCTTGAATCGTTAGACACTGTATTGCCAAAAAAAGACGGATGAGTGGCAAAACTCCTTAACTTCATTGCCTCAAGGGGAACCTTATGATCGGAAGAAAATGGCCGCACGCCTGGAAAAAATCCGAAACTACGCACCGTAGCCGGAACATAAACACCATGATTATTTATCATTCAACACCTCGAATAAATCCAACAAGAACGCCACAATCAGCGGGGGTAAAATTAGTTAAAAAACTCACTAAACAGTTCCAAAAAAACGGCGAAACATGTTAGCGAATTTATATCTTTTAAAGACTCAATAGCGGCATATGCCAACCACCCTATTACCTCTAAAATACACGAGGCTTTTTAGTTGGCGGGCTACCTATGCACTACCTCTACTACATTTAATGTTCACATAGCGCTGCGTTGGCCGTAGATGAGTCGATCGCTTAGCATGGGTTGCGAAATAACATCATCCAGCCTTTTATGCTTTCGGCCTGTGTGTCTCACCGCGTAATGACCGTTCGTGCTTCAGGCTTGTCGGATATTGCCGGTTGATGCCGCCGTTGCGCTGCGTTGCGCCCATCTGCATGTGCCGGACCAGGCCAACGAGAGTGACGCATTGATTGCCGCAACCGCTCTGGTGCATGGGCTCACCGTGGTGACGCGCAACGTCAGTGACTTCAAGCCCAGCGGTGTACCACTGATTAATCCATGGGACGAATGACCTGCTTAGCGGCAAAAACCGGCCATACTTCCCAAGTCAATTGATCCAGATCACGTACACCAACAATTGATTTCCCCCAACGCGACCAAAGGTCGCACCTGTTCAGCTGTACTAGAGGCGTATCATTACGCCACTGCAACACCCCCAATTTGACCCCGGTTGGCACGTACTGGCCGAGGCAAATCTCCACCGCCGTGGGATGCAATGATGAGCAACCAGATACCGGTACATGACGTTACCCCGCCTGCCAAAAACGCGAGCAACAGCGTCGACCTTTACGCTTCGCGAGAGAAAATCTACACCCGTGCCTTCACCGGCCTGTTCCGCAATTTGCGTATGCTCGGTGGCGCCGGTTTGTTCCTGCTCTACTTCGGCACCGTGTGGCTGAACTGGGGCGGCCACCAGGCGGTCTGGTGGAACCTGCCGGAACGTAAATTCTTCATTTTTGGCGCGACCTTCTGGCCCCAGGATTTCATCCTGCTCTCGGGCATTCTTATTGTTGCGGCCTTTGGCCTGTTCTTCATCACCGTGTACGCCGGGCGGGTGTGGTGCGGTTATACCTGCCCGCAAAGCGTATGGACGTGGATCTTCATGTGGTGCGAAAAGGTCACCGAAGGCGACCGCAACCAGCGCATCAAGCTCGACAAAGCACCGATGGGCGCCAACAAGTTCCTGCGCAAGTTCAGCAAGCACACGCTGTGGCTGTTGATCGGTTTTGCCACCGGCATGACCTTCGTCGGCTACTTCTCGCCCATCCGCGAACTGGTGTTCGACTTCTTTACTGGCCAGGCCGATGGCTGGTCGTATTTCTGGGTCGGTTTTTTCACCCTGGCCACCTACGGCAATGCCGGCTGGTTGCGCGAACAGGTGTGCATCTACATGTGCCCGTATGCGCGGTTCCAGAGCGTGATGTTCGACAAGGACACCCTGATCGTGTCCTACGACCCGCGCCGTGGCGAAGTGCGTGGCCCACGTAAAAAGGGCATCGACTACAAGGCTCAGGGCCTGGGCGATTGCATCGATTGCACGATGTGCGTGCAGGTGTGCCCCACTGGCATCGACATCCGTGACGGCCTGCAAATCGAGTGCATCGGCTGCGCCGCCTGTATTGACGCCTGCGACAACATCATGGACAAGATGGACTACCCACGCGGCCTGATCAGCTACACCACCGAGCACAACCTGTCCGGGCAGAAAACCCATAAGCTGCGCCCGCGCCTGATAGGTTATGCCTTGGTGCTGCTGGCGATGATCGGCCTGTTGGCGGGCGCATTTTTCATGCGCTCGCTGGTGGGCTTCGACGTCAGCAAAGACCGCGTGCTCTACCGCGAAAACGCCGAAGGGCGCATCGAAAACGTCTACAGCCTGAAGATCATGAACAAGGACCAGCGCGACCACACCTACGTGCTCGACGCCTCGGGCCTGCCCGACCTCAAGCTGCAAGGCCGGCGCGAGATCAAGGTCGCCGCCGGGGACATCTTCACGATGCCGGTAGAGCTGTCCAGCGCCCCCGAGCAACTGCCATCGAGCACCAACGAGGTGAAATTCATCCTCAGGGATGCCGATGACGACAGCGTCCACATTGAAGCCAAGAGCCGATTCATCGGCCCACAAGTCCGCTAATTAAAAGAGAGCACAACAATGCCCGCAGCTACTGCCGCAAGCCCTTGGTACAAGCACCTCTGGCCCTGGATCATTATTGGGATCCTGGCCTGCTCGGTGACCTTGACCTTGTCCATGGTGACCATTGCGGTGAAGAACCCGGACAACCTGGTCAACGACAACTACTACGAGGCCGGCAAAGGCATCAACCGCTCCCTGGACCGTGAGCGGCTGGCCCAGACCCTGCAACTGCGCGGCAAGCTGCACCTGGACGAGCTCACCGGTGAAGTCGAACTGCAACTCACCGGATACAGCAACCCGAACACTCTGGAACTGAACCTGATTTCCCCGACCCAGCCGGAGAAAGACCGCAAGATCAACCTCACCCGCAGCGACAGCGAACCCGGCCGCTACATCGGCCAGGTCACCGACAAGGTAGAGGGCCGGCGCTTCGTGGAATTGCTCGGCGTGGAGGGCGACAAGACCTGGCGCCTGTTCGAAGAAGAAGAGGTCAGCCACGACAAGGACTTGCTGCTGGGTGATGAACCGTTGCAGGGTGCCGAAGACCTGAAAAAGTAAAACCCTTGCGCTTCGCGCATCGCGGGCAAGCCCGCTCCCACAGTGGATCGCGGTCTGCTGTGGGAGCCGGGCTTGCCCGCGATGAGGCCCTCCCAGCCGATATAGATTTCACACCATGACCAGCCCAACCCCTTGCTACCACTGCGCCCTGCCCGTCCCGCCCGGCAGCCGGTTTACCGCCGAAATCCTCGGCGAGCGCCGCGAACTGTGCTGCCCAGGCTGCCAGGCGGTGGCCGAGGCGATTGTGGCCGGCGGGTTGCAAAGCTATTACCAGCACCGCAGCGAAGCCTCGGCCAACCCTGAGGCGTTGCCGGTGCAACTGGTCGACGAACTGGCGCTGTACGACCGCGCCGACGTGCAACAACCCTTTGTGCGCCACGAGGGCGAGTTGGCTGAAACCACGCTGCTGATGGAAGGCATCAGCTGCGCCGCCTGTGGCTGGCTGATCGAGAAACACCTGCGCAGCCTGCCCGCAGTGGCCGAGGCGCGACTGAATCTGTCCAACCACCGCCTGCACGTGCGCTGGGCCGACGGGCAATTGCCGCTGAGCCAGGTGCTCAGCGAGCTGCGCCATATCGGCTATGCCGCCCACCCTTATCAGGCCGATCGCGCCGCCGAGCAATTGGCCAGCGAAAACCGCAAGGCCTTGCGCCAACTGGGCGTAGCAGGGTTGCTGTGGTTCCAGGCGATGATGGCGACCATGGCGACCTGGCCGGAATTCAATATCGACCTGAGCCCGGAGCTGCACGTGATCCTGCGCTGGGTGGCGATGTTTCTGACCACGCCCATCGTGTTCTACAGCTGTGCGCCATTCTTCAAAGGCGCCCTGCGCGACCTGCGCACGCGCCACCTGACCATGGATGTGTCGGTGTCCCTGGCGATTGGCGGCGCGTACCTGGCGGGTATCTGGACGGCCATCACCGGTACCGGCGAGCTGTACTTCGACGCGGTGGGTATGTTCGCGCTGTTCCTGCTCGCCGGGCGCTATCTGGAGCGCCGGGCGCGGGAGCGCACCGCCGCCGCCACCGCGCAGTTGGTCAACCTGTTGCCGGCTTCGTGCTTACGGCTTAAAGGTGACGGTCAGAGCGAGCGCATCCTGCTCAGCGAATTGGCCGTGGGCGACCGCGTACTGGTGCATCCAGGCGCTGTGCTGCCGGCCGACGGAGTGATTCTCGACGGCCAGTCGAGCATTGATGAATCCCTGCTCACCGGCGAATACCTGCCGCAGCCGCGCAACGTCGGCGATGCGGTCACCGCCGGCACACTCAACGTCGAGGGTGCGCTGACCGTCGAAGTGCGCGCCTTGGGGCATGACACCCGCCTGTCTGCCATCGTGCGCCTGCTGGAACGGGCCCAGGCCGAGAAACCGCGCCTGGCGCAAATCGCAGACCGCGCTGCCCAGTGGTTTTTGCTGTGCTCGCTGATCGCGGCCGCACTGATCGGCCTGCTGTGGTGGGAGCTGGACGCGTCACGGGCGTTCTGGATTGTGCTGGCGATGTTGGTGGCAACCTGCCCCTGCGCGCTGTCCCTGGCCACACCGACCGCCCTCACCGCTGCCACCGGCACGCTGCACAAACTCGGCTTGCTGCTGACCCGCGGCCATGTGCTGGAAGGCCTGAACCAGATCGACACGGTGATTTTCGACAAGACCGGCACCCTCACTGAAGGCCGTCTGGCCCTGCGTGCCATCCGCCCTTTAGGCTCGCTGAACAGCGACGATTGCCTGGGCCTCGCCGCCGCGCTGGAAAACCGCTCCGAGCACCCGATTGCCCGCGCCTTCGGGCGTGCGCCGCTGGCCGCCGAGGAAGTCCTGAGCTTCCCAGGTCTGGGCCTGGAGGGTCGCGTGGGCGAGCGTCAATTGCGCATCGGCCAACCTGACTTTGTGTGCCAATTGAGCGGCTGCGCAATCCCCGCTTCGCCGCACGAAGCGGGCCAATGGCTGCTGCTGGGCGACGGTAACGGCGCCCTCGCCTGGTTCGTGCTGGACGACCGTCTGCGCAGCGATGCGCCCGCCCTGCTGGCTGCGTGCAAAGCGCGAGGCTGGCGCACGCTGCTGCTGTCGGGCGACAGCTCGCCGATGGTCGCCAGTGTCGCGCTGGAGCTTGGCATCGACGAGGCCAAAGGCGGCTTGCGCCCCGACGACAAACTGCAGGTGCTGCAACAATTGCACCAGCAAGGCCGCAAGGTGCTGATGCTCGGCGACGGCGTCAACGATGTGCCGGTGCTCGCCGCCGCCGATATCAGCGTGGCGATGGGTTCGGCCACCGACCTGGCAAAAACCAGCGCCGATGCCGTGCTGTTGTCCAACCGCCTGGATGCATTGGTGCAGGCATTTACCCTGGCTCGACGCACCCGCCGAGTTATCCTTGAAAACCTGCTGTGGGCCGGGCTGTACAATGGCCTTATGCTGCCGTTTGCCGCCCTCGGTTGGATCACCCCGATCTGGGCCGCGATCGGCATGTCGCTCAGCTCATTGACCGTGGTGCTCAACGCCTTGCGCCTGACCCGCCTGCCGAGCCCGCAGGTTAACAGTGCCACCTTAGTCACCCGCCCGCTGCCGGCTTGAGCCGCGCGGGCCTGGAGTACAGATGCCAGCTCTCTACGTGATGATTCCGGCGGCGCTGCTGTTAGTGGGCGTGGCCATTTACATTTTCTTCTGGGCGGTGGACAGCGGCCAGTACGACGACCTCGACGGCCCGGCCCACAGCGTGCTGTTCGACGATCAGGACCCGAACCACTTGGCGGGCGTCGACGAAGCCAACCGGGCCGAGCAACCGCCCAAAGACCCGCCCCATGCTTGAGCTGGCGCCACTGCTGGTCTCGGCCTTGATCCTCGGGCTCTTGGGTGGCGGCCATTGCCTGGGCATGTGCGGCGGGCTGATGGGCGCGCTGACCCTGGCAATCCCCAAAGAACAACGCAGCCGCCGTTTTCGCCTGCTGCTCGCCTACAACCTGGGGCGCATCCTCAGCTACGCCGCTGCCGGGTTATTGATCGGCCTGGCCGGCTGGGCGGTGGCCAACAGCCCGGCAGCGATGTTTATGCGCGTGCTCGCCGGGTTGTTGCTGATCAGCATGGGCTTGTACCTGGCCGGTTGGTGGAGCGGCCTCACCCGTATCGAAAGCCTCGGGCGCGGCCTGTGGCGCTACCTACAGCCGGTCGCCAACCGTTTGCTGCCGGTGTCCAGCCTGCCACGCGCATTACTGCTGGGCGCGCTGTGGGGCTGGTTGCCGTGCGGGTTGGTCTACAGCACGCTGCTGTGGGCGGCGAGCCAGGGTAATGCGCTGGACAGTGCAGTGCTGATGCTGGCCTTCGGGCTTGGAACCTGGCCTGTACTGCTGGCTACAGGCTTGGCGGCGGAACGTGTCACCGCGGTGCTGCGCAAACGCAGCGTGCGTGTGGCCGGTGGCGTGCTGGTGATGCTCTTCGGCGTCTGGACGTTGCCAGGCCCGCATCAACACTGGCTAATGGGCCATTAAATCGCCATGTGGCATAGCGCCGCTCCCCGTTGATGCAAATCAAGATGGCACCGGCGGCGCGCCCCTAGACTCGGCCCACTAGCCAATCCGGGGGACCGCCCGCATGCTCGACGCCATTCGTTGGGACACAGATCTGATTCACCGCTACGACTTGGCGGGGCCGCGCTACACGTCCTACCCCACGGCCGTACAATTCGACAGCCAGGTCGGCACCTTCGACCTGCTCCACGCCCTGCGCGACAGCCGCAAGGCCGTACGGCCCTTGTCGCTGTATGTGCATGTGCCGTTTTGCGCGAACATTTGCTACTACTGCGCCTGCAACAAGGTCATCACCAAGGACCGTGGCCGTGCCCAGGCCTACCTGCAACGCCTGGAGCAGGAAATCCAGTTGGTGGCCTGCCACCTGGACCCGAAACAGCCCGTGGAGCAACTGCACTTCGGCGGCGGCACGCCGACCTTCCTCAGCCACGACGAACTGCGCCAGGTCATGACGCGCCTGCGCCAGCACTTCAACTTGCTCGACGATGATTCCGGCGACTACGGCATCGAAATCGACCCGCGCGAAGCCGACTGGGCGACCATGGGGCTGCTGCGTGAACTGGGCTTTAACCGCGTGAGCATCGGCCTGCAGGACCTGGACCCCGAGGTGCAGCGTGCGGTCAACCGCCTGCAAAGCCTGGAAGAAACCCGTGCGGTGATCGACGCCGCGCGTACCCTGCAATTTCGCTCGATCAATATCGACCTGATCTACGGCCTGCCCAAGCAAACGCCGCTGAATTTTGCGCGCACCGTCGAAGAAGTGATCAACCTGCAACCGGATCGCCTGTCGGTATTCAACTACGCGCACCTGCCCGAGCGCTTTATGCCGCAGCGGCGCATCAACACCGACGAGTTGCCCTCACCGGCAGAAAAACTGCTGATGCTGCAAACCACCATCGAACAACTGACCCGCGCGGGCTACCGCTACATCGGCATGGACCACTTTGCCCTGCCGGATGACGAACTGGCCGTGGCCCAGGAAGAAGGCACGCTGCAACGTAACTTCCAGGGCTATACCACCCACGGGCATTGCGATTTGATTGGGCTGGGCGTGTCGGCGATCAGCCAGATCGGCGACCTGTATTGCCAGAACAGCAGCGACCTCAATCACTATCAGAACGCCTTGGCCGGCGCGCAACTGGCCACCAGCCGCGGCTTGGTATGCACCACGGACGATCGTTTACGGCGGGAAGTGATTCAGCAACTGATCTGCAATTTCAGCCTGGCATTCGAGCGGATCGAACAGGCCTATAACATCGATTTTCGCGGCTATTTCGACGAACTATGGCCACAGCTGGAGACAATGGCCGCCGACGGCCTGATAGAACTGGATGCACACGGCATTCGCGTATTGCCCGCCGGGCGCTTGCTCGTGCGCTCGGTGTGCATGGTGTTCGATGCCTACCTGGAGCACCAGAACAGGCAGCGATTCTCGCGGGTGATCTAAAGGGCTTTATTTCGCCATCAGGCTCATGGCTTCCATCTGAGCCTCAGGAGACTCATCTTTCAGCGATTTGGCCAGTTGTGATTGGGCGGTCATTAAACCGGCCTGTATCGTCGCCACGTCGCCCTGCAAACCCGCCACCTTGGCTTGGCGTGCTTCCGGGGTCAGGGTGGTGTCATTCATGGCTGCCGAGAGCTGGGCCATCTTTTCGGCAAGCTGCTTTTTCAGTTCTCGGATCATCTTGAGCAACTGTTTGATGTTGTCTTTCAGATTGCTTTCATCAATATCGCTATTGGAGGACTTTTCAGCCGAGGCCATGCCCATGCCCGCACCGGAAATGACCACCTTCACACCTTCAGTGACCGTGGGTTCAGCCGCCTTGGTCTCGGTTGCCGCCTTGGCCGCAGCGTCTTTATCCTTGGCTGCATCGGCGGCCTTCCAAACTGACACCGCTGGCGAATTGATATGCGGGTTTTGGACTGTGCTGACTGACATGATCTGAGCTCCAGCTCATAGAGAGACACCTATGTATCGGCACCGATACACAGAGCTTTATACCGCTGCTGCTTTTTTGTACACGCTGGCCTCAGCCACCCTCGGTGCGTTACCCTTACGTCTTATGTGTGTTTTCCCACAAGGATTTAAGAAATGTCCGAGCCAGTTAAACTGCGCGCTCACAGCCAGGCTCACTGCAAGGATTGCAGCCTGGCCCCCCTCTGCCTGCCACTTTCGTTGAATTTGGAAGACATGGAAGCGCTGGACGAAATCGTTAAACGTGGCCGCCCGCTGAAAAAAGGCGAGTTTCTGTTTCGCCAGGGCGATAAGTTCGATTCCGTTTATGCAGTACGTTCAGGCGCGTTGAAGACCTTCAGTCTCAGCGACGGCGGCGAAGAGCAGATCACCGGCTTCCACCTGCCCAGCGAGCTGGTCGGGTTGTCTGGCATGGACACCGAGATTCACCCGGTGTCGGCCCAGGCCCTGGAGACGACCTCGGTGTGCGAAATCCCCTTCGAGCGCCTGGATGAATTGGCCCTGCAACTGCCGCAACTGCGCCGCCAGTTGATGCGGGTGATGAGCCGCGAGATCCGTGACGATCAACAGATGATGTTGCTGCTGTCGAAGAAAACCGCCGACGAGCGCATCGCCACCTTTTTGGTCAACTTGTCGGCGCGTTTCCGTGCCCGTGGGTTCTCGGCCAACCAGTTCCGCCTGAGCATGTCGCGCAACGAAATCGGCAATTACCTGGGCCTGGCGGTGGAAACCGTGTCCCGTGTGTTTACCCGTTTCCAGCAAAACGAGCTGATCGCCGCCGAAGGCAAGGAAGTGCATATCCTCGACCCGATCCAGCTGTGCGCGCTGGCCGGAGGCTCGTTGGAGGTCTGAGGCAGACGCTTGCGGCCGCGCCAATCGGCAAGGCCGCAGGTATACTTCGAGTCCGTTTTCCGCTCCCAGGACTCTTCGACGATGACCTTCGATTCGTTCGACATCAAATCCCTGATCCGCCCCGTCATCGACTTCCCCAAGCCTGGGGTGATCTTTCGTGACATCACCCCGTTGTTCCAATCGCCCCGCGCCCTGCGCCTGGTGGCCGACAGTTTTGCCCAGCGTTATGTCGAGGCCGACTTTACCCACATCGGCGCGATGGATGCCCGTGGCTTCCTGATCGGTTCGATCATCGCCTACCAGTTGAACAAACCGCTGATCCTGTTCCGCAAACAGGGCAAGCTGCCGGCTGACGTGCTGGCTGAGGGCTACCAGACCGAATACGGCGAAGCCTTTCTTGAAGTGCACGCCGACAGCCTGTGTGATGGCGACTCGGTGCTGATGTTCGATGACCTGATCGCCACCGGCGGCACCTTGATTGCGGCGGCAAACCTGGTACGGCGCATGGGCGCGAAGATCTTCGAAGCGGCGGCAATTATTGACCTGCCGGAGCTGGGTGGTTCGCAGCGCCTGCAGGATATGGGCATTCCGACGTTTTGCCTGACGCAGTTCGGGTTGACCGAGAGATAAGGGTTGTCAGTACTGACGCCTTCGCGAGCATGCCCGCTCCCACATTTTGAAATGCATTCCAAGTGTGGGAGCGGGCTTGCTCGCGAAGAGGCCCTCAAGGACACCCCACATCACAACCCCATCTGCTTGCTGATGATTTCGTTCATCACCTCACGGGTGCCACCGCCGATAGACAGAATGCGGTTATCCCGATACAGCCGTTCCACCAGGCTGCCACGCATATAGCCCTGCCCACCCAGGATCTGCACCGCGTCATAGGTCACCCGATCCGCCGTATCCGTGGCCAGGTTCTTGGCCGTGGAAATCTCCTTGATCACACTCTTGCCGGCCGCCATCTTCGCCGCCTGGCGGTAGGTAAACTCGCGGGAGACTTCCACTGCCGTGGCCATTTCCGCCAATCGATGCTTGAGCACCTGGAATTTGCCGATGGGTTTGCCGAAGGCTTCGCGCTGGCTCGCCCACTCGAGGCTTTCTTCCAGAGCGAGCTGCGCGGTCATGTTCGCCATCAGCGCCAGCGCCAGGCGCTCGCTCTGGAAATTGCCCATGATGCAGGCGAAGCCCATGTTCTCGACACCGATCAAGTTGCCTACCGGCACGCGGCAATCATCGAAGAACAATTCAGCCGTGTCCGACGCCCACCAGCCCATTTTCTTCAACGGTTGGCCGACGGTGAAGCCGGGCGTGTGTTTTTCGATCAGCAACAGGCTGATGCCACCAAACCCCGGCCCGCCGGTGCGTACGGCCACCGTATAGAAGTCGGCGCGAATGCCGCTGGTGATAAAGGTTTTGCTGCCGCTGACGCGGTAATAGTCGCCATCTCGGACAGCGCGGGTTTGCAGGTTGGCCACATCGGAGCCGCCACCGGGTTCGGTGACGGCCAGGGCGATGATCTTGTCACCGGCCAGCACTTGAGGCGCAACCCGCTCACGCACCTCGGGGCGCGCCCATTTGACGACCGGCGGCAGGCCAATATCCAGCGACCCCAGGCCCGCCACCACGCCACCAGAACCGCAACGCATCAACTCTTCGCTGGCGGCGACCTTGGCGAACAGGTCACCTTCGTGGCTGCCGCCCAGGCTTTCGGGGTAGCCGATGCCCAGGATCCCTGCTGCGCCAGCCTTTAGATACAGCTCGCGGGGAAAGCTCTCAGCCTCCTCCCATTGCTCGATGCCCGGCAACATTTCGCGCTCGACAAAACGGCGCACGCTGTCGCGGACCAATTGGTGGCTGGGGTCGAAGTAGTCCTGATAGGCAGACATCGGCAAGCTCCACGGTGAGGTGGAGAGAACTTACCAAGCGCTTGCTTGGTTATCAAGAAATCCCTGACAACACAAAACTACTGTGGGGTTGTTTAAAGCGCGATCGGCTTGCGACCGGCAAACGAGTGCGCCAGCGTGCCGCCATCCACCAATTCCAGCTCGCCACCCAACGGCACACCATGGGCAATACGCGAGGTGATCAAGCCTTTGTTGGTCAGCAACTGCGCGATGTAATGCGCGGTCGCCTCGCCCTCCACCGTTGGGTTGGTCGCCAGGATCACTTCGGTAAACGTGCCCTGCTCTTCAATGCGTGCCACCAGTTGCGGGATGCCGATGGCTTCCGGGCCCAGGCCGTCCAGCGGCGATAGGTGCCCCTTGAGCACGAAGTAGCGCCCGCGATAGCCGGTCTGCTCGACGGCGTACACGTCCATCGGCCCTTCAACGACGCACAGCAAGGTGTCGTCGCGACGTGGGTCGGCGCATTGCGGGCACAGGTCTTCTTCGGTCAGGGTGCGGCACTGGCGGCAGTGGCCGACGCCGGTCATGGCCTGGCTCAAGGCCTGGGCCAACCGCGTGCCACCGCTGCGATCACGCTCCAGCAGTTGCAGCGCCATACGCTGGGCGGTTTTCTGGCCCACGCCCGGCAAGGTGCGCAGGGCGTCGATCAGTTGGCGAATCAGGGGGCTGAAGCTCATGGGCGAAGGGTCCGACAAAACAACGAGACGCGGTTTATACCCGCGCCTCGGATTAGCGTCAAATGCTCAATCCTGCGCGACGCGCACCACTAACTTGCCGAAGTTGCGCCCTTCGAGCAAACCGATAAAGGCTTCGGGTGCCTGTTCCAGGCCATCAACCACGTCTTCGCGGAACTTGATCTTGCCGTCGCGCACCCACGGCGCCATGGCGCTGAGGAATTCGGGCTGGCGATCGCCATAGTCGTCGAACACGATAAAGCCCTGGATGCGCACGCGCTTGGTCAACAAAGTGCGTTGCAGTGCCGGCAGCCGATCAGGACCGCTGGGAGCTTCGTGGGCGTTGTAGCCGGCGATCAGACCGCACAGCGGAATGCGCGCCTTGGGGTTGAGCAGCGGTAGCACGGCATCGAAGACCTTGCCGCCGACGTTTTCAAAGTAGATGTCCACGCCTTTGAAACAGGCCAACGCCAGCTCATGGGCAAAATCGGCGCTCTTGTGGTCGATACAGGCGTCAAAGCCCAGCTCATCGACCACATAACGGCACTTGTCAGCACCGCCGGCAATGCCCACCACGCGCAAGCCCTTGAGCTTGGCCACCTGCCCGACCACCGAGCCCACCGCGCCAGAGGCAGCCGCCACCACCAGGGTTTCCCCGGCCTGGGGCTGGCCAATGTCCATCAGGCCCATGTAGGCGGTCATGCCGGGCATGCCCAAGACGCCCAGTGCCATCGAGGGGCTGGCCAGGCCTTTGGGCACCGGGATCAGGTTGTGCCCGTCGGATATGCTATGGCTCTGCCAGCCGGTGGAACCTACTACCAGGTCACCCACGCCGAACTTCGGGTTACGCGATTGTTCGATACGGCTGACAGCACCACCGGTCATTACTTCGTCGATTTCCACCGGAGCTGCGTAGGACGGCGCATCACTCATGCGTCCACGCATGTAGGGGTCGAGGGACAGGTACAGGGTTTTGAGCAACACCTGGCCATCAGCCAATTCCGGCAGATTCACGCGTTCCAGGCGAAAGTTTTCCGGCGTGGGTGCGCCTTGCGGGCGCGAGACCAGGACAATGCGTTGGTTAAGAATGGGCTCTTGAGGCATGAGGGGCTCCTTTAACGAATCTTTCGGTATAGGGTGCAGACCCTGCGTGCCATGCCAGGGTTCATATTAGACGCGCAGCGTCTTGGGGCGGCATTCCCACGCAGAGCGTGGGGACGATCACAGCACAAACAAAAATGCCAGGCGTGATGCCTGGCATTTGAGTCTAGCTAACGCTGCACGATCAGAACGGCAGCTTCATGCCCGGCGGCAGTTGCATGCCGGCGGTGACGCCGCCCATTTTTTCCTGGCTGTTGGCTTCGATCTTGCGCACGGCGTCGTTGACGGCCGCGGCGAACAGCGCTTCGAGCATTTCCAGGTCATCTTCGCCCACGCCAGGCAACACGCTTGGGTCGATACTTACGCGCTTGATGTCGTGACGACCGGTCATCACCACGCTGACCATATCGCCACCGGCTTTACCGGTGACTTCGGCGTTGGCCAGTTCTTCCTGCATCTTGGCCATCTTTTCCTGCATCTGCTGCGCCTGCTTCATCAGGCCGGCCATGCCACCTTTCATCATGGGAATCACCTCAAAGTACGTGGATCAATCAATTAGTAGCCCGGTTTCATGACACTTGGGGCACCGGGGCTTCGACAGGTTCAATAGTATCGTGACGCACCACCGCACCGAACTGTTGCATCAACTGTTGGATGAGCGGATCGCCATGGATCGAGTCTTCAGCCTCGCGCTGACGGTTGATGCGCTTGCGAGTCGCCGCCTGGGCCGGGGTTTCCTGCTCAGGCTTGATCAGTTCGATGGCGATGGTCAACGTGCGTTCATGGTACTGGTTGAGCGCATCGTTGAGTCGGCGTTGCTGGGTGGCGTTGAACAAGGCGCTGTGGGCCGGGTCCAGGTGCAACAGCCAGTGGTCGCCCTCGATGGAAATCAAGGTGCAGTTGGCGGCGATGCTGCCGGTCATGCCGGAGATTGGCAATTTCGGAAACAATTCCAACCATTGCAACGCCAGGCCGGTGGCCGGGGCGGCAGCGGGTTCCGCTTCGGGCTCGGGGGCCGGCTCGGCGGTGTGCTCGCTGGCCAAGTCGTCCAGGTAGCTGTAGGCCGAGTCCATGTCCGGCTCGATGTAATCTTCGTCCAGCGGCGGCTCGTCATCGAGATCGATACCCGGTGTGGCGGCGTCCACCTGCGCAACGGTCGGCTCGGGAACCGGTGCCGACACCCATTCCGGGGCGTCCGGCACCGCGCTGTCCGGAGTCGGCGTAGGCATCGGCGTCAGTTCGGGCTGCTCGCCGGTAGTTTCCAGCACGGGCTCCACGGCAGGTACTTGCTCGACTTCAGGCTCAGGTTCAGCTTCGGCGTCGACCGGATCGTTCCAAGGCAGGTCAACCACCGGCGCGGGAGCAGGTTCAGGCTCAACCACGGGCGCAGGTTCGACCACCGGCGCGGCAACCACTGGTTCTGGCGCCGGAGCAACTGGCGCAGGTTCAGGTGCAGCAACTACTGGTGCGACTGCCGCCGCGCCAGCCACTGGTTTGGCGGAATCAACTGTGGCCTGGCTGATCCCCACTGGCTTTAGCGGCTGTCTCGGTGCGTCTGCCGAGTCGGCGGGCCGGAAGGCCAGCATCCGCAGCAAGACCATTTCAAAGCCACCCCGCGGGTCCGGCGCCAAGGGCAGATCCCTGCGGCCGATCAGGCCCATCTGGTAGTAGAACTGCACATCTTCGGCCGGCAACGCCTGGGCCAGCGCCAACACGCGGTCGCGGTCGCCATGGCCGTTGTCGACACCTTCGGGCAACGCCTGGGCGATGGCCACGCGGTGCAGCACATTGAGGATTTCCGAGAGCACGCCGTTCCAGTCCGGGCCTTGCTCCGACAAGTGGCGCACGGCTTCGAGCAACGCCTTGGCGTCACCTTCGATCAGCGCGTGCAACACGTCGAACACCTGGCCGTGGTCCAGAGTGCCGAGCATGGCGCGCACATCCGCGGCCATGACCTTGCCTTCACCAAAGGCAATGGCCTGGTCGGTGAGGCTCATGGCATCACGCATCGAACCATCGGCGGCGCGGCCAAGCAGCCACAACGCGTCGTCTTCGAACGGCACGTTCTCAACGCCGAGCACATGGGTCAAGTGCTCGACCACGCGCTCAGGCGTCATGTTTTTCAGGGAGAACTGCAAGCACCGCGACAAAATCGTTGCAGGAAGTTTCTGCGGGTCGGTGGTGGCCAGGATGAACTTAACGTAGGGCGGCGGCTCTTCCAGGGTTTTCAACAGCGCGTTGAAGGAATGGCTGGAAAGCATGTGCACTTCGTCGATCAGGTAGACCTTGAAGCGCCCACGGCTCGGCGCGTACTGCACGTTGTCGAGCAGCTCGCGGGTGTCTTCGACCTTGGTGCGGCTCGCGGCGTCGATCTCGATCAGGTCGACAAACCGCCCTTCGTCGATCTCGCGGCATACCGAACAGGTGCCGCAGGGTGTCGACGTGATGCCGGTTTCACAGTTCAGGCACTTGGCAATAATGCGCGCGATAGTGGTCTTGCCCACCCCCCGAGTACCGGTGAACAGGTAGGCGTGGTGCAGCCGTTGGCTGTCCAAGGCATTGATCAGAGCCTTGAGCACATGGGTCTGGCCGACCATTTCGCGGAACGAGCGCGGACGCCATTTACGTGCAAGAACCTGATAACTCATCGAAAACCGTCGCAACTGGGAAGCGGAAGCCGGTAATGCTAGCGGAGCAAGGGGGAAATTGCATCCGGCACGCTCGTCTAATCTGACTAAGCTCTCCTGAATGGCCCCACAAAGGCCTGAACCCGGAGAGTGTATGCGCGTAGTCCTGGGCGCTTTATGGATGATTTCCGTAGTCAGCCTTGCGGCGCCCGCGCCGTTGCGTTTTTCGGTTTCCGACAGCTGGGCAATGCCCATGGCCCAGATAGAGGGCGACCAGCCCACCCAGGGCATTTTGTATGACTTGATGTTGAGCCTGGCCACCCAGGTCGGGCGGCCAGCCGAGTTCCACGTGTTGGCGCGGGCACGTCTGGCCGGCGCGATGGCACGCGCCGAGGTCGATGTGCGCTGCTATGTCGCCCATGATTGGGTCGGCAACCTGTCCGGCGATTACACCTGGAGCGTGCCCTTGATGGTGCAACGCAATGTGCTGGTCAGTGCTCACGCCCTGCCGGTTCAGGTGGCCAAATTGGCACCGCAGGCCATTGGCACGGTGCTCAACTACCGTTATGCCGTGCTCGAACCGCTGTTCGCCAGTGGCCAACTGACCCGCGACGATTCGCGCAGCGAAGAGTTAGTGCTGCATAAGCTGGTGGCCGCGCGTTTCGAATACGCCGTGATCAACGAATGGACCCTGGACCGTTTCAACCTGAAGCTGCCCGAAAACCTGCGGCTGCATAAGGTCGCGGTGATCGACGAACAAAGCCTGGGCTGCATCGTGCGTAATGACCCTGACGTGCCGGTGCAACGGATCTTGCGCACGCTGCTGCGGATGAAAATGTCGGGCGAGATCGACGACCTGATCAAACTCTACACCGGGGAAAATGCGCGACCGATGCAGACTCCTTACAAGAACACTCCTGACAAGAACTGACAGGGCTACCCCCTAGACTGGGCTCACTTAACCGCCCGTTCTCAAGGAGCCTGCATGCACACCGTCGCCCATTACTTCCTGCTCTACGTCGACAGCCCGGCCACCAGCGCCAACTTCTATAGCCGCTTGCTGGGCAAGCCACCGGTGGAACTGAACCCGACGTTCGCCCTGTTCATCCTCGACAACGGCGTCAAGCTGGGGCTGTGGTCGCGTCACACCGTAGAGCCTGCGGCTCACCTTACCGGCGGCGGCGGTGAGGTTGGTTTTTCGCTGGCGGACCCGACCGCCGTGGACGCCCTGCACGCTCAATGGGTAGAGCGCGGCGCAACCATCATCCAATCACCGACCCACCTGGACTTCGGCTACACCTTTGTCGCCGAGGACCTCGACGGCCACCGGCTGCGCGCGTTCAGCCTGAGCGATTGAGCGCCAGCGCCCTTCAAGGCTGATGGCGGCGACACTGGCCAGCACGATCACCGCGCCCAGTATCACTTGCAAGGCAATGTGCTCGCCCAGCAGTGTCGAAGCCATCAGCATGGCCACCGGCGGAATCAGGTACATCGCCACCGAAGCGCGGCTGACGTCCACGTGCTTGAGCACATAGCCCCAGGCCAGGTAGGCCAGGGCGCTGGGGAAAATACCCAATACCAGCACCGACAGGTTCTCCGGCAGTGGCGCCTGGGCCACCGCAGCCGGCAAGCCCGGCAGGTTCACACACAGCATCAAGGTGCCCGCCCACACCATGTAACACGCCATGGTCAGCGGGCTGTAGCGATGCGCGTAGTATTTCTGGATGGCGAAATACACGCTCCACGACACGGCTGCCAGCAGGATCAACAAGCCGCGCGGGTCGATATCACCAACGCCATGATCGCCCCAGATCACCACCAGCACACCGAGCAAGCCCAGCAAGACACAGCCCCAGCGCCAGACACTGACCCGTTCTTTCAAACAGAAAAACGCGATCACCACACTGAACAGCGGCGCCGACTGCGCCAGCACACTCGATGCCGCCGCCGTCACCCACTGTTGCCCGTAGTTGAGGCTGGTGTGGTGCAGGAACACGCCGAAAAAACCCAATACCAGCAACCACGGCAAATCCCGCACACGCGGGCGGCCGATGCCTACCGCCAGGGCGATGCCGCCCATGAACACCGACGCGATCAGAAACCTCAGCAGCGCCAATTGGCCAGGACTGTAGCTGTGCAGCCCCATGTGCACGCCAATCGGCGAATAGGCCCAACAGAGGATCACGCCAGCGATGACTAGCGTAAGCTTTACGGGTGACGGGGCATTCATCGACGGCATCCAGAGACTGAGAAGGAATACCGTCAGTCTTGAGCCGCGCAAGGCGCAGGACAATTAAGCGTTTCTGACTTCTGAAATCATTGGAACTGAGCAATGGAACTGGCCCAACTGAAAATGGTGCGCGCCGTGGCACAAACCGGCAGCGTGGCCCAGGCCGCGCTGCAACTGCACTGCGTGCCATCCAACATCACCACACGCATCAAGCAGCTGGAAAGTGAGCTGGGCACGCCGCTGTTTATTCGCGCTGGTCGTGGGCTGGCCATCAGTGCCGCTGGTGAAATCTTCCTCGATTACTGTGAGCGCATCCTGGCACTGGTGGATGAGTCCAAACGCGCCGTCGACGCCAACGCGATTCCGCGTGGCACCTTGCGCATCGGCGCCGTCGAATCCAGTGCCAGCGGCCGCCTGCCGCCGCTGCTGGCCGAATACCACCGGCGCTACCCGGATGTCAGCCTGGAGCTGGTCACCGGCGCCTGGGCACAACTGCTCGACGACCTGCAACACCATCGCCTCGATGTGGCGCTGGTGGCCTCGGGCGGCAAGCGCGCCAAGCTCGAACACAGCGTGGTCTACAGCGAACGTCTGGTGCTGATCGCCAGCGCCTCCAGCGCGCCGATCAACAGCGCTGAAGACCTCGCCGGCCGTACCTTGCTGGTGTGGCCACCGGGCTGCCCGTATCGCGCGGCACTGGAGAACTGGATCAAACCGCACGCTTTCAAGCCGAGCATCGCCAGCTATGCCAGTTGGGGCACGATCATCGGCTGCGTCAGTGCGGGAATTGGCGTGGCCTTGGCCCCGGAAGGCATCCTGGCCCGCTATGAGCAGGCCAACCAACTGGCGTCCTACCGGTTCGAGGAATTGCAGGCCGTGGACAACCTGCTGTTCTGGCACACAGACACCCAGCGCCACCTGGCGCGGGATGCGTTTGCCGGGCTGCTGCGGGAGACGTTTGGTTAGTCGGCTTGCGGCGCAACCAGTCGTGCGTACTGGTCCTGGCTGATCCAGCCGGTGTAGGTATGGTCCTTGGCATTGGTGAATTCGACCTTGGCCCAGCCGTCCTTGAACGCCAGCACGCCGACCACATCATCCTTGACGATATACGCGCGCTTGGCTGCGTCAGCACCTGGTTTTTTCAGCAGGTAAGCCTTGTCGGCTGTCACCGTCACCAAGCCGATCCATTGCTTGCTGGCGGTTTGGGTCAGGTCCAGGCCGGTAGCGATTTCCGGCATCAGCACGCTGATGCAACCGGGATGCTCGCGCCCCTGCTCCACCGTCAAGGTCACGCCGTCGGAGGACGCTGCCACGCTGCCGGGGTAAGCCTTGTCGAGCCAGGTAGTGAGCGCTTCAGGCTGGCCTTGCAGGTAGAACGTGCAGCTGCGGATTACGCCCTCGCCCAGCTCTTCTGCGTAGTAGCCTTCGACCTGATGCTCAGGCGTGACCGCCAGCATCAGCCCTTCGTACGTGCCGGAGTGCAACTCGGCGGCACCTGCCAAGGTGGGCGCCAAGGCGCACAACGACAACACACTCAACGCTAGAAAACGGCTCATCTTATTTCTTCCCTTCCAATGCTTCGTAGGCCTTTTTGATACGGCTGTCGTAGTCGCCGTAATCCTTGCCGTTATAGTTACGCGCCATGGCCACGTAATCTTTATCTTTCATGGCCTTGATCAGGGCCGGGCTCTGGCTGCAAAAACCGATAAATGCTTTTAATTGGTTACCGGCATTGATCTTCAGCGCTGCGACGAATTCAAACACCGTTTTGTAACCGCAGGAGGTGTAGTTGAACCCCATTATTTGAAACATACCCCAGGACGCCGACATCAATGCCGCCTCCTGATCCAGCGCAAACGCGGTGGCCATGGTCTCCCAGGCCTTGGTCTGATCCTTGTTATTAACCTGCCACTGCGGCCCGGCCTTTCTCACGTAGATATAAGACAGCAACGGGTGCGCCTGGTCGTAGATATGCTTGGTGTACTTGCGAAACAAGTGCCCTTCAAAGGCAATCACCGGCAACTTGGCAGGCCCGAAACCGGAACGCCCGCCGGATTCGACCGTGGCGAACGCCTTGATGATATTCACCGAAATGCCGCTGCCCAACTGTGTGGCAGCGCTCTGAAAGTCGGTGTCGGTCAATGTCATGCCGCCGTCACACGTAGCCTGGAGCATCAGTTGCCGGTTGCGTCGCTCGGCTTCGATCATGGCGCGCATGCGCTCCAGGTACACATTCACCGTGGCCTGGACCGCATCGCCGCCGTTATTGCCGAACGCGTTGAGAAAGCTGGGAATGCGCATCGCCGGGAAAGCTTTTACCGGCACTTTCACTGCTTCTTCGATCAGGCTGTTGAAGGTTCGACCGGTAGGGTCGATCACGCCGTCGGGGTGCGCATACTTGAGATGCCGGAACTGGTACTGGCTGATGCACTGCACCAATTGGCCATCGCACTTACCGTTCTCGGTCAACGCAAAGCCCATTTTGGGAATGATCAAATTAAATAAATACTGAATGCACTGAACATCGGCGGGCAAATTGCGCGCTTTACCCGGCGCGCCCACTGAAGCACTGATAAGACGTGGCAACCCTGGCAGGCTTTTCATCAAGACATCCTTGTTAATTAGAGAAGTGATAGCACTTCAATATCAGCGCGGCACACTTGTCATGAATTGAAACAAATGGCTGGCGGAAACTAACAAGTTGGTTTTGGGTTGTCCAGTGGGCGCTTTGCACGTTGTGAAACACCCGTCATACGCCACTACTTTTTCCTTTCCAGCGCCTCATAGGCGCGCTGAATCCGCCGATCGTAGTCACCATAGTCTTTGCCGTTGTAATTGCGCGCCATGCCGGCATAGTCCTTGTTCTTCATGGCTTTGAGCAAGGCCGGATTCTTGCGGCAAAAACCAACGAACGCCATCAATTGCTGGCCGGCATTGAGTTTCATCGCCGCAACAAAATCAAACACGTTTTTGAATCCGCACGCCGCAAAATTGAAGCCCATGACCTGAAACATGCCGTAGGACGCCGACATCAGCGCTGCCTCCTGGTCCAACTCGAATGCATCGGCCAGGGTCTGCCAGGCCTTGGTTTGATCCCTGTTGTTAGCCCACCATTGCGGGCCGGCCTTTTCCAGATAAGGGTATGAGAGAAACGGGTAGGCCCTGTCGTACTTTTGTTGCGTGTACTTGCGAAAGATATGGCCCTCGTAGGCGATAACCGGCATTTTGGCCGGCCCGAACCCGGAACGTCCACCGGACTCCACCGTGGCGAATGCCTTGATCAGGTTCACTGAAACACCATTACCCAATGCTGTGGCGGCGCTCTGAAAGTCAGCATCGGTGAGGGTGATACGACCGTCACACGTGGCCTGGGTGACTAACGGCTGATGGGGTGGCACGCCTGGACTGGCCTTGCTCGCATCTTCTACCAGGCTGCTGAACGTGCGGCCTGCCGGGTCAATCACCCCATCGGGGTTACTGAACTTGAGACGATTCACCTGATAGTCGTTGATGCGCTGCAACAACAGCGGACCGCACTTGCCATCTTCCACCAGCCGCGAAGCGGGGTGGGGTGTGATCAGGTTAAACAGACGCTGAATGTACTGAACATCAGCAAGCACATTACGCGCCTTGCCTGGGGTACCGACTGAAGCACTGAGAAGTGCGGGCATGGCAATCACCTTAATGGATCAAAGGAGTGCCATCACATCTTCACTACTCCAGCACAGGGTCGCTTACAAGAATGACGCTAGCAGGCAACTGAAAGTTTTCCAGCACAAAGCCGTCACGCTGCGCAAAAAATCGCAGATGAGCGAGTAAAAGAGTGTTTGATTTGAAACAGGAAGGGTGAAAACAAGGAAGAGCGTTATGGAGGCAACCCCACCAGCCACACCCCGGCACACAATGTTCCCGCTGTGGCTGCTGCCTTCCGGCTCTGACCAGGTTCACGGGTAATCGTTGCGGGGGGACCGATGGGGTCACCATAACGACGCTGGCCTCTCGGCAAGCCGCGCCATTGTACCGATCTCATCGGAAGTTACAACCGTTGTTCCGGATTAAAAATATGAAGGGGCTCAAGCACTTGTGCCGCTACAAAATCACGGCCCTGTCTGCCCTGCCGCCCTCTTCCTGAATCACCAAGTGAATGAAGTGCAGCTTGGCGATCACCGCCGGCGGCAACACAAAGGGGTAGAAATCCGGCTGGCCCATGCTGCGTGACAGCTCGTTGAGCATACCGGCCAGTTCGATCCAGGCGTTGACGAACGACAGGAAGGCCGGGCCGCCAGGGTGTTCGGGGTCGTAGAGCGTGGTCAACGGGAATGGCTGGTAATCCAGGTCCATCTCGCGGGCGCTCATACCAAAGCCCAACGCGGTGTCGACGGCGTCCATCATGTGCAGGTAGTGAGCCCAGGTTTCGGCCCAGTCTTCCCAGGGGTGCATGGTCGCGTAGGCGCTGACACAGGTTTGCTGCCAGTCGGGGCGCGGGCCGTTCTGGTAGTGCTGGTCGAGTGCCTCGGCGTAACTGGCGCGCTCGTCGCCGAATAGCTGGCGAAACGGTTCAAGCCAATGGCTGTTGGCGATCAGCCGATCCCAGTAATAATGGCCGACTTCGTGGCGAAAGTGCCCGAGCAATGTGCGATACGGCTCGCGCATTTGCACACGGACTTTCTCGCGATGGGCGTCGTCGGCTTCCTTGATATCGAGGGTGATCAGGCCGTTGGCATGGCCGGTGGTCGGTGCGTTGCCTTCCAGGTCGATGCCGACGAAATCGAAAGCCAGGCCGCTGTTCTCGTCAACACTTTTGGGCACCACCTGCAGGCCCAGGCTGATCAGTTGCGCCACCAACCGGCGCTTGGCGGTTTCGACCTTGCGCCAACGTTCGGGGTTTTCCGGGATCGACAGGTCAGGGATGGTGCGGTTAAGGCTACAGGCCACGCACAGCGCTGCGGTGCTGTGGGCCGGAATCAGCCAGTTGCAGGCGGCCGGGGTGTCGAGGTTGGCGCAGCGGCGGAAGGCGCCGGCGTCGAGGTTGTCGTCCTGTAGCCAGGTGCCTTCGACGGGGCCGGGCTGCAAAGACGACAACCGACTTTGCTGGGGCTGATAGCCCAGCAGGGCCGAGCAGGCCAGGCATTGACTGTTGCGAAAGAACAGCGACTGGCCGCAGCGGCACTGCCACACCTTGCTGTTACGCGAGGATCCGGCCATGAACGGTGCGGCGATGCGCGTACTGAGTTGCTCGAAGTAGCGGAACATGGCGATCTCTCCCTGGGTGACCAAGACTAGATCATTTACCGTGAAAGATCGTTCCCACAGAGCGTGGGAACGAGCGTCAGACGGTGATGTTGTGTTTGGCCAGGAAGGCGACAAACGCCTCTTCGTCCAGCACTTTGAGGCCAAGCTCAGTGGCCTTGGCCAGCTTGGAACCCGCGCCCGGCCCGGCGACCACGCAGTGGGTCTTGGCCGAAACAGAACCCGCGACCTTGGCGCCCAGGCTTTCGAGCTTGTCCTTGGCCACGTCGCGGCTCATCAGCTCCAGGGAGCCGGTCAGCACCCAGGTATGCCCCGCTTCCGGCAAGCCTTCGACGACCTTCTTCTCGCTCTGCCAGTGCATGCCGAAGTCTTTGAGCTGCTGCTCGATGGCCAGGGCACGGTTGGCATTGTCCGGGTTATCAAAAAACTCGCGCACCGCCTTGGCCTGCTTCTCGGGCAGCGCCTGGCGCATGTCCAGCCAGTCGGCCTTGATCACGCCTTCGAGGCTTATAAACTTGTCGGCAAGCTTTTGCGCAGCCCCTGGGCCCACGGACGGCACATGCAGCTTGTCGAGCAAGCCGCCCAAGGTAGTGCTGGCGGCGAATTCGGCGCTCAGCTCGCCCTGATCCTGCAACTGCAAGCCGCACTCATCCGGCGACAGCAGCGCACCAATCACCTCCTGGTTGTGGCTGTCTTCAAAGAAACTGTGAATCTCGTGGGCGACTTCCAGGCCCACGTCCGGCAAGTACGTCAGCACTTCGGGCAAGGCCTGCTGCACGCGCTCCAGTGACGCCAGCGAGCGCGCAAGGACCTTGGCTGTCTCCTCGCCCACGTCCGGAATGCCCAAGGCGTAGATAAACCGCGCCAGGGTCGGGGTCTTGCTGTTTTCGATGGCGGTGATCAGCTTTTTGCTGGAAATATCGGCAAAGCCTTCCAGGTCGATGATCTGCTCGTATTTGAGTTTGTACAGGTCAGCCGGCGAGCCGATGAGCTTTTCATCCACCAATTGCTCGATGGTTTTGTCGCCCAGGCCGTCAATGTCCATGGCACGCCGCGAGACGAAATGGATAATCGCCTGCTTGAGCTGCGCGCCACAGGCCAGGCGCCCGACGCAGCGGTACACCGCGCCTTCGCTGACGGTTTCCTTGCCCTTGCTGCGCTTGACCAGTTGCGTGCGCTCCACATGGGAACCGCACACCGGGCAGCTTTCGGGGATCGGCACGGCACGGGCGTTTTCCGGGCGGCGTTCGAGCACCACCGACACGACCTGCGGGATCACATCACCGGCGCGGCGAATGATCACGGTGTCGCCGATCATCACACCCAGGCGCGCAACTTCGTCCATGTTGTGCAAGGTTGCGTTGGACACCGTTACACCGGCGACCTTGACCGGCTTCAAGCGTGCTACCGGCGTTACGGCACCGGTGCGGCCGACCTGGAATTCCACGTCAAGCAGTTCGGTCAGCTCTTCCATGGCCGGGAATTTATGCGCGATGGCCCAGCGTGGTTCACGGGCGCGGAAACCCAACTCACGTTGGGAGGCAATGCTGTTGACCTTGAACACCACACCGTCGATTTCATACGCGAGGCTGTTACGTCGCTCGCCGATATCACGGTAATACTCCAGGCAATCCTGAATGCCCTTGGCCAGCTTCAGCTCACGGCTGATCGGCATGCCCCACTTCTGAAGCTGTTGCAGGTTGCCGATATGGGTGTCGCTGATATCCGTGGTCACGCCATAGCAGCAAAATTCCAGCGGCCGACTGGCGGTGATCTTCGAGTCCAGCTGACGCAGGCTGCCGGCGGCGGCGTTACGCGGGTTGGCGAAAGTCTTGCCGCCCACTTCCAGCTGCGAGGCATTGAGGCGCTCGAAGCCGGCCTTGGACATGAACACTTCGCCGCGCACTTCCAGGGTCGCCGGCCAGCCGCTGCCGTGCAGTTTCAACGGGATATTGCGCACGGTGCGCACGTTGACGCTGATGTCTTCGCCAGTGGTGCCATCGCCACGCGTGGCGCCGCGCACCAGTTCGCCATCCTGATACAGCAGGCTGACCGCCAGGCCGTCCAGCTTGGGCTCGCAGCTGTATTCCACCGCTGCACCCCCGCCAAACAGATCGCCCACCGGCAAGTCGAGACCTTCGGTAACCCGGCGATCAAATTCGAGCATGGTGGTTTCATCAAAGGCATTGCCCAGGCTGAGCATCGGAATGTCGTGCTTGACCTGGGTGAACGCCGAGAGCGCCGCACTGCCGACCCGCTGCGTCGGTGAATCACGCGTCACCAGTTCCGGGTGCTCGGCTTCCAGAGCCTTCAACTCATGGAATAACCGGTCGTACTCGGCGTCCGGGATGCTCGGCTCATCGAGGACGTGGTAACGGTAGTTGTGCTGATCCAGTTCAGCGCGCAGTTCGAGGATGCGGGTGTGGGCGGCGGTCATGGGTGTTCTCTCATAAAGCAAAAGAGCAGCCGAAGCTGCTCAATATGTTAGTGCGCTTATTCTACTGACAACGCTGAAGACCAATCCTCAGCGTTTCTGTGTCAGGGCGCGACGCTCGAACTCGACGATGCGCTGACGGTAATGCTCGATGGTCTGCGCAGTGAGCACGCTGCGCTGGTCGTCCTTGAGCTCGCCGTTGAGTTCCTGGGACAGTTTGCGTGCTGCCGCCACCATCACGTCGAACGCTTGTTTCGGGTGACGCGGGCCTGGCAAACCGAGGAAGAAGCTCACCGCCGGGGTGCTGAACAGGTCGATATCGTCAAGGTCGAAGGTGCCCGGCTTGACCGCGTTGGCCATGGAGAACAGCACTTCACCGTTGCCGGCCATGCTTTCGTGACGGTGGAAAATATCCATCTCGCCAAAACGCAGGCCGCTTTCGAGGATGTTCTGCAACAGCGCCGGGCCTTTGAAGCCGGCGGCGTCGCGGCAGATCACGCTGATCACCAAGACTTCTTCGGCAGCCGGCTGGTCGTTGACCGATTGGCGCGGTGCGCTGGAAGCCTTGCCGATATTTTCATCCGGGAAATCGTCGTCGCGGCTGCTGAAGCTCGGGCCTTCATCCACGTCGAGGTTCAGGTCGCCCTGATGTGGCTCGGCCACGGCGGCACTCGCACGCTTGCCACGCTTGGACGACGGCTCGCGGGCTTCTCGCACCGGCGCACTCATCGACGGCAAGTCATGCTCGTCCAGTTGCGGTTCTTTATGGTTGTCCAGCACACGGGGCGGCCCCAGCAGCTCGGCGCTGCCGTCGTCGTCGGGCAAGTTGGACAGGTTGCGGTCCAGACGGAATTTGAGCTTGCCCTTGCCACCGCGCATGCGGCGCCAGCCATCAAAAAGAATACCGGCAATGACAATAATGCCGATGACGATCAGCCACTCGCGCAGACCGATTTCCATGTAATCCCGTGCCTCTAATAAAAAATGCTGAAAAATAAGGGGTTTAGCAACATCCAAACCGCTTTAAAACGTGGCGCCAACTCTATGTTCTGACTGACGTTTTGCCCACGCATACGAAAATTTGACATTAAACTAGCACGACCAAAGATAACTTTACACCGTCTGTCAAAATGCCTTGAACAAATATGTCCATTTGCCACTTTTGCCAGACCGGTAAATCGCCTTACATCGCCCTACCAAAATCCTTTCCAAGCCCGTCTCAGGATTCAACCATCGCCATCGCTTCTTCGACATCCACCGCCACCAATCGCGAACACCCCGGCTCATGCATCGTCACGCCCATCAACTGATCGGCCATTTCCATGGCGATCTTGTTGTGGGTGATATAGATGAACTGCACGGTCTGGGACATCTCTTTAACCAACCGAGCGTAGCGTCCAACGTTAGCGTCATCCAGCGGCGCGTCAACTTCGTCGAGCATGCAAAACGGCGCAGGGTTCAACTTGAAGATCGCAAATACCAGCGCCAATGCGGTCAGGGCCTTTTCGCCACCGGACAACAAATGGATGGTGCTGTTCTTCTTGCCGGGCGGGCGCGCCATGATCGTCACCCCTGTATCGAGTAGATCTTCGCCCGTCAGTTCCAAGTAGGCGCTGCCTCCACCGAAAACTTTCGGGAATAACGCCTGTAAACCGCCATTAATCTGATCAAAGGTATCTTTGAAGCGATTACGGGTTTCCTTGTCGATCTTGCGAATCACGTTCTCCAGGGTGTCCAACGCTTCGACCAGGTCGGCATCCTGGGCATCCAGATAACGTTTGCGTTCGGACTGCTGCTGGTATTCGTCGATGGCCGCCAGGTTGATCGCGCCGAGGCGCTGGATACGCGCGGCGATGCGCTCAAGTTCTTCTTCGGCGTCTTTTTCGTTGGCCTGGGCGGTCAAGGTAGTGAGCACGCCGTGCAGGTCGTAGCCGTCTTCGAGCAACTGATCTTGCAGGGTCTTGCGGCGCACGGTCAGGGCTTGCCATTCCATGCGTTGCTGTTCGAGCTGGCCGCGAATCAGTTGGGACTGCTGTTCGGCCTGGGTCCGGCGCTTCTCGGCGTCGCGCAGTTCGCGGTCGGCGTCTTCCAGGGCGATCTGCGCGGTCTTGAGTTCTTCGTCGACGGTCATGCGCTTGTCGAGCAACTCTTCGAGCTTGAGGCGCAATTCTTCCAGCGGCGCTTCGCCCTCCTCCAGGTTGAGGCTCAGTTGCTCGCGCTTTTCGGTGAGGCGTTCGGACTGCATCTCCAAGCGCTCAAGGGCCTGGCGCGTGGAGGTGTGCTGGGCCTGCAACGAGCCCAGGCGCACGGCCAATTGGTGGGCGTGGTCTTTGTGCTGACGCGCTTCCTGGCGCACGCGGTCGAGGCGTTCGCGCAGGCTGTCGCGCTGGGCCAGCAGCAGTTCGCGCTGCTCGGTATCCAGCGCCATGCTGTCGAGGGCTTCCTGCAAGTGCAGGCGCGCCTCGCCGATTTGTTCGTGTTCGAGGGCGCGCTGCTCGCCCATCTCCGCCACTTCTTCGTCGAGGCGGGTACGGCGCAGGGTCAATTGCTCGGCCTTGGCCTTGCTCGCCGACAGCTGGGCTTTCAATTCGCCTTGCTGGCGCGCTTCGTCCTGCAAGAGGCGGCGCAGGTGTTCGCGGCCGGTCTCTTGCTGGCGCTGAGTGGCACGCAGGGTTTGCAGTTCGGTTTCGAGGCTTTCGAGGGTGGCCTCGCGCTCTTCGCGTTCGGCGCTCAGGTTGACGATTTCCTGGCCTCGGGCCAATACGCCGCTCTCGGCCTCACTGGCGCGACGCACGCGCAGGAAATGCCGGCCCACCCAATAACCGTCTCGGCTGATCAGGCTTTCGCCGGTGCCCAATTGGCCGCGCTGGGCCAGGGCCTGCTCCAATGATTCAACCGGTTTGACCTGGCCCAGCCATGGCGACAGATCAATCGCCGCCTCCACCTTGTCGAGCAAACTGCCGGGCACTCGCGTGCCATCGGCTGCGGGGCTGAGCAAACGCAAATCGCCCTGGGCAAAGCCGGCCAGGTCGAAACCGCCAAAATCGTCCACCAGTACGGCTTGCAGGTCGGCGCCCAACACGGTTTCGACCGCCAGCTCCCAACCCGCTTCAACTTTTAAGCCTTCGGCCAGGCGCGGGCGCTCGGCCAGGTGCTGGTCACGCAGCCATTCGGCGGTGCCGGTGCCCGGGTCCAGCGCGGCTTGCTGCAAGGCCTCAAGCGAGGCCAAGCGCCCGTTGAGCCGCTGCAAATCGCCCTGGGCCTGCTGCTGGGCCTGGGTCGCCTGTTGCAGTTGCTGACGCAATTGCTCCAGGCGCTCCACTTGTTGTTCTTCGCTGGCTTCGAGTTCTTCCAGGGTCATTTCGCTTTCGGCCAGTTGCTCGCTCAGCGCCATGATCGCCGCGTCTTCCGGGTCGGCGGCGAGCAACGCACGCTCCTCCTGCATGCGGCGCTGGCGCTCGGCCAGGCGCTCCATGCTGGTTTCCAGTTGCTGGATGCGCGATTGCTGCACCTCAGCCTGGCGGCGCGGCTCGGCGGATTGCAGGTTGAAAGCATCCCACTGTTCCTGCCAGCCGTGCATGGTGGTTTCGGCTTCTTCCAGGGCGGCGGCGGCCTCTTCGGCGGCAGCGCTGGTGATTTCCTGCTCGGGCGTGAGCATGTCCAGCTCTTCGCCCAGCGTCAGCAGCAAGGTGCGGTCATGGCCCAGGTGCGACTCGGTCTCCAGGCGCGCACGTTCGGCTTCCTTCAAGTCATCCTGCAACTGGCGCAGGCGCTGCTGGCCGTGCTGGATGCTCTGCTCGACCCGGGCAATATCGCCGCCCACCGAGTAGAAACGCCCCTGCACCAGATTGAAGCGCTCGGACAGGTCATGGTGACCGTCACGCAAGCGCTCGATGCTGGCGTCGGCGTTACGTTGCTCGGCCACCAGCGCTTCAAAGCTGATTTCCTGGGTGCCGATGATCGCTTCGCGCTGGCCGACCTGATCATTCAGCGCCTGCCAGCGCAGGGCCGAGAGCTGCGCCTTGAGCTGACGCTCCTCGCCCTTGTATTCTTGGTACTTCTCGGCCGCCTGGGCCTGGCGATGCAGGCGCTCAAGTTGACGCTCCAGCTCTTCGCGCAGGTCGGTCAGGCGGGCAAGGTTTTCGTGGGTACGGCGGATACGGTTTTCGGTCTCGCGGCGGCGCTCCTTGTACTTGGAGATGCCGGCGGCTTCTTCGATAAAGTTGCGCAGGTCTTCGGGCTTGGCTTCGATCAGCTTGGAGATCATGCCCTGCTCGATGATCGAGTAGCTGCGCGGACCTAAGCCTGTGCCGAGGAAAATGTCGGTGATATCGCGTCGACGGCACTTGGTGCCGTTGAGGAAGTAGCTGTTCTGGCTGTCGCGCGTGACTTTGCGGCGAATCGAGATTTCCGCGTAGGCCGCGTATTCGCCAACCAAAGTGCCGTCGGAGTTATCGAACACCAGTTCGATGCTGGCCTGGCTCACCGGCTTGCGGCTGGTGGAGCCGTTGAAGATGACGTCGGTCATCGACTCGCCACGCAGGTTTTTTGCCGAGCTCTCGCCCATCACCCAACGTACGGCGTCGATGATATTCGACTTGCCGCAACCATTGGGCCCGACCACCGCCGCCATGTTACTGGGGAAGTTCACCGTGGTCGGGTCGACGAAAGATTTGAACCCCGCCAGTTTGATGCACTTGAGCCTCACGTTTAGGCGTCCGCCAGCGCAGCGATGACCAGCGAGCTGCTGCGCTCGCAGTAGGCCGACAGCACTTGGCGGATCTGCGGCAGGTCACGGGCGAGCACCGCCGCGAGCAGTTGCTCGAACAGCGTCAGGTACTCACTCATCTCCGCCTTGCGCTGGTCCAGGGCCAGGTAATAGGCACGGTTCATCGCCGGCTGCAGGTTTTCGACGGTTTCCTGCAAGTACGGGTTGTTGGCGAAGGGGTACGCGGCGCGCATCACACTGAAGCTTTCTTCGACGAAGGCACGCACGTCCTCACGCTCGAAACTGGTCATCAGGCGTTGCTGGATCTGCAGGAACGGCGCCATGTCGGCCTGGACCTTCCAACCCTCGGCCACCGAATTGCCGAGCAATATGTACAACTCGCCCATCAGCGTGCACAGGCTCTGCACCTTGTGCGCGGTGAGTTCGGTGACGTGGGCGCCACGGCGCGGCAGGATCGCGATCAGGTGGCGACGCTCGAGGATCAACAAAGCTTCACGCACGGAGCCACGGCTGACATTGAGTGCCAGCGTGACTTTCTGTTCCTGGATCCGCTCCCCAGGCTTGAGTTCGCCGCGAATGATACGTTCGGCGAGGTGGTGAGCAATTTGCTCGGCGAGACTGTCCGGCGCCTTGAACGTCATGTTTTCCCTTCAAAATCTTCTATCGGTACAAGCGCGGCAGTGTAGCGCATTGGCTGGCTGATGGCGCTACGCCCACCGGGGCGAATTTGGCATGAAATAAGCAACGGTGAAAAGCCAAAAGCCAGCAAAAACACCGGTTCCAGAAGACTGAACCATAATTGAAAGGGTTGTGATCGCAATTTCTTGACCTTTAGGTCAGAAAATCGTTGACCGTAAAGTCAGACATGACTAGATTCGGCGCAAAGCGGTTAACAACAATAATGAGTCTGCGAGGCCTTCCGTGATCCAGTTTTTACTTAACCAGGAACTCCGTAGTGAGCACGCCCTGGACCCCAACCTGACCGTGCTCAACTATTTGCGCGAGCATTTGGGCAAATCCGGTACCAAGGAAGGCTGCGCCAGCGGCGATTGCGGTGCATGCACCGTGGTGGTCGGCGAATTGCACACCGATGATCAAGGCGCCGAGCAGATTCGCTATCGCAGCCTCAATTCCTGCCTGACCTTTGTGTCGTCATTGCACGGCAAACAGCTGATCAGCGTCGAAGACCTCAAGCATCAAGGCCAACTGCACAGCGTGCAGCAAGCCATGGTCGAGTGCCACGGCTCGCAATGCGGCTTTTGCACCCCAGGCTTTGTGATGTCGCTGTTCGCCCTGCAAAAGAACAGCGACGCCCCCGACAGCCAAAAAGCCCATGAAGCGCTGGCCGGCAACCTGTGCCGTTGCACCGGTTACCGCCCGATTCTGGCCGCCGCCGAACAGGCCTGCTGCAACAAGCCGATGGATCAGTTCGACAGCCGCCAGGCCGAGACCATCGCCCGCCTCAAAGCCATCGCGCCCACGCAAACCGGTGAACTCAACAGCGGCGACAAACGCTGCCTGGTGCCGCTCACCGTGGCCGATCTGGCCGACCTCTACGACGCCTACCCGCAGGCGCGCCTGTTGGCCGGTGGCACTGATCTGGCGCTGGAAGTCACGCAGTTTCACCGCGTGCTGCCAGTGATGATCTACGTCGGCAACATTGAAGAGATGAAGCGCATCGAGTCGTTCGACGACCGCCTGGAAATCGGCGCGGCCACACCGCTGTCCGATTGCTACAGCGCACTGCACCACGAGTACCCGGACTTCGGCGACTTGCTGCACCGCTTCGCCTCGCTGCAGATCCGCAACCAGGGCACCCTGGGCGGTAATATCGGCAATGCCTCGCCCATCGGCGATTCGCCGCCACTGTTGATCGCTCTCGGCGCGCAGATCGTGCTGTGCAAGGGCGACACCCGTCGCACCTTGGCGTTGGAAGATTACTTCATCGACTACCGCGTCACTGCCCGTCAGGACAGCGAGTTTATCGAGAAGATCATCGTGCCCAAGGGCCACGCGCTGTTTCGGGCCTACAAGGTTTCCAAGCGCCTGGACGATGATATTTCCGCCGTGTGCGCGGCCTTCAACCTGAAGATCGACAACGGCGTGATCAGCGACGCCCGGGTGGCGTTCGGTGGCATGGCTGCCACGCCCAAACGCGCGAAAAGCTGCGAAGCCGTACTGGTCGGCGCCACCTGGAACGCCGCCACGGTGGAGAAAGCCTGCGCCGCCCTCGCCCAGGATTTCACCCCGCTGTCGGACTTCCGCGCCAGCAAGGAATATCGCCTGCTCAGCGCGCAGAACCTGCTGCGCAAATACTTCATCGAATTGCAAACACCGCACATCGAGACTCGGGTGACCGCTTATGTCTAACCATCACGCCGTCGTTAAAACCCAGGCCGAACTCGCCGAGCTGTTTGCCCAGGACCTGACTTCCGGGGTCGGCCGCAGCGTCAAGCATGACAGCGCCGCCAAGCACGTCAGCGGTGAAGCGCAGTACATCGATGATCGCCTGGAATTTCCTAACCAGTTGCACCTGTATGCGCGCATGTCCGACCGCGCCCATGCGCGCATCATCAGCATCGACACCGCGCCCTGCTACGCCTTTGACGGCGTGCGCATCGCCATCACCCACGAAGACGTGCCGGGCCTTAAAGACATCGGCCCGCTGATGCCCGGCGACCCGTTGCTGGCCATCGACACCGTGCAGTTTGTCGGCCAGGTAGTGCTGGCCGTGGCCGCCCACGACCTGGAAACCGCACGCAAAGCGGCCATGGCGGCGGTGATCGAATACGAAGACCTGGAGCCGGTGCTGGACGTGGTCGAGGCCTTTCGCAACAAACACTTTGTGCTCGACAGCCACACCCACCAGCGCGGTGATTCCGCCGGTGCGCTGGCCACCGCGAAAAACCGTATCCAGGGCACCCTGCATATCGGCGGCCAGGAACACTTCTACCTGGAAACCCAGATCTCCTCGGTAATGCCCACCGAAGACGGCGGCATGATTGTCTACTGCTCCACGCAAAACCCCACCGAAGTGCAAAAACTGGTGGCGGAAGTGCTCGACGTGTCGATGAATAAAATCGTCGTCGATATGCGCCGCATGGGCGGTGGTTTTGGCGGCAAGGAAACCCAGGCCGCCAGCCCCGCGTGCCTGTGCGCAGTAGTCGCACGCCTGACCGGCCAGCCGACCAAGATGCGCCTGCCGCGCGTCGAGGACATGCTGATGACCGGCAAGCGCCACCCGTTCTATATCGAATACGACGTGGGTTTTGACGACAACGGCCGCCTGCACGGCATCAATCTGGACCTGGCGGGTAACTGCGGCTGTTCGCCGGACCTGTCCAACTCGATTGTCGACCGCGCCATGTTCCACTCCGACAACTCGTATTACCTGGGCGACGCCACCGTCAACGGCCATCGCTGCAAGACCAACACCGCGTCCAACACCGCTTATCGCGGCTTTGGTGGCCCGCAAGGCATGGTTGCCATCGAAGAGGTAATGGACGCCATCGCCCGCCATCTGGCGCTGGACCCGTTGGCGGTGCGCAAGGTCAATTACTACGGCAAGACCGAGCGCAACGTCACCCACTACTACCAGACCGTCGAGCACAACATGCTCGAAGAGATGACCGCCGAGCTTGAGGCCAGCAGCCAATACGCCGAGCGCCGCGAAGCGATCCGCTTGTACAACGCCCATAGCCCGATTCTGAAAAAAGGCCTGGCGCTGACGCCGGTGAAGTTCGGTATTTCGTTCACGGCCAGCTTTCTAAACCAGGCAGGCGCCTTGATCCACATTTACACCGACGGCAGCATCCACCTGAACCACGGCGGCACCGAGATGGGCCAGGGCTTGAACATCAAGGTCGCGCAGGTGGTGGCTGAAATATTCCAGGTCGAGATCGACCGCGTGCAAATCACCGCCACTAACACCGACAAGGTGCCCAACACCTCACCGACCGCCGCCTCCAGCGGTGCCGACCTGAACGGCAAGGCTGCGCAGAACGCTGCCGAAACCATCAAGCAGCGCTTGGTTGAATTTGCCGCGCGCAAGTACGACGTGAGTGAAGCGGACGTGGAATTCCACAATGGCCACGTGCGCGTGCGCGATCAGATCCTGACGTTTGAGGCGCTGATCCAGCAGGCGTATTTCGCCCAGGTTTCACTGTCGAGCACCGGTTTTTACAAGACCCCGAAAATCTTTTACGACCGCAGCCAGGCGCGGGGTCGGCCGTTCTACTACTTCGCATTCGGCGCAGCCTGCTGCGAAGTGATCGTCGACACCCTGACCGGCGAATACAAGATGCTGCGCACCGACATCCTTCATGATGTGGGCGCCTCGCTGAACCCGGCCATCGACATCGGCCAGGTCGAAGGCGGCTTTATCCAGGGCATGGGCTGGCTGACCATGGAAGAGCTGGTGTGGAACAACAAGGGCAAGCTGATGACCAACGGCCCGGCCAGCTACAAGATCCCGGCCGTGGCGGACATGCCACTGGATCTGCGCGTGAAGCTGGTGGAAAACCGCAAGAACCCGGAGGACACGGTGTTTCATTCCAAGGCCGTGGGCGAGCCGCCGTTCATGCTCGGGATTGCTTCGTGGTGTGCGCTCAAGGATGCCGTGGCGAGCCTGGGCGACTATCGCCATCAACCGAAGATTGATGCACCGGCGACGCCGGAGCGGGTGTTGTGGGGCTGTGAGCAGATGCGGCAGTTGAGCACTGCAAAAGCCGTTGAGACTGAACTGGCTTGATCGTTCCCACGCTCTGCGTGAGAACGATCTGACTGGAGGTGACTATGAACAACTGGATCAGCGCCCTCGCCGACCTGCAGAACCAGGGTGAACCCTGCGTGCTGGTGACCATCATCGAAGAGCTCGGCTCCACGCCGCGCAACGCTGGCTCAAAAATGGTGATCAGCGCCGCGCACACCTTCGACACCATCGGCGGCGGGCACCTGGAATACAAAGCCATGCAGATCGCCCGCGACATGCTGGTGCGCGGCCAGCAAAACACTCACCTGGAGCGCTTCAGCCTCGGCGCCAGCCTGGGCCAGTGCTGCGGCGGCGTGACGGTGTTGCTGTTCGAACCCATGGGCCAGGTGCAGGCGCAGATCGCGGTATTTGGCGCCGGCCATGTCGGCCGCGCGCTGGTGCCGTTGCTGGCGAGCCTGCCGTGTCGGGTGCGCTGGATTGACTCGCGTGATCAGGAGTTTCCAGAACACATCCCCCAGGGCGTGCGTAAAATCGTCAGCGAAGAGCCGGTCGACGAAATTGCCGACCTGCCGGTGGGCAGTTACTGCATCGTGATGACCCACAATCACGCGCTGGACCTGGAACTGACGGCCGCGCTGCTCAAGCGCAATGACTTTGCCTATTTCGGCCTGATTGGTTCAAAGACCAAACGGGTGAAGTTCGAACACCGCCTGCGTGATCGCGGCTTTGACACCGCGCAACTGCAACGCATGCGCTGCCCCATGGGCCTCAACGAGGTGAAGGGCAAACTGCCGGTGGAGATCGCCATCTCCATCGCCGGCGAAATCATCGCCACCTATAACGCGAATTTCGGCCAGCACACTGCGAGCGCCGAACCTATTGCCAAACTGCTGCCGGTTTCGCGCCGCAGCCAAGCTATCTAAACCATTGAGATCACCATGCCTTTGACTCGCAAAGCCTACCGCGCCGCCATTTTGCACAGCATCGCCGACCCTGCTGAAGTGGGGATCGAAGCCTCTTATGAGTATTTCGAAGACGGCCTGCTGGTCATCGATAACGGCCAAATCAGCGCCTTGGGCCACGCCAGCGATTTGCTGCCAACCCTGCCCGCCGACATTGACGTGACCCATTATCAGGATGCGCTGATCACGCCCGGCTTGATCGACACCCATATCCACCTGCCGCAAACCGGCATGGTCGGTGCCTATGGCGAGCAGTTGCTGGATTGGCTCAACACCTACACCTTCCCGTGTGAAAGCCAGTTCGCCGACAAGGCCCACGCCGAGGAAGTCGCGGACATCTTCATCAAGGAACTGCTGCGCAACGGCACCACCACCGCATTGGTATTCGGCAGCGTGCACCCGCAGTCGGTGAATGCGTTCTTTGAAGCCGCCGAGAAACTCGACCTGCGCATGATCGCCGGCAAGGTGATGATGGACCGCAACGCGCCGGACTACCTGACCGACACCGCCGAATCCAGCTACCAGGAGAGCAAGGCGCTGATCGAACGCTGGCACGGCAGGGGCCGTTTGCACTATGCCGTTACGCCACGTTTTGCGCCGACCAGCACCCCGGAGCAACTGGCGCTGGCCGGGCAACTGCTGGGCGAATACCCGGACCTGTACATGCAGACGCACATCAGTGAGAACAAGCAGGAAGTCGAGTGGGTAAAAGAGCTGTTCCCGGAGCGCAACGGCTACCTGGACGTGTACGACCATTACAAGCTGCTGGGCGAGCGCTCTGTGTTCGCCCACGGCGTACACCTGTGTGATGACGAGTGCGCGCGCCTGGCGCAGACGGGTTCGGCCGTGGCGTTCTGCCCTACCTCGAACCTCTTCCTGGGCAGTGGCTTGTTCAACTTGCCGATGGCCGAAAAGCACAAGCTGAATGTCGGCCTGGGCACTGACGTGGGCGGTGGCACCAGCTTCTCGCTGCTGCAAACCCTGAATGAAGCCTACAAGGTCATGCAACTGCAGGGTGCGCGCTTGAGCCCGTTCAAGTCGCTGTACCTGGCCACGCTGGGCGGTGCGCGGGCGCTGCGCCTGGAAGACAAGATCGGAACGTTGCAGCCGGGCACGGATGCGGACTTTCTGGTGCTGGACTACAACGCAACGCCGCTGCTCAGCTATCGCTTGAAGCAGGCCAATAACATTGCCGAGACGTTGTTTGTGTTGATGACGCTGGGGGATGACCGGACGGTGTTGCAGACGTATGCAGCGGGTCAGTTGGTGCACCAGCGCTAATTTCAGCAACACCACAAAACAAATGTGGGAGCTGGCTCCCACATTTTTAGTCCCAGGCGAACCTGCAAAATTACAGTTTGACCGAAGAACGCCCTGGCTTCTTGGTCTGCAACAAATGCGAGAACACCGCGTGCAAATCATCCGACGCGCTTTCCTCGTCGAGGTTGAGCTTGCTGTCGATGTGATCCATGTGGTGCATCATCAAATTCACTGCCAGTGCCGCGTCGCGTGCTTCAATCGCATCGATCAGTTGAGTGTGCTCATCGTAGGAACAGTGCGAGCGGTTGCCGCTTTCGTACTGGGCGATGATCAACGAGGTTTGTGACACCAGGCTGCGCTGGAAGCTGATCAGCGGCGCATTCTTCGCCGCCTCGGCAAGCTTCAAGTGGAACTCGCCGGAAAGACGGATACCGGCACCACGATCGCCGCGTGAGAAACTGTCGCGCTCATCGTTGACCATCTGGCGCAGTTCGGCCAATTGCTCGGCGGTGGCGTGTTGCACAGCAAGCTCAGTGATCGCTCGCTCCACCAGTCGCCGGGCAAGGAATACCTGGCGGGCTTCTTCTACACTCGGGCTTGCCACCACCGCACCACGATTGGGCCGCAGCAGCACCACGCCTTCATGGGCCAGGCGCGAAAGCGCGCGGCGGATGATGGTGCGGCTGACGCCGAAGATTTCGCCCAGTGCTTCTTCACTCAATTTGGTTCCGGGCGCCAGGCGTTGCTCGAGGATGGCCTCGAAGATATGCGCATAGACGATATCGTCCTGGGTTCCGCTGCGACCAGCCTTGCCGGCTCGCGGTTGTTTCTTGAGAGGTTGCAACTGTTCGTTCATGGGCACTCGGGTTTAGAGAACGGCGGCGAATTAACGGTAATACGTCAACAGCGTGTCGCTGGCAAGTATCACCTAAAAACAGGGCACATTGTACACAACCCAGTGCGCCAACACACTGTACGGCTATTTGCGGCGGCGGCTGTATTGCAATGAGTGGTTACGTTTGAGTTTAGGCTTGAATTCGCTTTTTCCCAGGTAAAAGGAACACCTCTCCATGACCGACGCCACTCAAGCGCCCTTGCGCCCATTGGCCGACACTTCTGCGTCGGCCGTCGTCGCCGGCTTCATCGCCATGATGACCGGCTACACCAGCTCGCTGGTGCTGATGTTCCAGGCCGGCCAGGCCGCCGGCTTGACCACGGCGCAGATTTCTTCGTGGATCTGGGCGATCTCCATCGGCATGGCGGTGTGCAGCATTGGCCTGTCGTTGCGCTATCGCACACCGATTACCATTGCCTGGTCCACGCCCGGCGCAGCGCTGCTGATCACCAGCCTGGGCGGTGTCAGTTACGGCGAGGCGATCGGCGCGTACATCACCTGCGCCGTGCTGGTCACGCTCTGCGGGCTGACCGGCAGCTTTGAAAAACTGGTCAAGCGCATTCCCGCCTCATTGGCGGCGGCGCTGCTGGCGGGGATTCTGTTCAAGATCGGCAGCGAGATTTTCGTCGCCGCGCAACATCGCACCGGGTTGGTGCTGGGGATGTTTTTCACCTACTTGATCATCAAGCGCTTGTCACCGCGTTATGCCGTACTGGCTGCGCTGGTGATCGGCACTCTGTTGTCGGGGCTGATGGGCTTGCTGGACTTCAGCGGTTTTCACCTGGAAGTGGCCACACCGGTGTGGACCACGCCGCACTTTTCGCTGGCGACCATCAGCATCGGCATCCCGTTGTTCGTGGTGGCCATGACCTCGCAGAACATGCCCGGCGTCGCCGTGCTGCGCGCCGACGGCTACACCGTGCCCGCCTCGCCGCTGATCACCGCCACCGGCCTGGCCTCGCTGGTGCTGGCGCCATTTGGCTCCCACGGCATCAACCTGGCAGCCATCAGCGCGGCGATCTGCACCGGGCCACATGCCCATGAAGACCGCAACAAGCGCTACACCGCGGCCGTCTGGTGCGGGATTTTCTACGGAATCGCCGGGGTATTTGGCGCCACATTGGCAGCGTTGTTCGCAGCCCTGCCAAAAGAACTGGTGCTGTCGATTGCAGCGCTGGCGTTGTTTGGCTCGATCATCAATGGCTTGAGTATCGCCATGAATGAGCCCAAGGAGCGGGAAGCGGCGCTGATCACCTTTATGGTCACCGCGTCTGGCTTGACGCTGTTTTCCATCGGCTCGGCGTTCTGGGGGATTGTGGCGGGGGTGCTGACGCTGCTGATTCTGAACTGGCGCAAGGCATAAAAAAACGGCGACCCGAGGGTCGCCGTTTTTTTTAGTATCACTTAGCCGCGTTGATCGGCTTTTCCGGATACCACACGTCCAGCAGTGGGCTGACTTCAGCGCTTTTCAGTTCGCTGCGGCCTTTGAGCCAGCTTTCAACAGCTGCGCGTTGCTCTTCGTTGACCGAGCCACGCTTCTGCAGGCAAACCAGACCGAAGTCATCGCCGCCGACATAGCCCAGACCGTTGGCTTCCATGGCTTCTTTGATGAATGCTTCGAGGAAAGCATCGGTAGCTTCTTCACTCAGGTCTTCTTTGAAGTCCAGGTTCAGTTCGAAACCCAGCTCTTGAAATTCATCAACGCACAGTTTTTTGCGCAGACGCTGGGAACGGTTAGTCGCCATTGGAACAATCCTCTTAAGTAATAACGGCCGGCACTTTAGCAGTTTAGGGCGACCTTTGCCCGACTCTCTGGGACGGACGGCTATTAGTCTGCAAAAAAACCCTTAATACCGGCTATGGTTCAGCTACAACTGGATGCACCTTGGGGCATAATGCCGACACTTTCGTGACCAATGAGGGATTTTCTTCCATACCCCTCGCCTTTTTCACCCTTCTCAGCAGTAGGGTTCTACTTCTTATGATCAATTCTTTTCGTTCAGTGTTACTTGCCGGTTTTCTTCTACCACTGGCCTTTTCCGTCACCGCCGCGCCGATCAACAACACTCTGCCGCCGAATGTTCAGCAGGCGCTGCAGAAAGCCAAAATACCCAATACTTCGCTGTCCCTGGTGATGCTGCCTCTCACCGGCCCTGGGACGCCGACCGTGTTCAATGCCGACGTTTCGGTGAACCCGGCGTCTACCATGAAGCTGGTCACCACCTACGCGGCCCTGGAAATGCTCGGCCCCAACCACCAGTGGAAGACCGAGTTCTACACCGACGGCACCCTCAGCGGTGGCGTGTTGCGCGGCAACCTTTACCTCAAGGGTGGCGGTGACCCGAAGCTGAACATGGAAAAACTCTGGCTGTTGATGCGCGACCTGCGTGCCAATGGCGTACAGCAAGTCACCGGCGACCTGGTGCTGGACCGCAGCTTCTTCAACCAGCCGCAATTGCCTGAATTCAATGACGACGGAAACGACGAGAACAAGCCGTTCCTGGTCAAGCCCGACGCCCTGCTGGTCAACCTCAAAGCCCTGCGTTTTGTCACCCGCAATGACGCTGGCCGAGTGATCGTGTCGGTCGAGCCGCCGATCGCAAGCATCCGCATCGACAACCAGGTCAAAATCTCCAACGCCAAGCAATGCACCGGCGATGTGCGCTACAGCCCGGTCACCGCCGCCGATGGCAGCGTCACCGTGACCGTCAGCGGCCAGTTGGGCGATGGGTGCAGCTCGCAGACCTACCTGTCGCTGCTCGACCACGCCACTTACACCGCCGGCGCCGTGCGCGCGATCTGGCAGGAGTTGGGCGGCACCATCCAGGGCCGTGATATCCAGGCGCCCGTGCCCAAGGACGCTAAAGTGCTGGCCCGTGCGTTCTCGCCGGACCTGGCGGAAATCATCCGCGACATCAACAAATACAGTAACAACACCATGGCCCAGCAGTTGTTCCTGAGCCTGGGCGCGCAGTTCCGTAACGACGCCGATGGCGACGACGCCAAGGCCGCGCAACGCGTGGTGCGCCAGTGGCTGGCGAAAAAAGGCATCACCGCGCCGCACCTGGTGATGGAAAACGGCTCCGGCCTGTCCCGCGCCGAACGCGTCAGCGCCCGCGAGATGGCGGCCATGCTGCAAGCCGCGTGGAAAGGCCCCTATGCGGCGGAATACATCAGCTCGCTGCCGATTGCCGGCACTGACGGCACCATGCGCAAGCGCCTGAAAACCACGGCCCTGCGCGGCGAGGCTCACGTCAAGACCGGCACCTTGAATACCGTGCGCGCCATTGCCGGGTTCAGCCGCGACAACAACGGCAACACCTGGGTAGTGGTGGCGATCCTCAACGATTCGAAGCCATGGGGTGCGTCGTCGGTGCTCGATCAGGTGCTGCTGGACCTGTATCGCCAGCCGAAGCTGACAGCTGCAGCGCCAGTGCTCTAAAGGCAACACAGCTCCCACATTCAGGCGCGCAGGCGTTCCGCTTCCACGCGGTCGCGGCCCGCCTGTTTGGCCACATACACCGCCGAGTCCGCGCGCAGCAGCAGCCCGTCAATTCCTTCATTAATGCGCCAGCTGGCCACACCAAAGCTGGCGGTCACAACGCCCACCACCTCCATCGGTTCGGTGCGCAGCGACTGCCACAACTCCATCGCCAGGCTGTACGCCTGCTGGGCATCGGTATGCGGGCACAGCACCACGAACTCTTCGCCCCCCAAGCGGCAGAACACATCCGTGCGCCGCAGGCGCTGGCCGATGCGCTTGCACACCTCCTGCAACACGCCATCGCCCACGGCGTGCCCGTACTGGTCATTGATGCGCTTGAAGTGATCAATATCGAGCATGATCAGCGACAGCGTGCCCGTGGTTCGGTTGAGCCTGAGCATTTCGGCCTTGAGCCGATCCTGAAAATAACGGCGGTTATGAATGCCCGTCAGCGAGTCGGTAATCGACAGCGCACGTAGCTCCTCCTCGACGCGCTTGAGATCGGAGATATCCGACACGTAGCCGTGCCACAAGGTGCCACCGCCGGTTAACTCCTCCGGCGTGGCCTCACCGCGAATCCAGCGCAGGCCGCGTTGCGGCAACACCACCCGATACTCTTCGCGCCAATGGCTCAACTGCAGCGCCGACAGCCGGATCGACAGGCGCACCCGCTCCACGTCTTGCGGATGAATGCGTTCGAACACCTTGTCCGCGTCTTGCTGCAATACGCCCATGTCGATTTCATAGATATCGCGCATACCGTCGCTGGCATAGATGAAACGCCCTTTGCCCTTGGGTTCAAGGGTGAACTGAAAGATCCCGCCAGGCACGTGGGCACTGAGTTTTTTCAGTAGGCGGTCGCGCGCGGCCAACGCCTCGTAGGCGCGTTTTTGTTCGGTCACGTCCAGGTAGATCGCCAAGTGCCCGATCCACAAGCCATAGTCGTCCAGCAACACGGTGGTGAGCATATTCACCGTCAGGTAGCTGCCATCCTCGCGCAGTAATGTCCACTCGCGCGCCTCGTGCAGATTGTCCGGGCTTTCCACCAGCATCGCCTGGCTCGCCGGAATACGCTTGCCCAAGGTCACGCTCAAACTGGCCGCGCGCGCTTCGAGTTCCAGGGCCAGATGCAGGCTTTCCAGAGTCAGCCGCCCCACCACCGCCTCGGACTTGAACCCGAGCATTTTCTCGGCACCGGCATTGAAGGTGTTGATCACACCCCGCAGGTCAGTGGCAATGATCGCAACATGGGTGGCGGCGTTCAGCACACTGCGCAATTGTCCGTGAGCGGCGCGCAACTCCTGCTCCCTAACGTGCAACTGCTGCGTGCGCTGTTCCACCAGCTTGAGCGCGCGCTGGCGCTGGCTGACCAACACATACAGCAACGCACTGAGCAGCAGGCTGAGGAGCAAGCCCATGGCCAGGATGGTGTGCATCGAGGAGTGATTGGCCTGGTCGAACACCTGACTGGCGCGAATGCTCAAGGCGTACACATGGTCGCCGAGGGTGAGGCGGCGCGTGGCGATAAGGCTGCTGTCGCCTACGGCGTTGCTGGACGCGTACAGCACACGCTGCTGCGTGTCGGAGGTGTCGACGATCTGCATCACCAGGTTGTCGCGGTTGGGCTTGGGCAAGCCATCGGCAACCAGTTGGCGCATGCTGATCACTGCCATCACGTAACCATGGGGCTCGGTGTCGGCGGGTTTGCTCACGGGTGCCACCAGCAAAACCCCGGCAGCATAAGCTGGCTCCACGCCCACTAGTTGCATGGGTTGGGACACCGCAGGCCGGCCGCTTTTTTGCACCCGTTCAAGCACCGAACGGCGCAGCGGCTGGGCCAACAGATCAAATCCCAGGGGCGACCCCAGCAGGCTTTGGGTCTGGCTGTACAACACCGGCACATACTCGTCGCGCTCAGGCGCAGGCGCCAGCTCACCCGACGCGTTCAACTCACGAATGGCAAAAGGGCTGCCGCGCTGACGCGAAATCTCCTGTTCAAAAACGTTGCGCTGTTCGCGAAATATACGCGGCGCCCAGGCATAGGCGCGGGCGCGCAGAAGCAAAGGCTTGGCGAAACCATCGAACTCGGCGCGGGACACATCACTGGAATTGACGAAGAAGCGCTGCAGGCTGGCCAGGCGTTGCTCCTGGTCTTCAAAACGCTCCTGAAGGCGGGTGTAGCGCTCGTTGACCAACAACTGGAAACGCTGGCGCACTTGCTGCTGATAGAGGTCGGAGGCCGCCCAGGCGACGATGCCCGTCAGCGCGCCACCTGCCAATAACACCACCAATGCCACCAGCCAAGCCGACGCCTGCTCACTGATAAAGCCTAGTATTTTCGGGCGAACGGCTTGCATCGGCATAGGCAACACTCACAACGCCAGCGTGCGGGGGGTGTCACTTTGGCTAGGCGTTAAGTTATAGCCATGAGGCCGGCGTTTGACCAGTGCAAAAAAGCCGCAAGCCCGGAATAGTCCGGGCCTGCGGCTTTTTGGTGCAGCTTGAGTGTGTCAATCAGCGCGCGGTGATTTTCCACGCCCGGTGAATCTTCGCGTTACGGGCGAAGTCCGGGTCCAGGGTTTTGTCGCTGATTTCCTCGACCGCGTAGCGCTCGCTGAGGTTGTCCTCCAGCACGAACTTGCGGAAGTTGTTCGAGAAGTACAGCACGCCGCCCGGGGCCAGGCGCGCCATGGCCAGGTCGAGCAACTGCACGTGGTCACGCTGCACGTCGAAGATGCCTTCCATGCGCTTGGAGTTGGAGAAGGTCGGCGGGTCGATGAAGATCAGGTCGAACTCATCGCGGCAGGCTTCCAGCCAGGCCATCACATCACCCTGCTCCAGGCGGTTCTTGTCAGAGAAACCGTTGAGGGAGAAGTTGCGACGTGCCCAGTCCAGGTAGGTTTTGGACAAATCGACACTGGTGGTGCTGCGCGCGCCGCCCTTGGCTGCATGCACACTGGCGGTGGCGGTGTAGCAATACAGGTTGAGGAAGCGCTTGCCGGCCGCTTCCTTCTGGATACGCATGCGCATCGGACGGTGGTCGAGGAACAGGCCGGTGTCCAGGTAGTCGGTAAGGTTGACCAGCAGCTTCACGCCGCCTTCGCTGACCTCAGTGAACTTGCCTTGAGCGCTTTGACGTTCGTACTGCTTGGTGCCGCTCTGACGTTCGCGACGTTTGACCACCACGCGACTCTTGTCGACGTTCAGTGCCTGGGGAATCGCCGCCAGCGCATCGAACATACGGGCCGAGGCCTTTTCCGGGTCGATGGATTTCGGCGCGGCATATTCCTGCACGTGTACCCAATCGTGATAGAGGTCGATGGCCATGGAGTATTCCGGCATATCGGCGTCATACACACGGTAGCAGTCCACACCTTCGCGCTTGGCCCATTTGCCCAGCTGCTTGAGGTTCTTTTGCAAGCGGTTGGCGAACATCTGCCCGCCTTCGCTCAGGCGCGCCTGCTCAACCACCGGGGCTGGAGCCGGCTTGATCGGGTTGCCGTTCTTGTTGTACTGGCGCTCGACCGGCTCGGTCGGGGCCTGATCGTAAGCGGCTTGCTCACGTTCGGCCTGACGCTGTTCCGGGGTACGGCGCTCGCCGGTGACGAACTGGTCCGGGTTGACCTTGATCAGCAGCAATTTGCACGGCAATGCACCGTTCCAGAACGAATACTGTTTGTGGCTGCGAATGCCCATGCGTTTGCCCAGGTCCGGCGCGCCGGTGAACACCGCCGCTTCCCAGCCCATGCACGCCTGGCGCAGACGCTCGCCGAGGTTCTGGTAGAGGTACAACAGACTGGCTTCGTCACCCAGGCGCTCGCCGTACGGTGGGTTGCAGATCACCAGGCCTTTCTGGTTCTGGTCCGGGCGCGGCTCGAAAGTGCCGACTTCGCCCTGATACACCTTGATCCAGTGGCTCAGGCCTGCGCGCTCGATGTTGTTGCGCGCGGGTTGGATCAAGCGCGGGTCGGCTTCGTAGCCACGTACCCACAACGGCGGTTTGTTCATGCCGATGGCGGCACGCTCCGTGGCCTCGGTGTGCAGCTTTTTCCACAGCGCAGGCACGTGACCGAGCCAGGTGGTGAAGCCCCACAGCTCACGATTCAAGTTAGGCGCCATGTCGGCGGCGATCATTGCGCCTTCCACCAGGAAGGTGCCCACGCCACACATCGGGTCCGTCAGCGCGCCGCCTTCGGCCGCAATGCGCGGCCAGCCAGAGCGAATCAGGATCGCGGCCGCGAGATTTTCCTTCAAAGGTGCAGCGCCCTGTTGCAAGCGATAACCGCGCTGGTGCAGGCTGTGGCCGGACAGGTCAAGGGAAAGGATGGCTTCGCCACGGTCCAGGCGCAGGTGAATGCGCAGGTCCGGGTTGATCTTGTCGATGGACGGACGTTCGCCGGTCGGGGTGCGTAGCTTGTCGACAATCGCATCCTTGACCTTCAGCGCGCCGAAGTGGGTGTTGTCGATGCCCGAGCCGTGGCCACTGAATTCAACGGCCAGGGTGCCGTCCGGGACCATGTGGTCGGCCCATTCGATATCCAGCACGCCGTGGTAGAGGTCTTCGGCGTCCTTCATCGGGAAGCGCTTGAGCACCAGCAGCACGCGGTTGGCCAGGCGCGACCAGAGACACAGGCGGTAGGCGGTTTCCATGTCGGCCATGCCGCGCACGGCCGAGGTGTGCTCGCGGGCTTCCTCAAGGCCAAGCCCGACGGCTTCCTCGATCAGCAGGCCTTCGAGGCCCTTGGGGCAGGTGAGGAAGAGTTCAAAACGGTCCGACATGGGGCATTCCAGGCTTTTCAGCAATAAATGAACGGGCGACGCATCGCCGGCTCGGTTTTTAATCAAGCACTTTTCTTGAAGAGTGCTCGCGTGGCACGAATGTGCCGTTCCACCCCGGCTGCCGGGCTTTTGAGCCTTAATTGCCGGGGCAGATAAATAAATGTTTGCAACAAAAAGAAATATCCCGACCCTTCGTCGAATAATAACCGACTGCAACGGGCGGGCATTCTCACTAAAGGATTAAACCCATCCTCTATGCAGGGCACATCATAGCTGGGTTTGCCTAATAAATGGGGCGAAAAGCCATCCCAGCTTATGGCTATAGCATCGTTATCGTTACGTGCTTATGACAAAACGATCATTGAATCCATGTGACCTATTGGTTAGAACTCAACACAGGTTGGCGCCGTAACGACGCCGACACATAGGCTCGCCACGCCGGCAGCGAGCCCACCAACGGCAGGAAAACCCTGCCCGGCCCCAAGCGGGGCCGAAGGATATCTAGACAGTCAACAAGTGAGGGAAACACCCTATGAGAAGACTTAAGCGTGATCCGTTGGAAAGAGCATTTTTACGCGGATATCAATATGGCGTTCATGGTAAATCCCGTGAGCTTTGCCCATTTACTCTACCGTCGGTACGCCAAGCCTGGATCAACGGCTGGCGAGAAGGACGCGGCGACAACTGGGACGGTATGACTGGCACTGCGGGAATCCACAGACTCAACGAACTTCACGCCGTCGGCTGACACAGGGCACTTAATCCGACAACCACCTTGAAGATTTTGTAACGACTTAACCACGCACGTCCTATCCGGGCGGCGGGCTTCGGCCCAGGGGGCTCCTTTTGGAGCCCTTTTTAATGCTCGGAAATTGGCTGATCTATCAGCGCAAAGCCGCGATGGCATCCACCGACTCGCGAATCAACGCCGGGCCTTTGTAGATAAAGCCGGAATAGAGTTGCACCAGGCTTGCGCCGGCGGCGATTTTCTCGGCGGCGTGCTTGCCTTCGGTAATGCCGCCCACGGCGATGATCGGCAAACGCCCCGCCAGCTCAGCGGCGAGTACCTTGACGATATGGGTGCTCTGGTCCCGCACCGGCGCGCCCGACAGGCCGCCCGCTTCGTCACCATGGGCCAGCCCTTCGACGCCGACGCGGCTTAAGGTGGTGTTGGTGGCGATCACCGCGTCCATACCCGAATCCACCAGGGCCTGGGCGACCAAAACGGTTTCATCGTCGCTCATGTCCGGGGCAATCTTGATGGCCAACGGCACGCGCTTGCCATGGCGCACGGCCAGGTCTTCCTGACGTTGGCGCAAGGCTTCGAGCAATTGCTTGAGGGAATCACCAAACTGCAGGCTGCGCAGCCCCGGTGTGTTGGGCGAACTGACGTTGACCGTGACGTAGCTGGCGTGGGTGTAGACCTTGTCCAGGCAGATCAGGTAATCATCCACCGCGCGCTCGACCGGCGTGTCGAAGTTCTTGCCGATATTGATGCCGAGAATGCCGTTGTATTTCGCGGCTTGAACCCGCGACAGCAAGTGATCAACACCCAGGTTGTTGAAGCCCATGCGGTTGATGATCGCCTCGGCTTCGGGCAAACGGAAAATACGCGGCTTCGGGTTGCCCGGCTGTGGCCGTGGGGTCACGGTGCCGATTTCGACGAAGCCGAAACCCAGTTGCGCAAAACCATCGATGGCCGCGCCGTTCTTGTCCAGACCCGCAGCCAGCCCGACCGGGTTGGGGAAATCGAGCCCCATCACCGACACTGGCATTTTTGCCGGCGCCTTGTATACCAGGCCATTGAGCCCCAGGCGGCCACCGGCACCAATCAAGTCCAGGGACAGGTCGTGGGAGGTTTCCGGGGAGAGTTTGAACAACAGCTGGCGGGCCAGGGTATACATGGGCGGGCTAGACTCGGATGGCGGCGAAAGGTGGCGCGATTATAGCCGGGGTGGCACGCCAGGTGCGAGGCGTGCCACCCAATCATCACGGGCGCTGTGCAACCAACGCCTCATACTGCGCCCAGATTTTTTCGGCATAACGCAGGCGCAATGCCTCGCGCCCAGGCGCTGGCCCGGCATTATAGGAGCCCACGGCTGTCCAGTTGTAACCGAAGCGCTGGATAAAGTCGGCCAGAATCGAAGCGCCCACTTCGATCGATAAACACGGCTCGGCCAGCAGCCTTTCCTCGGTAATCCCCTGCTTGGCCAGGCGAGGCAAGTGCATGCTATTGATCTGCATCAGGCCAATATCCCGCGAGCCATCGCTATTTGCCTCGTTCACCGCGCCAGTGCGTGCGCCCGACTCCACGACCGCAATGGCCTGCAACAGCTCCGGCTCGATGTCATACCGGCCGGCGACCTCCTCCCAGCAGTTGGCCCAGGCCGGGAAGCTGCCCATCAGCAGGCACAGCAGCAAGCCGTCGCGCAAACGCTTAATCATGATTCACCTGACCACAGGCCGAACAGACGCGCGCCTGCCCGGGCTGTCGTTGGATGTGTTGCCCAACGGTGACGGCACAGGTAAACCGATACCCCTTGCCATAGATCGTCTTGATAAAGCCTTTGTCTTTCCTCAAATGCTTGCGCAATTCATAGATGCAACGGGTGAGCGACTCCTCCGCAACCTCGCCACGGGACCAGGCCTGCTCGAGTAAACGGTCTTTGGTCATCAGCACACCACCGGATGCCAACAACAACCGCAGCACCTGCCACTCCTTGGGTGGTAGCTGAATATCCACACCCTCACCCGTTAACCGGCCATCAACATACAAGGTCCATCCGGCAAAAAACCACGAGGCCGCCAGCCCTTCATTCTCGAGGGTCATATTCACCTCTGTACCTGATCTACTGACATTGATTCCCTTGTTTCCAGAAACGGTCGATACGACAACCCCGCGACTATAGAAAGTCGGGCTCTGAACAACGTTAGGAAAAAACCCATGTAATCGAGGATTTGGGTGCGTATCACGTAGGACTTTTGGCTATCCCAGGCAACACATACCCACAAACCCGTTGATAGGCGCTCAAAGAGTTATTGAATTTCAGAGGCTTCGCGGTTTTCGCGCACAAATGCGCGCTGCACACGCTCATATTGGCTTTGCGTCAGCGGCGGCGGCCCGATAGCACCCGCCAGCATCCGCGACTCTGCGCCGACCGCCCGGGCCTGGATCACAAACAGCCGCACCTCGGCGCGCCGACCAGAACCCACGCCGCCCTCACGTTCAAACCCACCCAGCCACAACCGCCTGCCCAGAGGCACGCGCACCACCGTGTTGATTCCCAGCCGCCCTACTGCCCCAACCGAGCCAGGCTTGAGTTTGCTGTCCAGTTGACGGCCATCCTCAAGGGTCAGCTGCATTTCAATCTGATTCGCTGCCGCAAAGCGTGGTAGCACGCTGGCTTCGGTGCCATACCCCACCGGCTCCCACTTGCCGCTGTCGACACCAGGCTTGGGCAGGTAAAAAGTTTGGTTGGCCTGGAAAACCGCTGGAACATTCTCTTGCGTAAGCAGCACGGGAAACGTGGTGACCCTGGCTTTGCGTCGACGCTCAAGAACACCGAACTGTGCCATCAAGCGGCTGTCGTCCAAGGGCTCCAGCACGCGGGTCATGGAGGCTCCGGTGCCGGTTTCCAGAGCCCAGGCCACACCCATCTTGTCGAGTTCCTTACGGTCTACATCGATCTGCCACAGCGCCACTTCGATTGGCCGCTTGGGCTTGTCCAACTCCGCTACCAGCTCCTCTATCACCTTGACCTGATCAGGTTTGCCCTTGATCAATAAACTGTTGGAATCCGGGTAGGCCATCACCAATAGGCTCTTGTCAGCCAGCAAACCCGGGGGGCGCCGCTTGGTATCCTTCTGCTCGATAGCCAGCAGGTTCTCGATCATCGTGGCCATGCCCGGTACATTGACCTTTTCGTCGCCCATGATGTACTGACGGTCAGCCACATGGGTGTTGAACACCTGCACCAAGCCGAAGGCCTGTTTACCGACACGCACTTCGGTGCGCGGCCTGTCCATCAGTTGAGCCAGGTGCAGCACCTGGTCCACATAATTAGGTGGCCCGGAAACATAGAACGTGCGCGCGCCGCTCTCTCTGAGTGGATAACGTGATTCATCAAACCCCGAACGGCGCATGAACCCACGCAATCTGCCGACCGAAATGTGCCGCAGCGCGACCGCTGTGCTTTTTGCTTCGCTGGCGTCATACAGGTAAAGCACCTGCCCGTCGCTGTACCAGATCAGGCCCTGCTGCTCGGCGACTGTCTCGAGGGTCTGCTGCGCAGCCTCCAGATCGAAAGTGCCGCAAATGCGTCTACGCGCCGCTTCGCGGCTGACGACGATGGGCAACCCCAATGGAAGCGACAACGCACTGAAAAAGGTATGCAGGCTTTCATCCCGGGCCTCATAGCTCTCGCCCCAGGCGGGAACATTGGCCCACAGCAACGCACCGCACAGCAGCCAGCGGCATAGCTGGCGGGAGCTCATCGGTGGTAGCTCATCAGGGTCGGTGAATCGATAGGCAACTTGAGTGTTCCTGGCAGTCGGGCGCAAAGAAGCGGCCATACTGAAAGGCACTCGAGTTTCAATCTTGATGGAAAGGTGACGGCAGGCTTCATCCGCCTGCCCGTGGCATGTGCCTTGCTACGGACTCTGCATCAGAGCCCGCGCCAACGTCGGAGCAGGCTTGCAGACAAAGGCGTCGTTACCCGGCAATGGCTTGCACGGCCATGCGAAGGAGCGATGCTTTTTTTTTGAAAGAAAAGGTAGGTGTTGATGAACGATTCGGTCGGCAACAGCCCGGTGAACAACCCGCTGGCGTGGGTCAACGGCAGTGACGCCCCGGAAAAGAGCAGCCTGGACCTGGGTTTCATGGCACTCACCGACTGCGCTTCATTGGTGGTCGCCGCCACCCAGGGGTTTGCCCAACCCTACGGCCTGACGCTGAACCTCAAGCGCCAATCCTCCTGGGCTAACCTGCGCGACAAACTGGTCAGCGGTGAATTGGACGCCGCCCACAGCCTGTATGGGTTGATCTACGCCGTACACTTGGGCATTGGCGGTGTGGCGCCCACCGATATGGCGGTACTGATGGGGCTCAACCAGAACGGCCAGAGCATCAACCTGTCCCACGGACTGCAACAGCAGGGAGTGACCACTCCTGAGGCACTCGACCGCCACGTGCACCAAAGCCGTACAAAGCTGACGTTCGCCCAGACATTTCCCACCGGCACCCACGCCATGTGGCTGTATTACTGGCTGGCGAGCCAAGGCATTCACCCGTTGCAAGATGTCGACAGTGTGGTGGTGCCGCCGCCGCAGATGATCGCGCACCTGCAAGCCGGGCGCATCGACGGCTTTTGTGTCGGTGAGCCCTGGTGCGCCAGCGCCGTCCAGCAAAACCAGGGGTTCACCCTGGCCACTACGCAGTCGATCTGGCCGAATCACCCAGAAAAAGTGCTCGGCTGCACCCAGGCGTTCGTCGACCAATACCCAAACACCGCCCGCGTACTGGTCATGGCGATCCTCGAGGCCAGCCGTTTCATCGAACAAAGCCAGGAAAACCGCCGCTCCACCGCACAACTGCTCTGCGCCCGCGAGTACCTCGATGCCCCGCTCGACTGCATCGAACCCCGCTTGCTCGGGGATTATGACGACGGCCTCGGCAACCAGTGGAAAGACCCGCACGCCCTGCGTTTTTTTGCTGATGGCGAGGTGAACCTGCCGTACCTCTGCGATGGCATGTGGTTCATGACCCAGTTTCGCCGTTGGGGCCTGCTGCGCGAAGACCCGGACTACCTGGGCGTGGCTCGCCAGGTGCAGCAACTGGACCTGTATCGCCAAGCCGCTGCTGCCGTTGGCGTCCCGGCTACTGCCCAGGACATGCGCAGCAGCCAGTTGATCGACGGCAAGATCTGGGACGGCTCCGACCCCGCCGCCTACGCCCGCGGCTTCCGCCTGCATGCCTTGGCGGATTCCACCAATCGCCAGGCTCTGCGCTGACAGGACCTCAACTATGTTAAGAATCCTGTTGATCAACGACACCCCGCGCAAGGTCGGGCGCCTCAAAGCCGCCTTGACCGAGGCCGGTTTCGAGGTGATCGATGAGTCCGGCCTGACCATCGACCTGCCGGCGCGCGTCGAAACGGTGCGCCCGGACGTGATCCTGATCGATACCGAGTCACCCGGCCGCGATGTGATGGAGCAAGTGGTGCTGGTCAGCCGTGACCAACCGCGCCCAATCGTGATGTTTACCGACGAGCACGACCCGAACGTGATGCGCCAGGCGATCAAGTCCGGGGTCAGCGCTTACATCGTCGAAGGCATTCAAGCCCAGCGCCTGCAGCCGATCCTCGACGTGGCCATGGCCCGTTTTGAAAGCGACCAGGCCCTGCGCGCCCAGCTCCAGGCCCGCGACCAACAGTTGGCCGAGCGCAAGCGCATCGAATTGGCCAAGGGCATGCTGATGAAAATGAAGCACTGCAATGAAGAAGAGGCCTACACCCTGATGCGCCGCCAAGCCATGAGCCGCCAGCAGAAACTGATCCAGGTGGCCGAGCAGATCATCGCCATGAGTGAGCTGCTCGGCTGAACTGGCGCAGCTCTTGCTAAGCATTCATCACAGGTAGCCAACGGCGGTTGCCCCTTCTACGACAAAGACGTCGCCCATCCGGTTTGCACTCGCAAACTCGATGGCGGCGTTTTTTTTCGTTTTGGCCCCGGCGAATGGGGCCAACAGGCCTTCTGACAAGACCCCCAACCGTTGAGGTGCGTGATGAAATCAAGCTTCTGGAAATCCGGGCACACCCCGACCCTGTTCGCCGCGTTCCTGTATTTCGACCTGAGCTTCATGGTCTGGTACCTGCTGGGGCCACTCGCGGTGCAGATTGCCGCCGACCTGCACCTGACCACCCAGCAACGCGGTCTGGTGGTGGCTACGCCGATTCTGGCGGGTGCGGTGCTGCGCTTTTTGATGGGCATGCTGGCCGACAAGCTGTCGCCCAAAACCGCCGGGCTGATTGGCCAGGTGATTGTGATCGCAGCCCTGTTCGGCGCCTGGAAACTCGGCATCCATAGCTACGAACAAGCGCTGTTGCTGGGCGTGTTCCTGGGCATGGCGGGTGCGTCCTTTGCCGTCGCCCTGCCCTTGGCCTCCCAGTGGTATCCCGCTGAGCACCAGGGCAAAGCCATGGGTATCGCCGGCGCCGGCAACTCCGGCACCGTGTTTGCCGCGTTGCTGGCGCCGGTACTGGCCGCCGCATTTGGCTGGAGCAATGTGTTCGGCTTCGCGCTGATCCCACTGGTGCTGACACTGATCGTGTTCGCCTGGCTCGCTCGCAATGCGCCCGAGCGCCCTAAAGCCAAATCCATGGCCGACTACTTCAAAGCCTTGGGTGACCGCGACAGCTGGTGGTTCATGTTCTTCTATAGCGTGACGTTCGGCGGCTTTATCGGCCTGGCCAGCGCCCTGCCCGGCTACTTCAACGACCAGTACGGCCTGAGCCCGGTCACCGCCGGTTACTACACCGCCGCCTGTGTGTTTGGCGGCAGCCTGATGCGCCCCTTGGGCGGTGCACTGGCCGATCGCTTCGGTGGCATTCGCACCCTGCTCGGCATGTACGGCGTGGCAGCGATCTGCATCGCCGCCGTGGGTTTCAACCTGCCAAGTTCCTACGCCGCACTGGCGCTTTTCGTCTGCACCATGCTCGGCCTCGGCGCAGGGAATGGCGCGGTGTTCCAACTGGTGCCCCAGCGCTTTCGCCGCGAGATCGGTGTGATGACCGGCCTGATCGGCATGGCGGGCGGCATCGGCGGCTTTGCCTTGGCGGCAGGCATGGGCGCAATCAAACAAAGCACCGGCAGTTATCAGTTGGCCTTGTGGTTGTTTGCCAGCCTTGGCGTGTTGGCCTGGTTCGGCCTGCACGGCGTCAAGCGTCGCTGGAGAACTACGTGGGGCTCGGCTGCCGTGACCGCCGCACGCGTCTGATGAGCCTGCAACTGAGCGTCGCCCAGGCCAGCGCCATCGGCCCGCGGGCAGAAAACCAGGACGCCCTGCGGGTGGTCACGCCCATGCCGGAACTGGCCGCGAGCAAGGGTTACCTGTGCGCCATCGCCGATGGCGTCAGCCAATGCGCCGACGGCGGTCTGGCCGCCCGTTCGACCTTGCAGGCGCTGGCCCTGGATTACTACGCCACGCCGCAAACCTGGGGCGTGGCCCAGGCACTGGAGCGACTGTTGCTGGCGCAGAACCGCTGGTTGCAGGCCAATGGTGGTGGCCTGCCATTGCTCACCACCCTCAGCGCCCTGGTATTTCGCGGCCGACGCTTCACCCTGGCGCATGTGGGAGATTGCCGGGTGTATCGCTGGCTGGACGGCGAGTTGCAGCGCATCACGCAAGATCATGTGTGGGAACAACCGGGCATGCAGCATGTGCTCAAGCGCGCCCTCGGCCTGGATCAGCATCTGGTGCTGGATTTTCTAGACGGTGAGCTGCGTGAGGGCGAGTGCTTCCTGCTGCTCAGCGATGGCGTGTGGGCCACGTTGGGCGATCACAGCATCAGCGCAATCCTGCGCGAACAAACCGATCTCGACGCGGCGGTGAACACGCTGGTCAACGCCGCGCACCTGGCCGCCAGCCAGGACAATGCCAGCGCCGTGCTGGTGCGTATCGACCAACTCGGCGCCGCCACCCTGGGCGATGCGCTGGTGCAGTTGCAGCAATGGCCGCTGCCCCCGCTCCTGAAGGCAGGGCAACGGTTTGAGGGCTGGCAGGTTGAAAGCGTGCTGGCGCAGAGCCGACAGTCCTTGCTGTACCGCGTGCGCGATGCCCAGCAGCAGCCTTGGCTGCTGAAAACCTTGCCGCTCAACCGCGACGATGACAACGACGCCGGCCAAGCTTTGTTGTCGGAAGAATGGTTTCTGCGCCGAGTGGCCGGGCGCGCATTTCCTGAAGTGCATGCAGCCAGCGGGCGTCAGCATTTGTACTACGTGATGCGTGAATATTCGGGGCAGACCCTCGCGCAGCTGTTCCAGCAACAAGGCCCGCTGCCCCTGGCGCAATGGCAGTCGATTGCCGAGCGTTTGCTGCGGGCGGTGGGCCTGCTGCATCGACGGCAGATCCTGCACCGTGACATCAAACCGGAAAACCTGCTGTTGGGCGATGATGGCGAACTGCGTGTGCTGGATTTCGGCCTGGCCTACTGCCCGGGGCTTTCCGAGGACCGCGCCCATTTGCTGCCCGGCACCCCGAGTTTTATCGCGCCCGAAGCGTTCAGTGGCGAACGCCCTACGTCGCAGCAGGATTTATACAGTGTCGGCGTTACGCTCTATTACCTGCTGACCGGGCATTATCCCTACGGCGAAATCGAAGCCTTCCAACGACCGCGTTTCGCTCAGCCCGTCAGCGCCAGTCGTTACCGCCCCGACTTACCGGACTGGTTACCCTTGAGCCTGGAGCGCGCCGTAGCCGCACAGCCCGCAGAGCGTTATGAAACCGCCGAAGAATGGTTGCTGGTGCTGGAACAGGCCGACCGCCGTGAATTGAGCGTGCGACCCAAGCCCTTGCTGGAGCGCGAGCCGCTCAAGGTCTGGCAAACCCTGGCGAGCGTCTCGCTGCTGGTCAATCTGGTGCTGTTGTACTGGCTGCTGCACCACTAGAGGGCAATTTCCCACACGATATTGATGGAAATCCCAATAAAGCCGGCGCCTGGCGACTTGGCACAACCGCTGCATTAGCTTCATCAACAACTCACATATAGCCGCTCCTTCAACGTCGAAGGGTCGAGCTTCCCGAGAGAACGGGACCGGACAAAGGTGTCCTCGCCAGGTAACTGGTGGGGACGCCTTTTTTGTTTGCGCACGATTTGTCGAGCCATTGCGGAGAACGACATGAAGAAACTCAAATTAGTGATGATCGGCAACGGCATGGCCGGGGTTCGCACCCTTGAAGAATTGCTCAAGCTGAGCAGCGACCTGTACGACATCACGGTGTTCGGCGCCGAGCCCCACACCAACTACAACCGTATCCTGCTGTCGCCGGTGCTGGCCGGCGAGCAGACCTTCGAAGAGATCGTGCTCAACGACCTCGATTGGTACCTGGATAACCACATTAAGCTGTTGCTCAACCGCAAAGTGGTGCAGATCGACCGCGTAAGACGCATCGTCATCGCCGAGGACGGCAGCGAGGCCGAGTACGATCGCCTGTTGATCGCCACCGGCTCCACGCCGTTTATCCTGCCAATCCCCGGCAATACCTTGCAGGGCGTGATCGGCTACCGCGACATCGCCGACACCCAGGCCATGATCGACACCGCCAGGACCCACAAGCACGCGGTGGTCATCGGTGGCGGCCTGCTCGGCCTGGAAGCCGCCAATGGCCTGATGCTGCGCGGCATGCACGTGACCGTGGTGCATATCGGCGAATGGCTGCTGGAGCGCCAACTGGATAAAACCAGCGGGCAATTGCTGCAAACCGAACTGGAAAGCCGCGGCCTGGTGTTTCGCCTGTGCGAACAAACCCAAGCGCTACACGACGCCGGCAATGGTCGCGTCGGCTCGGTGCAGTTCAAGAATGGCGACATCATCCCCGCCGACCTGGTGGTAATGGCCGCCGGTATCCGCCCCAACACCGAACTCGCAGAGAAATCCGGCATCCCCTGCAACCGTGGGATCCTGGTCAATGACACGCTGCAAACTTATGACCCACGCATCTATGCCATCGGCGAATGCGCCAGCCATCGTGGGATCGCTTATGGGCTGGTGGCGCCATTGTTCGAGCAGGCCAAGGTCTGCGCCAATCACCTGGCCCAGTTGGGCTTCGCCACTTACAAAGGCTCGGTCACGTCGACCAAGCTGAAGGTCACCGGCATCGACCTGTTCTCTGCCGGGGATTTCATGGGTGGCGAAGGCACCGAAACCATCACCCTCTCCGACCCGATTGGCGGCGTGTACAAGAAGCTGGTGATCAAGGACGACATCCTGGTCGGCGCCTGTCTGTATGGCGATACCGCCGACGGTGGTTGGTATTTCCGCCAGATCCGTGAGAACCATGCGATTGGCGAGATCCGTGATCACCTGATGTTCGGCGAGAACGCACTGGGCGATGTCGGCCATCAAGGCCAGGACAAAGCCATGAGCATGGCCGATAACGCCGAAGTCTGCGGCTGCAACGGCGTGTGCAAGGGCACCATTGTCAAGGCGATCCAGGAACACGGGTTGTTCAGCGTCGACGACGTAAAAAAACACACCAAGGCCGCCAGCTCCTGTGGCTCCTGCGCCGGGTTGGTGGAACAGATTTTGATCAACACCGTGGGCGGCGCCGCCGACGTCAAACCCAAAAGCGAAAAAGCCATTTGCGGCTGCAGCGACCTCAACCACGGGCAAATCCGTCAGGCGATCCGCGACCAGCACCTGCTGACCATCGCCGGCACCATGAGCTACCTGAACTGGCGCACCCCCAACGGCTGCGCGACCTGCCGCCCGGCGCTTAACTACTACCTGATCTCTACCTGGCCCGGCGAGGCCAAGGACGATCCGCAATCGCGCCTGATCAACGAGCGCGCCCACGCCAATATTCAGAAAGACGGCACCTACTCCGTAGTCCCACGGATGTGGGGCGGTGTGACCAATCCGTCGGAGTTGCGGCGCATTGCCGACGTGGCCGACAAGTACAACGTGCCGATGGTCAAGGTCACCGGCGGCCAGCGCATCGACCTGCTGGGCATCAAGAAGCAGGATTTGCCCGGTGTGTGGAAAGACCTCGACATGCCCTCCGGCCACGCCTATGGCAAATCCATCCGCACCGTGAAGACCTGCGTGGGCAGCGAGTTCTGCCGCTTCGGTACGCAGAACTCCACGCAGTTGGGTATCGAGTTGGAGCACGACCTGTTCAATATGTGGTCGCCGCATAAGGTCAAGCTGGCGGTGTCCGGCTGCCCACGCAATTGCTCGGAAGCGGGTATCAAGGACGTCGGCATTATCGGCGTCGACTCTGGCTGGGAGATGTACATCGGCGGCAACGGCGGGATCAAGACTGAAGTCGCGGAGTTTTTCGTCAAGCTCAAAACCGCCGAAGAAGTGCGCGAATACAACGGCGCCTTCTTGCAGCTGTATCGCGAAGAGGCTTTCTACCTTGAGCGCACCGTGCATTACCTGCAACGGGTAGGCATGGAACACATCAAGAAAGCCGTCCTGGAAGACCCAGCCCGGCGCCAGGCCCTCAACGAGCGCCTGCAATTCTCGCTGTCATTCGAACAAGACCCGTGGAAAGAGCGTCTGGAACAGCCGCTGCTGAAAAAGGAATTCGAGGTCATACCCGTCAAACAGCTGGAGGTGTCGGCATGAACTGGCTGGATATCTGCGCCCTAGATGAAATCAACGCCCTGGGCTCGCGCATCATCAATGGGCCAAAAGGCGATATTGCGATTTTTCGTACCAGTGACGATGAGGTTTTCGCCCTCGACGATCGCTGCCCGCACAAAGGCGGTCCGCTGTCCCAAGGCTTGATCTACGGCAAGCGCGTGGCCTGCCCGCTGCACAACTGGCAGATCGACCTGGCGTCGGGTGAAGCCCAGGCGCCGGATATTGGCTGTGCGCATCATCACCCCGCCCGCGTGGAAAACGGCCGAGTGATGCTGGCCCTGCGGGACGCCGGTTGATGAACCGCCAGACCACCGCGTCTACCTGCTGTTACTGCGGAGTGGGTTGCGGCGTGCTGATCGAGCATGACGGCGCGCAGATCCTCGGCGTACAAGGCGACCCGAACCACCCGGCAAACTTTGGCAAGTTGTGCAGCAAGGGTTCCAGCCTGCATTTGACCGGCGACCTGGCCGCCCGCGCCTTGTACCCGGAACTGCGCCTGGGCAAAGACCTGGCCCGCGCCCGCACCGACTGGAGCACCGCCCTGGAACACGCGGCCAATGTGTTCGCCGACACCATTGCCGCACATGGGCCGGACAGCGTGGCGTTCTATATTTCCGGGCAATTGTTGACCGAGGATTACTACAGCTTCAACAAATTGGCGCGGGCGCTGGTGGGCACCAATAACATCGATAGCAATTCGCGGCTGTGCATGTCTTCGGCAGTGGTCGGCTACAAGCGCAGCCTGGGCGCCGATGCACCGCCGTGCAGTTATGAAGACCTGGACGCAAGTGATTGCGTGATGATCGTCGGCAGCAACATGGCCTACGCCCATCCGGTACTGTTCCGACGTCTTGAGGAAGCCAAGGCGCGACGACCGCAGATGAAAGTGGTGGTGATCGACCCACGGCGCACAGACACCTGCGATTTGGCCGACTTGCACCTGGCGATCCTGCCGGGCACCGATGTGGCGCTGTTCCATGGGATCTTGCACCTGTTGCTGTGGGAAGACTGGATCGACCGCGACTTTATCCAGGCGCATACCGATGGGTTGGTCGAGTTGAAGCGACTGGTGCACGACTACACACCGCAGATGGTCACGCAGTTGTGCGGCATCAGCGTTGAGCAGTTGCGCCTGTGTGCAGAGTGGGTCGGCACCTCCAGCAGTTTTCTCTCGCTGTGGTGCATGGGGCTTAACCAGTCCACCGCCGGCAGCGCCAAAAACAGTGCGCTGATCAACCTGCACCTGGCCACCGGCACTATTGGTCGGCCGGGTTGCGGGCCGTTTTCCCTGACCGGCCAACCGAATGCCATGGGCGGGCGCGAAACCGGCAGTTTGTCGAACCTGCTGCCGGGGCATCGCGAGGCGGCCAACCCTGAGCACAGGGCCGAAGTCGCGGCTTATTGGGGCGTCGAAGCCTTGCCGGCGCCTACCGGGCTGACCGCCATTGAACTGTTCGAACAGATCCAGGCCGGCAAGATCAAGGCCGTGTGGATTGCCTGTACCAACCCCGCGCAATCCTTGCCGGACCAGAACCGCGTGCGTGCCGCATTAGCGGCCTGCCCGTTCGTGGTGTTGCAGGAGGCTTTTCGCACCACCGAAACCGCCGCCTATGCAGACCTGCTGTTACCCGCCGCCAGTTGGGGCGAGAAAGAAGGCACGGTGACCAATTCCGAACGGCGGATTTCCCACGTCCGCCGCGCCATCGTCCCACCCGGCGAAGCGCGGCCAGACTGGGCGATTACCGTGGATTTCGCACAGCGCCTGGAGCAACGCTTGCGTCCGGGGTTGCCGAGTTTGTTCCCCTTCGAACAACCGGCGCAGCTCTTTGATGAATACAAGGTACTGACCCGCAACCGCGACCTTGACCTGTCGGGTATCAGCCATGCCCTGCTCGACCAGCTCGGCCCGCAGCAATGGCCATTTCCCGTGGGCGCACAAGCGGGCACGCCGCGCCTGTACACCGAGGGTGTGTTCCCGACAGACAGCGGCCGCGCGCACTTTATCGCCGACCCTTATCGCGCCGCTAAAGAGCAACGTGACGCGCGCTTCCCGCTGACCCTGATCACCGGGCGCCTGCGCGATCAATGGCACGGCATGAGCCGCACCGGCACCGCCGCGCAGTTGTTCGGGCATGTCAATGAAGCACTGCTGAGCCTGCACCCGGATGAACTGCGTCGGCACCGTTTCAAAGAGGGCGACCTGGTCAGCCTGAAAAGCCGTCGCGGCAGTGTGATCGTCGCCGTCAGCAGTGATGACAGCGTGCGCCCAGGCCAGGCGTTCCTGCCCATGCATTGGGGCGATCGCTTTCTCAAGGGCGGTGTTAATGCCCTTACGCAGCCGGCATTCGACCCCTTGTCGAAACAACCCGAACTCAAACACAGCGGCGTGCGCCTGGAGCCAGTGCAACTGCCGTGGCAGTTGTTTGCGCTGATCGAAGGAAATGTGCAGCAACACTTTGACGCCCTACGCCCGCTGTGTGAGGGCTTTGCCTACGTCAGCTTGAGCCTGGCCGGGCGTGAACGGCCGGCTCTTCTGGTACGCGCAGCCCATACGGAGGCGCCCGACTTGCAACTGTTAACCCGTATCGACGAGTTGCTGGGCCTCAATGACGGCCCGGTCATGGCCTATGACGATCCGCGCCGTTCGATTGGCAAGCGGGTAAAAATCGAAAAAGGCCGCATTACCGCGCTGCGCCTGGCCGGCGAAACCCTGGCACGGCATTGGCTGCAGAGCCTGTGGCTGGAAGGCCGTGCCGACGATCAACTCCGGCGCTGGTTACTCGCACCGCTCAGTGCACCACCGGGAGGCGCAGCGGCCAGCAGCAAAATTTTGTGCAACTGCAAGAACGTCAGCGAAAGCGCGGTATGTGCCGGTATCGGTCGTGGCCTGGACCTGGCTGGGCTTAAACAGGAACTGGGGTGCGGCACGCAATGCGGCTCTTGTGTTCCGGAAATCAAACGTCTGTTGGCCAGCACGTCGCTGCCAATCGCAATCAGTGTGTAAGGGGATAAACATGAGCGCAAAAGTCTGGCTGGTAGGCGCAGGCCCCGGTGATCCGGAGCTGCTGACGCTCAAGGCGGTACGCGCCCTGCACGCAGCCGATGTGGTACTGATCGATGACCTGGTCAACCCGGTGGTGCTCGAACACTGCCCGCACGCTCGTGTGGTCACCGTGGGCAAGCGCGGTGGGTGCCGGTCTACACCTCAGGATTTTATCCACCGCCTGATGCTGCGCTATGCGCGCCAGGGCAAATGCGTGGTGCGACTCAAAGGCGGCGATCCGTGTATTTTCGGCCGGGGTGGCGAAGAAGCAATGTGGTTGCGTGAACACGGGATTGAGGTGGAATTGGTCAACGGGATTACCGCGGGCCTGGCGGGTGCAACGAACTGCGATATTCCCCTGACGCTGCGCGGGGTCAGTCGCGGCGTCACGCTGGTCACCGCGCATACCCAGGACGATAGCAGCCTTAACTGGCGCGCACTCGCCGAGGGCGGTACGACACTGGTGGTGTATATGGGCGTAGCGAAGCTGGAGGAGATTCGTCAGCAATTGCTGGAGGGCGCAATGGCAGCGGATATGCCGGTGGCGATGATCGAGAACGCCTCATTGCCTCAGCAACGCGAGTGCCGCAGCACTCTGGCGCACATGCATACCGATGCACAGGTATTTGCTCTGAAAAGCCCGGCGATCCTGGTGATCGGCAATGTTGCTGGCGCAGAGCAAGCCGCCTGCATTGCCGTGTCAGCCAGCGCCTAAGGCAAATTTCAGGCAAAAAAAAGCCCGGCCTAAGCCGGGCTTTTTTCTACCACTCAGTAATTACTGAGCAGCTTGAGCTTCAACCGACGCTTCTACACGACGGTTAACAGCGCGACCAGCTTCAGTTGCGTTGTCAGCAACTGGGCGGGATTCGCCGTAACCTACTGCGTGTACGCGGCTAGAAGCAACGCCGTCTTTAACCAGGATTTGCTTAACAGCGTCAGCACGACGCTGGGACAGCTTCTGGTTGTAAGCGTCTGGACCGATGGAGTCAGTGTGACCAGCAACTTCTACGCTGGTAGCTGGGTACTGAGCCATGAAGTCGGCCAGGTTTTTCACGTCGCCGTAGCTGTTAGGCTTAACAACGGACTTGTCGAAGTCGAACTTAACGTCCAGCTCAACACGAACAACCTGAGCAACTGGAGCTTCTGGCTCTGGAGTTGGCTCTGGAGCTGGTGCTGGAGTAGGAGCTGGAGCGACTGCGCCAGCGTTGCCGCCGAAGTTCACACCCAGGCCAACCAGTGCGGAGTAGTCCCACTTGCCGTTGTCGATGCCGTAGTCAGCTTCAACGCCAGCACGAGCGAACAGGTTGTTGGTGAAGTAGTACTTCACGCCAGCGCCAGCGATTGCCAGAGTGGTCTGGTCGCGACCTTTGTGGCCATCAGCTTCAACGTTGGTACGGCTCTGGTGACCGAAACCACCTTCTACGTATGGACGCAGGGAATCAACACCGGCCTGACCGAAGTGGTACTGAGCAGTCACGCTGCCAGTGTCACCTTTGATCTTCTGGGAACCAGTACCGTCGTTCGAACGGGTGTGGTTGGTGGTGTCGTAGTTCAGGTTGATCGACACGTCGTCGGTCAAGAAGTAACCGATGCTAGCGCCAGGGTTGAAGCCGTCTTCGATGTGCTTAACGCTATCGTTGTACTGCTTCTTGTAGAACAGCTGGCCTTCAACTGCGCCTTGGCCTTGTGCCAGAGCGCCGAAAGAAGTGGCCGCAATAAGAGAACCAATGGCAAAGCCCAAGGTGTTTTTCAGTTTCATCCGTTAAATCCCCATCTGGTGATTGTAAAGCAGTCCCACAAACCGGGGGACAACTCGGCGACAAGTCTAACAGAACTTGCCTACACGTAAGAGATATTTGCCACGCACTAAGTTTCAGTCTCGCCCGCAAATTTCTCACGTAATTTATCAAGAGCACGCTTGTAACGCATTTTTGTAGCACTCAAACCCATGTGCATGATGTCAGCAATTTCCTGAAACTCCAGCTCTGCGACAAATCGTAGCACCAAAATTTCCCGGTCAATCGGATTCACATGCACCAACCAGCGATCAAGTCCGGCCTTTTCCTCGGGTACCGGCGCCTTTTCTTCAGACGCTTCCTCAAGGGGGTCCAGACTCAAAGCGTCCATCAAGCGACGCTTTCGCCGTTCCTTACGATACTGCGTGATGCACTCGTTGTACGTGATGCTATAGAGCCATGTCTTGAACTTCGATTTTCCCTCAAAGTTCTTCAGGCCGTATAGCACCTTGAGCATCACTTCCTGACAGACATCATCCGCATCTCTATCGTTCCCTAAATACCTTGAACAAACGTTGAACAGAGTGCGTTGATATCTGCGCATCAATTCTTCGTACGCGCGTGTTACGTGAAACAGCTCCGTGTGCGAGCGCGCGACCAACTCCTCATCAGAGAGCTCACGGGGGTCATAGCGCGTGGACAGCGTTTGGGCTTTATTCAAAACAAGTCGTGCCGACAGTCAGGTCAATGTCCGCTACAGCCCGGTCTCCCGGGTTTGCGGCGGCGTACATTAGCAGGATTTGCCGGGTTAGCGGCTACTGACCTGCTGCTCGAGGAGAATCCGATTGGACAGCGATACCAGCTCACCGTCATCGGTCAGCACCGTCGTCTTGACCGTGCCGATCTCCTCGATTTGCCCTTCGACCTCGCCCACACGCACCTGTTGCCCAACCTGATACAGCTCACGCACATAGATTCCCGCAAGAATCTGGCCGGCAATTTCCCGGCTTCCCAAACCCATGGCCAGCGCAACTGCCAGACCAACGGTAATCAAAACAATCACAATCACGTGGTTCAGAAGGTCAGTTTTGACCTCCAACTGGCTGATCGCGACGGAAATACTGATGATGATCACCAGCCCCTGGGCGATTCGCCCCAGGCCCGCAGCATAGTCCAGCCCGACGCCTTCAGCAGCACCGCGCACCAGCCCGTTGGCCAGTTGCGCCAGTAATACACCTACCAGCAACACCAGCGCGCCGCCGAAAACCTTCGGCAAATACAGCGCCAGCATGTCGAGCGTAGCTGAAACTCGCTCAAGTCCAAGGGATTGAGCCGCAGAAACCAGAAAAATAAGCAGAACAAACCAATAAACGATCTTGCCGATGAGCGTTGAGATCGGCACTTGCAGCCCGGCGCGGCCCAGCAGCTTGGTCAGGCCGGTGCCAGCCATCAAGCGGTCCAGCCCCAGTTTTGCAAGCAACTTGGACAGCAGGGTGTCGAGCAACTTGGCCACGACAAAGCCCAGCAACACCAAAACCAGGGCACCAAACAGGTTGGGAATGAAATTCGCCACCTTGGTCCACAATGCGGTCATCGCGGTGACCAGGCTCTGGGTCCAGAGATCAAGTTCCATATTCAATCAGCCTTATCAGCAGTGCGAGCAAGAGGTTTACGACGCGAAACCGGCGATACGTGGGCCGAACCATTGTTCAAGGCCATCATCAATGCCGGTAACCAACGACCCAGCAGACCGAACAGGTCTCCCGCCCCTACCTGACGGTTGGCGGTTTTCAACACGCGGCCCAGGCAGGCATCGTCATCACGGTTGGATGGCGACGCATTGAGCATGTCACGCAAAGACTGTTCGAACGGATCGTGCATAAAGACCTCTCGCAAGTGAGTTAAAAGACGAGGGTTAAATTCTTGGGGTCACATCTGACCCTGCTTGCGTTCAGGTCATATTCAGGTCAAACCCAGCGCAATCGTCGAAATAGCCACCATTGCCCCAGTGCTACCGAGACCATCAACAAGCAGGCAATCACGAAACCATAGGGGCTGGCAGAGAACGGAATTCCGCCCACATTTATACCCAGCAAACCGGTCAGAAAACTCATCGGCAAGAAGATCCCGGTGATGATCCCGAAGCGGTACATGGTGCGATTCATGCGTACGCTCAAGCGCCGGTCTTCGGCCTCAAGCACCAGCCCTACGCGCTCTCGGGTCAGTTCGAGCTCTTCCAGGTAGCGGGTCAGGCTGTTGTTCAATTCGTTCCAGTAGTCAGCATCGTCGTCACAAAACCACGCTAATTTGATCCGCGTCAGCTGGGCAAAAATATCCCGCTGTGGCGCCAGGAAACGCTTCAATCCGGCAGCCCTTCGACGGATCTGCAAAACGTTGCCGTGCTCCGGGGTGTACCGTTCGTCGGCATCGAGTTTTTCTTCCTCTAAATCGACGACTTCGGACAGGTCGGTGACCAAATCCTGCACTTTATTGGTCAGGTACTGCGCCATATAAAGGATGAGTTCAGAAGCGGTTTTTGGCCCTTTGCCCTCAGCCAGTTGCACCAGCAGCTCATCGGTAGCCCGCAATGGGCGTAAGCGCAGGGAAATCACGCGGCTGGCTGCCGCAAAAATACGCACCGAGACCATGTCTTCCGGCTCGGCGCCCGGGTTGAGGTTGACCCCGCGCAGAAACAGCAGCAATTCGCTGTCCGGCAGCGGCAGCAGGCGCGGGCGGGTGTTCTCCTCCAGCAACAAGTCGCAGGCGAATTCGCTCAAACCGCTGGATTTACGCAACCAGGTCTGGGTCTGTGGATGGCTGCGATCCCAATGCAGCCACAGGCTTTCCTGGGGCTGCAGTTGCAAGTCGTCGAGCTCAGTCCGGGCAATCGAACGCGCACCGCCTTTACCGTCCAGCACCAGGGCATGCACCAGCCCCCATTGCGCGTTTTCTTCCTCGAACATCCTCACCCCTTTCGGCTACTGCGGTTTATTCAGGCATTTTCAACGGGCTTGGCGAAACGATCACGCCATTATTGTCGGCGTAGACGTACTCACCAGGGCGGAATGTCACGCCGGCAAACGTCACCACCACGTTCAGGTCGCCAATGCCGCGTTTGTCGGTCTTCATCGGGTGAGGCGCCAACGCCTGCACACCCAGGTCAGTCTGGGCGAGGACGTCGACATCACGCACGCAACCGTAGATCACCAAGCCTTCCCAACCATTTTTTGCGGCTTTCTCGGCGATCATGTCACCCAGCAGCGCGCGACGCAGGGAGCCGCCACCGTCGACCACCAGCACCTTGCCAGCGCCCGGTTGGTCGGCCTGTTCCTTGACCAGCGAATTGTCTTCGAAGCACTTGATGGTGACGATTTCACCGCCAAAGGAGTCTCGGCCACCGAAATTACTGAACATCGGCTCAACTACCTGCACCAGCTCCGGGTAGGCGTCGCACAGATCGGGCGTCACGTAATGAATCATCGGGAAACTCCTGTCGTCATTGAAGAGGTCGAACATCCCACGGTGTACATCAGAAAAACGCGTCACAACGGCTGAACTTTAAGCGCCCTCCCGTCAGCGGCGGCCATGATCAGACTCACACCGTCGCAACGCAATAGCGACTGCGCGACTGAATATGACCAGAAGCGTTTGATGCGTCATATCTTAGCCGCAACCTCTCCCGAGTGAAACGCCCTTGGCAGAGCGGTTGCGCTAGACCGTTGCCGCTACCTGCGGCTCTGCCGCCAATAAAGGTGTCAAAGGATCTTTCAGCCACTGCGCCACCAACGGCCACACTTCAGTCTGCGCGGCCTTGCTGACGAGCATCTCGACGTGCCCGAAATCCCCGCTGAAGCCTTGCTTGCGCCCCAGGCACAGGTATTGGCGATGTTCAGAGCCGACTTGTTCGAACAACTTTCGACAGGCCCAGTCCGGGTCCTGTTGATCGCCAGCAGCGCTGACGGCCAACAGCGGCACGTCCACACCCGCCAGCCCCTTCCACCAGTCCTGCTTACCCTCGCCAAAACGACCGAACAGGCCGTTCCAGCGCATCGCTTCGATCATCACCCCCGCCGGCTCGTCCTCGGGGCCGCGTTTTAGCCGTACGCCGGATACTTCACCAAAACGTTTCAAGAGCAAACGGCCGGTCCATTCCAGCGGCGGAATTTTCAGCGGCCAGTGGGTGCGGCTGACCTGGCAACCAAACAGTGCCACCGACGCCACGGCTGGCGCGCCAAGGTGCTGACCGCCCAAGGCCGCTGCCAAGGCGGTGCCGCCCAGGGAATGGCCGATCCAGTGCGGTATTTGTGCGCTTTGCTCACGCACAAACGCGCCGATCGCCGGCAAATCGTATCGCGCATAATCGGCGACGCGGTTTCTGGCGTAATCCTGATTGCGCTTGGACAGGCCGTGGCCGCGCATTTCCGGGATCCACACATCAAATCCCTGACGCGCCAGGTAAGCGCCCAGGCCGATCCCTTTGGGCGAATACCAGAAGCGCCGATTGGAAAAACTGCCGTGCAATAAAATAACCGGCGTGCCCCGGTTTTCCGGGACATCCGCCTGGCCTAAACGGGTCACAGCCAGCTCGACGGTGCCGTCGGGGCTGTTGCCAGGTTTGAGGCGGTACACATCTTCACTCAGGTCGCCACGACGTTCAGCACTGATCAAGGCGACGGGAAATAGGTTGCTGCTGCTTTGCATAATGCTCTTGCACAAAAAAGGGCGGCGTCCGGATGGAGTTCCGCCCTGTACAGATAAGAATGCCGGTCACCCAGGCTGGGTGACCGGCACTTTTGACGTCACGCCTTTAAGCGGACGCTTGGCCTTCCGCCAGGAAGAACCAGGTTTCCAGCACGGAGTCGGGGTTCAGCGAGACACTTTCGATACCCTGCTCCATCAGCCATTTAGCCAGGTCCGGGTGGTCGGAAGGGCCTTGGCCGCAGATGCCGATGTACTTGCCGGCCTTGTTACAGGCCTGGATGGCGTTGGCCAGCAGTTTCTTGACCGCAGGGTTACGCTCATCAAACAGGTGCGCGATGATCCCCGAGTCACGGTCCAGGCCCAGGGTCAGCTGGGTCAGGTCGTTGGAACCGATGGAGAAGCCGTCGAAGAACTCCAGGAACTCCTCGGCCAGAATGGCGTTGGACGGCAGTTCGCACATCATGATCACGCGCAGGCCATTTTCGCCGCGGGACAAGCCGTTTTCAGCCAGCAGGTCGACGACTTGGCTCGCTTCGCCCAGGGTGCGTACAAACGGCACCATGATCTCGACGTTGGTCAGGCCCATCTCGTTGCGCACGCGCTTGAGGGCACGGCATTCCAGCTCAAAGCAGTCACGGAAGGCTTCGCTGATGTAACGCGAAGCGCCGCGGAAGCCCAGCATCGGGTTTTCTTCTTCGGGCTCGTAGAGCTTGCCGCCGATCAGGTTGGCGTATTCGTTGGACTTGAAGTCCGACAGGCGCACGATGACCTTTTTCGGGTAGAACGCCGCCGCCAGGGTGCTGATGCCTTCAACCAGCTTCTCGACGTAGAAACCCACTGGGTCGTTGTAGCCGGCGATGCGCTTGTCGACGCTTTCCTTGATTTCCAGCGGCAGGCCGTCGTAATTCAACAGCGCCTTGGGGTGTACGCCGATCATGCGGTTGATGATGAACTCGAGGCGGGCCAAGCCCACACCGGCGTTCGGCAACTGCGCGAAATCGAACGCACGGTCGGGGTTACCGACGTTCATCATGATCTTGAACGGCAGGTCCGGCATCGCATCGATGGAGTTTTGCTTGATATCGAAGCCCAGTTCACCTTCAAAGATGAAGCCGGTGTCACCTTCGGCACAGGACACAGTCACACCCTGGCCGTCTTTCAACAGTTGGGTGGCGTTGCCGCAACCGACGACTGCGGGAATCCCCAGCTCACGGGCGATGATCGCCGCGTGGCAGGTACGCCCGCCACGGTTGGTGACGATGGCGCTGGCGCGCTTCATAACCGGTTCCCAGTCCGGGTCGGTCATGTCGGAGACCAGCACGTCACCGGGCTGGACTTTGTCCATTTCGGACACGTCCTTGATGATCCGCACTTTGCCGGCGCCGATGCGCTGGCCGATGGCACGGCCTTCCACCAGCACAGTGCCGGTTTCTTTCAACAGGTAGCGTTCCATTACGTTGGCCGAAGTGCGGCTCTTCACGGTTTCCGGACGCGCTTGCACAATGTACAGCTTGCCGTCGTCACCGTCTTTGGCCCACTCGATGTCCATCGGGCACTTGTAGTGCTTTTCGATGATCATCGCTTGTTTGGCCAGTTCGCTGACTTCAGCGTCGGTCAGGCAGAAACGCGCGCGTTCGGCCTTGTCGACTTCAACGGTTTTCACCGAGCGACCGGCCTTGGCCTCGTCGCCGTAGATCATCTTGATAGCCTTGCTGCCCAGGTTGCGGCGCAGGATGGCCGGGCGGCCGGCCTCTAGGGTGTGTTTGTGGACGTAGAACTCGTCAGGGTTAACCGCGCCTTGTACGACGGTTTCACCCAGGCCGTAGGCGCCGGTGATAAACACCACGTCACGGAAGCCCGATTCGGTATCGAGGGTGAACATCACGCCGGCGGTGCCGGTTTCCGAACGCACCATGCGCTGCACACCGGCAGACAAAGCCACCAGCTTGTGGTCGAAACCCTGGTGTACGCGGTAGGAAATAGCGCGGTCATTGAACAGCGAGGCAAACACTTCCTTGGCGGCGCGGATCACGTTTTCAACGCCGCGGATGTTCAGGAAGGTTTCCTGCTGGCCAGCGAAAGAGGCGTCCGGCAAGTCTTCGGCGGTGGCCGAGGAGCGTACGGCAACAGCCATGTCAGGGTTGCCGGCCGACAGTGCCGCGAAGGCGGTGCGAATTTCTTCGTTGAGCTTCTCGGGGAACTCGGCGTCCATGATCCATTGGCGGATCTGGCTGCCGGTTTTCGCCAGGGCGTTGACGTCATCGACGTCCAGGGCGTCCAGCGCGGCGTGGATCTGGGCGTTGAGGCCGCTCAGCTCGAGGAAATCGCGGTAAGCCTGGGCCGTGGTGGCGAAACCACCGGGCACCGAGACTCCAGCGCCTGCAAGATTACTGATCATCTCGCCGAGGGATGCGTTCTTGCCCCCCACATGCTCTACATCATGGACGCCGAGCTTATCGAGGGAAACTACGTACTCTACCAAGGTGATCTCTCCACTTTCTGTGTTGGAAAAGCTCAGGACGCCGGCAGCTCAGTAGGAGCAAACGCCAGCGCTTGTGGCCTGGACCTGGAAAATAAGTGAGAATGCGGCCCACTGCGGGACGGCAAAATCGCGCCTATCATATCCAAGATTCGCCATCAGCTTAAGGCCTAGGGCTCAAATGAAACGATCTGCTTTCTTTATCTCCGACGGCACCGGCATCACAGCCGAAACATTGGGTCAGAGCCTGCTCGCGCAGTTCGAAAACATTACCTTCGCCAAATTTACGCGGCCGTATATAGACAGCGTGGATAAAGCGCGGGCCATGGTACAACAAATCAATCTGGCGGCTGAAAAAGACGGTTTTCGCCCGATCATTTTCGACACCATCGTCAATCAAGATATTCGTGAGATCCTGGCAACCTCCAATGGTTTCATGATCGACATCTTCTCCACGTTCCTGGCGCCATTGGAACAGGAGCTGAGTGAACATTCCTCCTACTCCGTGGGCAAGTCCCATTCCATTGGCCACAACTCCAACTATATGGAGCGTATCGAGGCGGTGAACTTCGCTCTCGACAACGATGACGGCGCCCGCACCCACTACTATGACAAGGCCGACCTGATCCTGGTGGGCGTGTCGCGCTGCGGCAAGACCCCGACATGCCTGTACATGGCCATGCAATTCGGTATTCGCGCGGCCAACTACCCGCTCACCGAGGACGACATGGAGCACCTGACGCTGCCTGCCGCCCTGCGTGCGCATTCGCACAAGCTGTTCGGCCTGACCATCGACCCGGACCGCCTCACCGCCATCCGCAACGAGCGCAAGCCCAACAGCCGCTACTCCAGCTATGCCCAGTGCGAATTCGAAGTGCGCGAAGTGGAAAACCTGTTCCGTCGCGAGAATATTGCGCACATCAATTCCACGCATTTTTCGGTGGAAGAGATCTCGGCGAAGATTCTGGTGGAGAAAGGCGTGGAGCGGCGCTTCAAATAGTGGGCACCTTTACGGGCCCCATCGCAGGCAAGCCAGCTCCCACAGGGGAATGCATTCCAAATGTGGGCGCTGGCTTGCGTGCGATGAACGATGACGCGGCGTTACAGCTGAAACCTGTCACCGCCCTGCCCCAGCGCGGTGGCCAGGGCATCAAAGCCCTCACGCAGTAACTGATCATCGCCCGACGTATTACAGATACTCGCCCGAATAAACTGCGGCACCGCCGTCTGCCCTACGGCAAATGCCTCAGCGGTGGCGATCAGGTAATTATTCTGCTTGAGCTCTGCCTCGATTTCCGACGCCCGCCAGGGTTCAGGTACTTCAATCCAGAAGTGCGGGCTGTTGAGATGAGTGCGGTACTCCAAACCGACCAAAAGGTCGCGCACCAGGGCTTTGCGCCGGCTGATCTCGTTGATTTGCTGGCGCAGCAGGTATTCCGCCGTGCCGTTTTCGATCCACTGGGTCGCCAGCTCCAGCGTCACCGGCGTGGCCATCCAGCAGGTCGAACGCAAGGCCGCCGAAATACGGCTGACCAATGCCGGTGGCGCATGCACATACCCCACACGTAGCCCGGCAGACACCGCCTTGCTCAGGCTACTGATCAAAATCGTACGCTCTGGGGCGAAAAAACTCAGTGGTGGCGGGCGATCTTCCACCAACACGCCGTGGGCTTCGTCCTCCAGAATCAGCAGATTATGCTCGCGGCACACCTTGGCCAGCGCTTCTCGGCGTGCGACCGATAGCACGGCCGTGGTCGGGTTCTGGATCGTCGGCGTGCAGTACAGCGCCGAAACCCGGTGATTACGACAGACTTCATCCAGCGCCCCCGGCAGCACGCCTTCGTCATCCATTTCCAGGCCGATCAGCCGCACACCGAGCATCCGTGCGGCAGTGATAAGCCCTGGGTACGTCAGTTGCTCAGTGACCACCGTATCCCCCGCCCGCAACAGCGCCATCATGGCGCAGAGCAGGCCATGCTGGCCGCCGTTGACGCAGATGACCTGCTCGGGAATCGGATGAAAATCGCGCTGCACCAGCCATTGCGCCCCGGCCTCGCGGTAGCGCGGCAAACCGGCGTCCGGCGTATAGGCGCTGATGTCCTGGAGGAACTTGGCGTTGGTCGACAAGGTTTGGAAGCTCTGGGCCAGGAACACCGTCTCTTGCCCGGGAATGTGCATGTTGCGGCTCATATCGAAGTACTGGCGCGGCTCTTCGCTGACGTTGCGAAAGCCTTCATCGCGCTGGCGTTCCATACCACGCTTGCGCACGAAAGTACCGTCACCGACACGCGCCACCACCAGCCCCAAGCGTTCCAGCTCGCCGTAGGCGCGGCTGATGGTGCCAATGGTCACGCCGAGGTTATCGGAAAGAACCCGATGGGGCGGCAGTTTGCACCCCGGCTCAATCAAGCCTTCAAGGATGCCCCGCTCCATCACATCGGACAGGCGTTTGTACTTGACGCCCTGACCGCTGGACAACCCTTCACGCATAATTGACACCATGTCAATATTTGTTTTGACAGCCATCATTCGCCCTAATAGTGTGCTTTTACGGGTTCAATCACCGAATGAAACAACTTAATACACAGTCAATATAGAGTTCAATTCCGGCTCAGGGAAGCAATAAACGATGCCAATGTCCGCCGTTCTTGAAAACACTACAAAAACAAAAACTCAGAAACAGTGGTTGGCCGGACTGGTCACCAGCGTGATGTTTCTTATCGTGTGCCTGAGCTGGGGCACCACCTGGCTGGGCATCAAGATCGCCGTCGAAAGCGTGCCACCGCTGACGTCGGCCGGGCTGCGCTTTCTGATCGCGTTCCCACTGTTCCTGTGTTTTGCCCTGGTGCGCCGCGAACCGATCCTGTTCCCGCGTGAAAGCCGCTGGTTCTTCGTATTCGTGACCCTGTCGTATTTCAGCGTTCCCTATTACTTGCTCAACTATGGCGAGATGCATGTGTCGTCCGGTCTCACCGCGCTGCTGTTCAGCTGCATGCCGGTGTTCATCCTGATTTTCTCCGCGCTGTTTTTGCGCGAGCGCATCTACTTTTCCCAGGTGGTCGGCATCGGCATCGGTTTCGGCAGCCTCTACATGATCATCAAGAGCCAGGGCCTGCACCTGGACCACGCCGAATTCTTCGGCGTGCTGGCAATTCTGACCGCCGCGATCATGCATGCCTTGTGCTACGTCATTACCAAGCAAAAAGGCAGTGCCATCAGCGTGATCACCTACAACACATTGCCCATCGGTATCGCCGGGCTGATGCTGTTCGTGGCCGGCCTGTGGTTTGAAGCACCGACGTTCGAAACTATTACCCTGCGTTCGTGGAGTGCCCTGTTCTACTTGGGGTTGGTGGCCTCGGTGGGCGGGTTTATCGTGTACTTCATGTTGCTCAAACGTTTGAGCCCGATCATTTTGTCGTTCGTGTTCATCATCTTCCCGGTGTTCGCAGTGATCATCGGCGCCTGGTACGAGGGCGTGGAAATTTCCCGTGACCTGATGCTGTACTCGGCCATCCTGCTGGCCGGCTTTGCGATCACCAAATTGCCGGTTGAAAAACTTCTGGCCAAGAAAAATTGACTCTTAAACCACAACTACAACAACGCGAGAGAAACATGGAAGTCCTCCGCCCTACCGCTCTGGAACAGATCTATGCCCACGCCAGCCGCAGCTACCCGGAAGAATGCTGCGGTTTTGTCTTCGCCGATGGCAGTGTGTACCTGGGCAACAATATCCAGAATGAGCTGCACCGCAAAAACCCCGAGATGTACCCGCGCAGCGCGGCCAATGGCTATACCTTTTCGGTGGCCGACACCCTGCTGATGAACAAGGCGTTTCGCAGCGACAACCCGGTGGTGGTGATCTACCACTCCCACCCGGACGTCGGCGCCTATTTCAGTGATGAAGACCAGGACAAGGCACTGTTCCTGGGTGAGCCGATCCACCCCGTCAGCTACTTGGTGGTGGACGTGCGCCAGGGCCAGGCCCTGGGCTCAAAGCTGTTTGCCTGGGATGGCAAGCAATTCGCCCTAAAACCCTTCAACGACCTGCACACGGAGTTGTCCATGAACGCTGTCTCTTTCCCCGATATCCTGGTTCGCGTGGCCAAGCTGCCGGAATCGACCCTTAAGGGCACTGGATCGACATTGCGCGAAGTCATTGAAAACCTCTGCAGCAACCACCCACAGCTGCGCACGCACCTGTTCCACGAAAACAACAACCAGCTCAAGGAACACTTTCTGTTCACCACCGAGGAAGAACTGATCAGCGCCGATGATCCGCTGCCGGAAAAAGCCAGGATCGAAGTGCTGCTGGCCACCTCCGGTGGTATGGACGTCGAGCAACTGAGCAACGAAGAAGTCCAGCGCTACGTACGCCACATCACCCTGCCCGGGGTCGGCCGTGAAGGCCAGTTGAACCTGAAAAAAGCCAAGGTGCTGATCATTGGCACCGGTGGCCTGGGCTCGCCCATCAGCCTGTACCTCGCGGCAGCCGGCATCGGCACCCTGGGCCTGGTGGATTTCGATGTGGTAGAGAGCAGCAACCTGCAACGCCAGATCGTGCACGGCAACAGCACCCTGGGCATGCCCAAGGTCGAGTCGGCCAAGCGGCGGCTGCAAGACCTCAACAGCCATATCCAGATCAATGCCCACGACACCGCCCTCAATGCCGACAATGCGCTGGAACTGGTCGGCGCTTATGACCTGGTGATCGACGGCACCGACAACTTCGACACCCGCTACCTGGTCAACGATGCCTGCGTGCAATTGGGCAAGCCATTGGTGTATGGCGCCATCTACCGCTTCGACGGGCAGATC